>CAWUKV010000150.1:0-14227 GCA_963923025.1 uncultured bacterium
CCCTAGCTAGAATCTCAATCTACCGCTTTGCGCCAGCACCCTACGGGTAATAAATGCGACAAACATTGAAGTTTGGTGTTCATCCATGACGAGAATATAGCGTTTCTCGCTTGACTTGACTCGTTCTATGCTGGCAAAAGCCCGTCAGAACAGCAGGTCAAGCGAGGCGCAAGTTTCAATTACATTGAAACTTGCTATACCTAGCCCGGTCCTAAACGGTTAACAGCGGCGCAAACACTGTCAGTCCATTGTGAATACAGGTAAATTCAATCGGATTGGCTTCCAAAATTTCACCATCTACCACCAACGCCTGAGGTGGATCTGTTGTGACTTTGAGACGCTCGGTGCGGAGGCGGACTAAGTTGTCATCTGCAAACTCTGACTTGGACAATGCAGCGGCAAACAGCGTAGCTGACGTATTCAGACTTTGCAGTATCGTCTTGGATACCGGAATGGTCACCTCCAACAATCCATCATCAGGAATCACTTCGCCAAATCCCTGAGCCATCACCGAGGTTGGCGGAGCAGCATTGGCTACGGTGACCGCTCCTGTTTTGAACTCCAGAACCTGCCCTTCAATTTCAACGGTGGCCTTAAAGTCTTCCTGGGTAAAAAACTGTTGTGCCCCTGACATAATGTAAGCAAGGGCACCCAGACGGTTTTTGAGTTCTCGGTTGGCGTTGTTGACCATCCCGGCCTCAAATCCTACCCCAGCCAGCAATACCATCGGAATTGTGTTGCAAAACGCGGCATCTACCATGCGGGTGTTCCCAGCAGCGATTGTTTCACACGCTTTCTTTAGATCGGTAGGCAACCCTAAGGCCACAGCAAATGCGTTCGCAGTCCCTCGGGGAATGACGCCCAACGGGATGCCTGTTTCGAAGGTTGCTCCGGCAATGGCAGACACCGTCCCATCTCCACCAGACGCGATAATACAGCCAGGTTGGTCCTCATCTTGAAGCGTACGAATAGCGGCAATCGCCTCTTTGGCCTGGTCTACCGGGCTGATATCGGGCTGGGTAAAAATGGTATGGAGATTGACCTGAGGCTCTAAGATTTGCCGAATCAAGGCCAGATCGCGATCCGGATTGCCTTGGCCTGCAACCGGGTTGAAGATGAGGTAGGCTTCTCGACGTTTGGCAACGCCTTGAATGGCCAATTCTGCGATCGCAACATTTGTCGCTAGGGGAACATCGTAAAGGTTGCAAACTCGCACCAGGGCCTGACAGTCCGCTTCATGGGGCTGAGGGGTGAGCGGGTCCATCAAGCAGACGACGCCAACAACATCTCTAGAAACGACACGAGCGGCAATTTGTAGCACTCCGCCTTGAACACTGGGAGCAAGGCGTTCGACGGTCAGGCCGGTGGTCGTTTCAACCCGCTGGCCCGTATCGTCTGTCGCAATCAGATGATAGCGAGACAGAATCGAGCGATATTTCTGGGCAAGGGCCACGATGTCATCTTTTTTGCTGTCGTGGGCAATTAAGGCAACGGAAATGGGCATGAAGGTCTTTCTCGTGCAGGCTTCTACAATTGTGCATCGCCTTACTGAGGTTGTACGATCATTTCCCAGACACACATGCCTTTTGTTCACAGCCGTGATCTGCGCTAGAACCCAAGCCGCTAGAACCCAAGCCGCTAGAACCCAAGCCGCTAGAACCCAAGCCTAAGTAAATGACCGTGTTGTTGTATGTTGTTGTGGAATCCGGGTATGACCCACTGTGGGATCTGCCCTAGTGCTTGACGTACCCATTCAGCTCGGGCTTGAACCGAGCGATAAATGCCCCGTTACTGTCCTGTAGCTCAATGGGGATCTGTGTCCGTTTGCCGATATTCGTCAGATCGCTAAAGAGCTGATTAGCACGTGCGGTCAGGCTGGTGTTGGCGGCCGCGATCGCGCGCTGGTCCGGTGGCGTAATCGAGAGTTCAACCAGATCGTCATAGCCTTCGGCCAGACGGATAATCACCTTGCCGCCCCTTAGCGTGTAGCTGCACAGCTGGCTGGCACTACCGCAGGCTTTAACAAAGTCAGCTTCTGCCTTCTGGTAGCGCTGGGCCAGACGGAGATTCTCCTGCGCTTGGGTCAGTGCCGGACGGTAGGTGCCCAGCAAGTTTTGCGTCTCGGCGTAGAGTGCGGTCCCTTCTGGGACGCCCTCAGCCTGGGTAACCGCATCGCGCCAGTGCATCATTGCCAGCGTCCACTGATTTTCGGTTTCATACTGGCGGGCCTCAGTGGCGAACTGAGCGGCTTCTTGGTAAAACTGGTCAGCGATCCGTTCTTCACGGGTGCGGGTGCGCACCTGGCTCAGCTCAGTTTCGTACTCGGGCAGCAGCTGCTGCGCCTCGCCATAGGCCAGGGTTCCCTGAGGAATTTGTTTGAGTTGACGAACGGCAGTTTCCCAAGATTCTAGGGCCGTTTCCCAGGTGGCAAGGTTAGTGGCAACCTGGGTTTGTTGCGTGGCCAGAGAGCCCGACTGGGTGGCCTGGTTGACAGCCGTGTCAGCCGCCAGTTCGGCGTCGATGCGGCCCTGAATTGTGGTGAGGTTGGTTTGGTACTCTTCTAGCTTGGGCGCAACAACTTCTTCGTAGATGGGGCTTTCGGGCGGAATGCTTTGGAGGCGGGCGATGGCGGTTTCCCACTGGGCCGTAACGGTCTGCCAGTGTTCAATGGGATGAGGGGGAGACTGGCTTGCTTCGGCAGCAGCAGTGGCATCTTGCTGGGCCGCAATCACGCTATCGAGATCGGTGAGCTGGCGCTGGTAGGTTTGCAAGGGCTCCTGAGCGCGCCTGTGGTGGATGGACCAGACCGGAATGGGCTCTAGCAAATCAACGGCTTCGCCCAGCTGCTGCTGCATGTCTTGCACCGTTTGCGGCGAGGGATTGTCGGCCAGTTCTACCAGGGCTGCATCGCCGAGAGACTGCGACCGGTCAATGCGATCGCACCGTCCCAACACACAGGGCCGAGTGAGCATATACAGCCCTGTCCCAACAACGGCAGCTCCGATCAGTCCGGCAGCCCACAGTCGCGACTTGGGCTGGCGACGCTGTGGGGTCTGGGTGAGAACCTCTTCCTCATCGACGGTGGCCACGTTCGGATCGCCGTCGGTACGGTCATACAGGTCTTCTGCACTAAAGGTCCCGTCCCACATGGGCACAGATTCTGGCCGGTTGGCCGCATCGTCCTCGACCTCATCCGGCAGAAAGATCATCTCTTCTGGCGGCACATCGTCGTCGTCTTCGGTGTGCTTCGTTGGCAGGGCCTCGGTAGATCGCCCCATGGGGACCGGGGTATGCCCACTTTCCGTTGTGGTTTCGCTATCGATCGCAGCTGCGTCCTCAGCGGGTAATGGTTCAACCCGCTGTTCTGCTACAGCTTCTGCGCTAGCGACGTCTACTGTTTCTAGGGCTTCTGTCGTTGGGGCAGTCTGCTCAATACCGGGCTGCTCAATAACGGGCTCGCCCTGACTATTGAGCGCGATTGTGTCGGTGTCCTGGGGATAGTCAACGGTGCTGTCGATGGTGGGAATGGGGACCGGTTCACGATGGTCCTGACTATCGGGATGGGTAAGGGGAGAGTCGCCAGCTGTGTCGCTGTCGGCGGGTAGCACCGACGGTTCTGAGTTTGCGCTGCTGCTGGGGCCAGTGGCCTCTTCAATGTCGTCTGTAATGTCATCTGTAACAATGGACGGTCCACTATTGGTTGCGGCCTCAGCTGCCGTAACCTTATCTGTAGCGCCCTCTGTAGCGCGCTCTGGGGGGGTGACTCCGGCAGTGGCCATACCCAACCCACCCTGCCAGCTAAAACGATGGGCTGCGTAGGGACGGGGCTGTCCGGTTTGCTTGGCATAGAGCTGCACCGGCAGCGGCGTTGCTTCACTCGCGTCTACAACAGCATCGGGTCGCCCCAGAATGTCGAGCTGTTGCCGGACCTGATCTTCTAGATGGGCAAACACCTGACGGGACGAAACCCCCTCACGGGCAGCATGCTGTGCCAGCACCATCAGCTTGCCGCGGTTGACGGCACACCGAATATTGACCGGTTCCGGCAGGCCTGCAGATTGATTAAACTCTGCTGCGATCGCTGCGGCAAAGTCAGTCAGCGTAGGGGCAGAGAGTGACGGTTTCATGGCGTGAGTCCTGTTGGGAGGGTGTGGGGCAAAAGCCCGAAGAGTAGATGCAAGGTCAGGCAGCGATCGCCTAGACTGGCGCTAATTGATAGAGACCAGCGTAAAAATTAAAGCTTGATATCGACCGGATCGGATGCTGTGAGGATTAAGTATTGTGTGCTAGACGGGAAAGGTGTGGCGGTGCTGTGTTTGTCATGGCGCGATCGCAGCAGGGGAGATGAGTTATGAACATTATGATTGTGGAAGATGAAGCCGATATTGCTGAGCTAATACAGCTTTACTTGCAGAATGAAAACTTCAACTGTCAGATCTGCCGCGATGGCATCACCGCCCTCGAAAGTTTTAGGTCCTTCGCACCCGATCTGATCATTCTCGATTTGATGCTGCCCAAATTAGACGGATTAGAAGTCTGCACCCGCATTCGGCAACAGTCCGGTGTTAAGGATCCTTACATTCTGATGCTGACGGCCAAGGGCGAAGAGATTGACCGCATCATTGGTCTGTCAACTGGGGCTGACGACTATATGGTGAAGCCCTTTAGCCCAAGAGAGCTGGTGGCCCGCGTCCGAGCACTGCTACGGCGCAGCCTGCGGGGCGAAAAGCAGGCCAGCAACACCTACCAGACCCAGCACTTTACCGTAGACCTGGACCAGCGTACCGCGACTCAAATTGAAGATGGCAATCCTAGCCTGGTAGAACTCACCCCGCTGGAGTTTGATCTGCTGGCTACCTTTATGAGCTACCCCGGACGGGTTTGGAACCGCACCCAACTGATCGAAAAGCTGTGGGGCAGCGATTTCTTTGGTGATGAGCGGGTGGTAGACGCCCACATCGCCCGCCTACGCAAGAAAATTGAGCCCGACTCGGCCCAGCCGACCTACGTTAAAACCGTTGTGGGGGTTGGCTACCGATTTGAAGACTAGCGCCCCAGACAACACCCAAAATCAGAACCCAGACGAGTCACAGCACCACAATCATGGGTCGAATCACCGCCCTCGTCCCACCCGGGTCCCTGCCCGATTTCCTTTGCGGACGCGCCTGTTCGTGTCCCATCTGGTGGTCATGGGCGTCGCCATTCTGGCGCTGGCGGGCGTCAGTCGTTTGTCTACCCCACGCTACTTTGTTATTACCCTGAAGCAGCTCGAAGGCCGCAACATTCGCATTCAGCAGATGCGCGGCCAGTTGATGGATGGGTTTGAGGAAGCCTGGGCCAGGGGCATGCTGTGGTCGATTGTGCTAGGCGGTGCGGCAGCGGGCGGCATCAGCTATATTTTCTCGCGGCGGATCGTCAGGCCACTGACGCAGATGCGCTCTATTACCCAGGAGTTTGCTGCCGGAGACCTATCTGCCCGTGTCCCCGCCTCAGATATTCCCGAGCTAGACGCCCTCAGCCGCAGCTTTAACCGCATGGCCAGCGATCTGGAAACGGTGGAGCAGCAGCGCCGCGACCTGGTCAGCGACCTGACCCACGAACTGCGCACGCCGCTGACGATTGTTCGTGGGTACCTGGAAGGTTTGGCCGACGGTACCGTACCGGACTCGCCGGAAATGTACGGTCGGCTGATCCGCGAAACCACTCGATTACAGCGGCTGGTGGACGATCTTCAGGAACTCTCCAAGCTGGAAGCCAGCCATTTGCCGATTCAGCTCCAGTCGGTAGACCTTGCCCCACTGCTGCGGCAAGTGGTTAAACGGTTTTCTGGGCAGCTGGGCGAAAACGACGCGCTCACCCTCAATCTGGACCTTCCCGACACCCTGCCGCCTGTCCTGGCCGACCCCGCTCGTGTCGAACAAGTTTTAGTAAACCTGCTGAGCAACGCGTTGCGCTATACTGCGGCGGGGCAAATTAGAGTAACGACTCGGCTGACGCCGCTGCCAGCGCCTACTCACCTGTGGGTTGACGTGGCTGATACAGGTATGGGCATTGCCACTGACGATCTCCCCCGCGTGTTTGAACGGTTCTGGCGGGCTGATCCCTCCCGTAACCGAAACTCGGGTGGAACCGGCATAGGCCTAGCCATCTGTAAGCGTCTAGTCGAGCTTCAGGGTGGGCAAATCGAGGTACAAAGCAAGCTGGATCAGGGCAGTACCTTTCGCTTTTCGTTGCCCCTAATGGCCGTTGATTGAATGGTCGTTGATTGAATAGCCGTTGCTTAATCAACGGCTGAACCCGAGGCGAGTTTGGCGGTGCTTAGACCCGATGGCGCTGTAATTCTGTGGTGATCAGCTTTTCTCCGGGAGATCCCGATCACAGCCCTGGGGGCTATCAGCCATAATGATGGCAGAAAGCTGCTGCGTGTTCCTTCTAGATTGCGGACTGCTTAGAAATGTCATCTTCACTGCCGCAAATGTCAGATTTTCGGTCGCCGGGGCGGCGTGACCCCCGTCTCAAGCAGCTTTGCGAAGCGGGTCAGCTTTTTCGCGATCGCTACGAAGTGGTGCGCATTTTGGGACGGGGCGGCTTTGGCATCACCCACCTAGCGCGGGACAAAATGCTGCCCGGTTCCCCGTTCTGCGTCATCAAGCAGCTATTTCCCAAGGTCAATAACCCGATTGCCCTAGAGCGGGCCAAGCAGCGTTTCCGGCGCGAGGCCAGAATTTTAGGTCGTCTCGGTAGTCACTCCCAGCTGCCGATGCTGCTGGATTACTTCACCTTCAAGGGGGAGTTTTATCTGGTTCAGGAGTACATCCACGGCGAAACCCTAAGCAAAGAAATCCGCAAACACGGGGCGCAGGGTGAGCCCAAGGTCAAGCAGTTTCTTAAAGAAATTATCCCGGTGGTGCAGTACATCCACCACAACCGCGTCATTCACCGCGACATTAAACCGCCCAACATCATTCGCTGCCGCGACGATCAGCGCCTGGTTCTCATCGACTTTGGAGCCGTGCGCGAGTGCCTGAACCACGACGACGAGCCCGATTCTGAGTCGCCTGCACCCATGACCCAGTTCGTTGGCACCATGGGCTTTGCCCCGCCAGAGCAGCTGGCCCTACGCCCCAGCTACGCTAGCGACGTTTACGCCTTGGGCGTTACCTGCCTCTACCTGCTCACGGGCAAATCTCCGATGGAGTTTGACGTCGATCCTGACACCCACGAACTGCGCTGGCAGCGGTCCGTGAACATTTCCACTCACTTTCACAAGGTCCTCAGCAAAATGCTGGTTGGCGATTTGGAAGAGCGTTACAGCCGCCTGGAAGAGGTCGAGCGAGCATTAGAGCTAGAGCCCTACTACAGTGCCCTGGAGCCCTGCCTGAACACGGTACAAAAAGCGCCCGAGGCCGAACTAGACGAGCCGCTAGATCCGGACAAGTACGCCACGCCCGTCCAGCGCAAAGCAGCCGCCATTCGCAAGTGGCGGCACCGACGCAAAGATAAATCGAGAACGGGAATGGGGCCGCTGGGCGGAGCCTTTCCGCTGTAGCGCGCTGTCGTGTCTAGAGCCGCGATCGCATCTGTTCTAGGCCACTTGCCCCAGCACAGCCGTCGCCTAGCGCAGCCGATAGTGAACCTGCCAACGCCCCACCGCTTCCACTTCGGGGTAGCTGGTCTGAATCCAGTTCCACTGGTCCGGTAAGGTCTCTTCCGTGACCAGCACAGCGGACTGGCTGATGAGCCGACGCAGGAAACGGGCCGTGCTGGGATCGCGAGTGGAAACCCACCGCTGACGCCAGGCACTGCGCGTCTGAAAGGTGACGTCGGGTGTGACGCTGCCGTTGTCGATGGTGACGAGGTCCTGGTCTAACGCAAAGGCCAGGGAAGGCAGGGTCTGGTCAAACACCAAAATGGTCTGTTCCTGAAGCTGGCGGTTGCGAATAAACTGAGCCAGCGGTGCGGTGGTTTCGACCCAAAAGGGGTTAGCGGCAATCAGGTAGCCGCCGTAGAGCAGAAACAACAGATTGGTAATGAGCGCGATCGCAACTAGCCGAAACCTTACCCCGGCGCGAATCAGGCCAAAAAACACCATGCCTACCAGGACAATTAGCCCAGCCACCGTCGCCATCTGACCGCTGAGGACCAGAGCCTCGCCCAAAATCTGAGAAACCAGGGGGATGCCCAGTAGTAATACCCCAATCGCCAGCGTCAGCTGCATAAACAGCACCCCGTACTGACGCACCTCCAGCCGCGTCAGCTGCTGGAGCAGGTAGGCTACCAAAATCGACATACCGGCTAAGATTGGCAACAGTGTCGGAGCCGTTGGCGTACCGGTCCAAATTTTGATCCCCAGCAGCGGCAATAGCCAAAACAGGACCAGCTGCCCCAAGCGGGGCAACTTCCAAAGCGGTCCAAACAATCCCACAATAAAAATTGGCAACCAGGGCAGCGCCCCCCAGCCCAATAGCGCAGCCCACTGCCAGCTGGCTAGCCCCACCGCTGCGGCATCGGGGAACAGCGTCCGCCAATGCTGGAACCACAGCTCAGACCACAGATCCGGCTGCTCGATCCCGATATACAGATACCAGCTACTGCCGATGATGACACCTAGGAGACTAGCCGCAAACGTATGGGGCCAGTTGATCAAACGCCATTGCTGTAAAAGGGATTGCCGAGCCGCGATCGCAATATAGAGCCGCATCAGCACCGGCAAAATCAGTACCTGTCCGCCCCCGGTCAGGACACCGAGCCCCAGCGATAGGCCCAACCCGTACAGCGCACGGGGCTGTCGTTCCAGCTGATACACCAACAGCCAGTACACGGCGCTCAGTTCGAAGGTGGTGGCAAAGGTATCGACCGAGAGCACCCGCGAACTCCACATCACCAGGGGCATGGACAGGTAGATCAGCCCGGCAAACAGAGCCGTACGGGGAATGCCCAACAGCCGCAGCGCAATATGAAAGACCAGCACGGCCTGTATTGCCAAGGCAATCTGGACAAAAAAACGCACGCCAAATACGTTGACGCCCCACAGCCATTGCCCCAGCGCCAACAGCCAGTAGGTGAGCGGCGGCTGTAGGTAGGTATCGACGCCCTGGAGACGAGGGTGCAGGTAATCGCCTGTTCTCAGCATTTCCCGACTCGCTTCAGCCAGGTCGGCCTCCACCGTCATCGGGATGTGCCAATGGTGCAGATTGTAGAAGAGGCCAATCAGCGCGACGACCAGTACCAGATATAAAAAGCGGTCAGCTCTCATGGTTTAACGGCAATGGCGCTGTTCTGGGTGGGACGAATGACCCGTAAGATCGCAGGCGACAAACCTTGAAGCGTCACGGACAAGGATGCCGTCTCGTTCTGGTATCAAAGTCAACGTGACGGTGTCAGGAGAGCGCTGGGTCTAGTGCCTAATTAGGCTGCCCAAATGGTCCTTGCCCAATATACAGCGTCCAGCTGCGTTCTCGTTAAAAGTTGTATCACCGATTACATAAACCGCGTCCAAGTTGAAACCTGTAGCTTTCCCCGCCGGAAAAACTCCAGTTCTGGACGTGGCCAAGGTTTATATAGCTAGCGCCATTTACGTTATGACACCGAGTACAGCTATCCTGCTTGGCATACAACGAAATGGCCCTAAAAAGGACTGGGCAGCCTTGTCCTAACGGATCTAGCAGCTGCTATAGCAGTCGAAGGGTTGGTAGACCCATTCGGCTGCGTCGAGGGGCTCCAGCGTCAAGGACTTTAGTGCCAGGAACTGTCCCTAGCAACTCGACGAACGCAATATATCTCGCTTGACCCACGCGTTAAGAGAGCCCGCAGACGACAACATCTACGGGCTCTCTTAACTTTGAAGTGGCAGAACAGGGCTATGCCGGACCGACCACGATGTTGTCGCCATCTAGGGAGACAGCGTAGGCTTCTAGCGCTTCGTTAGCCGGGCCCTGGAGTACGGCACCGTCAGGAGAGAAGCGAGAATTGTGGCACGGGCAGACCATTTCAGCCGCATCCCCTTCCCAGGCAACCGTGCAGCCTGCGTGGGGGCAGGTTGGGTTTACGGCCTGCAAAGCGCTGGGGTCGTCCGGTTGGGCAACCACCAGAACGGGACCAACGCTCGCCGACTCGTTCAGCAAGAAACCGTTGCTTTCCAGGTCGCTGAGCGTGCCGATAACCTCGCCCCCGCCTGCGTCCGGTGCTGCCGCTTCTGGGGCAGCGTCTGTGGCCTCGGGCTCAACCTCGGCAGTCTCGCTGTTACAGGCCGCTAAGGTGACGGGTAGGGAAGCGGCCAAACCGCCGACCCCCATCCAGGTCAAAAATTCACGTCGTTCCATTATTGAGTTAATTCCTCTCAAAGAGATCAAACAAAAAGGAGTCTGGGGCTACTGATCCACACCGTCGATTGGCGCAAAACCCTGACGTTGAACGTTCTCGGTGACCACTCGGGGTTCGAGAAACTGCTGTAGGTAGTCAGGACCGCCCGCCTTAGAGCCCACGCCGGAAAGCTTGAAGCCACCAAAGGGCTGACGGGAGACAATTGCGCCGGTAATGCCCCGGTTGATGTACAGATTACCAACTTCGTAGTCCTGTTGTGCCCATTCAATGTGGGCTGGGGTACGAGAATATAATCCGCCGGTCAGCGCATAATCTGTCCCATTGGCAATCTCTAGGGCTGTGTCAAAGCTGTCGGCTTTAATCACCGCCACCACTGGGCCGAAGATCTCCTGCTGAGCGATAGTTGCGTCAGGGGAGATATTCTTGAACACGGTAGGACCGACAAAGTAGCCGGTCTCGGGTGGGGTAAGCGCGATCGCAACCTCCCCTTCTCCTTTTCCTGTCTCAATAAACTCTAGAATCCGCTTTTGCGCTGTGGCATCGATTACCGGACCCACGGTCGTTGAGGGATCGGCTGCCGGTCCCACGTTCAGTGACCGGGTCGCTTCAACCAGTCGTTCGACAAACGTATCGTGGATGCTGTCGAGCACAATCACCCGTGAACAGGCCGAGCACTTCTGGCCGCTGTAGCCAAAGGCAGAATAGATCACCCCCTGCACCGCCTGGTCCAGGTCGGCGCTGTCGTCGATGATGATGGCGTTTTTGCCCCCCATCTCAGCGATTACCCGCTTCAGGTGCTTTTGACCGGGGCGCAGCTGGGCGGCTTCGGCATAGATGCGGCAGCCTACTTCGCGGGAGCCCGTAAAGGCAATCAGGTGAATGTCGGGATGGTTGACCATGTGGGCGGCAACGGTGGAGCCCTTGGCGTAGGTGAGCTGGAAAACGCCCTTGGGAATGCCCGCCTCGACGAGAATTTCCGCTAGTTTAGCGGCGATGACGGATGACGTTTCTGCCGGTTTCAGCATGGTGCAGTTGCCGGTGACCAGGGCGGCGACGGTCATGCCAGTGGCAATGGCAAAGGGAAAATTCCACGGCGAAATCACCAGCGCTAGCCCACGGGGGAAGTAGCGGTAGCGGTTAGTCTCGCCTGCAATGTCGTAGGCAACGCCCTGGTCCAGCCGCTCCATTTCGTCGGCGTAGTAGCGGCAGAAGTCGATAGCTTCGGACACCTCACCATCGGCCTGACGCACAGGCTTGCCCACCTCATACACAATCCAGGCAGAAAGCTCGTGACGGCGCTTTTCCATTAGTTCTGCAGCACGGCGCAGACAAGCCGCCCGTTCCGATGCCGGGGTATCGCGCCAGGCGGGGAAAGCGGCTTTGGCAGCGGCGATGGCCTGGTCGGCCTGGTCTTGACTCAGCAGGCCAATTTTACCCACCAGCTCAGCAGGGTTGGAGGGGTTAATGGACTCCACCGTCTGATCCGTCTTCAGTTCTGCGCCGTCCACCCAGGGCCAGTAGGTCTGACCGAGCTGTTCTTTAACTTTCCCTATGGCCTGCTGCGCTGCGCTACGGGCCTGGTCTTCGGCGTAGTCGGTGTCGGGGACGTTGGTGAAGGCTTCTACCTGCGGCAGCGTGGCCGTTTCTTCAGCAAACTGGGGCTGGGCAATCAGTTCGGCCTCGGGCCGTTCTTCCAGGTTTTGCCGTAGAAAGGAGGTGTTAGCCGTATTCTCTAGCAGGCGGCGGATCAGGTAGGCCATACCAGGGATCAGGTCACCGTAGGGGCAGTAGACCCGGACGCGGTGGCCCTGTTCGACCATGGCTTTGCCCAGTTTGTCGGCCATGCCGTAGAGCACTTGCAGCTCAAAGTTCCGGCGGGGGATATTGAGTTCTTTGGCAATGGCAATGGCGTGGGCCTGAGACCGAACGTTATGACTACCAATTGCTGCGTCCAGCACCTCGTGGTTCTGCAACAGCAGCTCGGTCATCCGCTCGAAGTTGGCGTCGGTGGATTCTTTTTCGCTGTAGACCGGCTGCGGCCAGTGGTTTTGAAGGGATTTGATCGTCTCCTGGTCCCAGTAGGCCCCTTTCACCAGGCGCACCGTCAGCGGCGTGCCCCGCGTTTTAGCCCAGTCGATGATGCCCTGCAAATCTTCGTAGCTGTCCCGCAAGTAGGCCTGCATAGTCATGCCCACGTTGCGGCGCTGGGCAAATTCGGGCTCGGTCAGTACCCGCTTGAGAATGTCTAGAGTCAGCGCCTTGTACTCGTACTGCTCCATGTCGAAGTGGACGGCGACGCCCAGCTCATCTGACTTGCGCAGCAGCGTACGGACGCGATCGCTCACCCGTTCTTCGCTGCCCGTGGGGTCTAGCGGGTCAAACTGCGAGTAAAACGCCGTCAGCTTTACCGACACCTGGGCCTTGGGCAGGTCTTCTCCATTGATGCGGTCTACGCCGTCGATGGTGCGCCAGCCTTTGGATGCCTCGGCTAGCTGCGTCATTAGCTCCAGGTAGCGGTTCAGGTAGCCCTCGGCCTCGGCCTCGGTGATCACCGCCTCGCCCAGTAGGTCGAGGGTGAAGGCGTACTTTTGTTTGCGCAGCTGTTCCAGGGTTTTGATCACCTGGGTATTGGTCTCGCCCGCGATGTATTTTTTCGCCAGCGTTTCCACCGCAGTAGACAGCGTCTGCGCCGCAATCTGCCCCGGCATCGAGTCCGGCTGGGAGAAGTTCATCAGCCCTTTTAGCGCCTTGGGCAGCTCGACCTCGTCTTGGGTCAGGTAGTCTTGCAGGTGTCGGGCAATGTCTGCCTTAGTCTTCAGCGCGGGCAGGCAGTCAATCAGGCGAAACAGCTGCACCCGCAGGGCAGGGTTCGCCATAGCAAAGCCCAGCAGTTTGTCATCCCACCGCACCTGATCGCGCACTTGGGCTAACCACGAGCGGTTTTGCCGCGTGTCGGCTAGCAGGCTTTTAGCAATGCGCTGGGTCAGCGACTCGTAGGCTGAACTTGATTCACTCACAGCCTCCATTGATGCAACCATTATTTACTCCTGAACAATCAAACAGTTCCTCAGTCCTGCAATGTGGCCTACAACCGATCCCGCGATTGTGCCAATTGATACACTTCTATTTTGACTGCTCTATGGAGGCGTGTTTGTGAGTGTTAAGCGTTGTGTAAAGGTGCAGTTCCCAGCTGACTATATGCGAACGCTGTAGAATAGGTCCGCCGCTTTAGAAGGGCTCCCGATGACCCAGGGCGCTACTTCTCCCCCTCGATGGAACACGACAGACCTCGAACTGCTGACTGATAGCAGCCACCGTTACGAAATCATTGATGGAAATCTGTTTGTAACCAGCGCACCTCACTGGAACCACCAGAAGACGATTACGCGTACTGCTACAGAACTTTGGAACTGGTCAGAATCTTCTGTGTTGGGGGAAGCCGCGATCTCACCAGGCATTGTCTTTACTGATACAGATATGGTGATTCCAGACATTGTGTGGATTAGCAAAGCGCGGTTGGAGATGGCTTTATATGAATCTGGGCATTTGACGATGGCTCCAGAGCTGATTGTTGAAGTGCTATCGGCTGGAACTGACAACGAGCGACGAAACCGTGAAACCAAGCTCAAGCTTTATGCCAGTCGGGGTGTTCAGGATTATTGGATTTTGGATTGGCGGTTACAGCAGATAGAGGTTTATCGTCGTCAGCCGGGGTTGCTTCAGTTGGTGACAACACTTTTTGCTAGCGACACTTTAACCTCGCCGCTGCTGCCTGGTTTTAGCTGCGATGTAGGGCGACTATTTAGCTGAGACATGGCCTCAACTGCATTATGGATTCACGAAGCGACTACTAGTGCAGCGTCAGGACTAAAAATTAGGGTAGGCAACAGAGCTGTGGAGAGCG
>CAWUKV010000151.1:0-14216 GCA_963923025.1 uncultured bacterium
CCATCCGAGCATATCGCCGCCCGTTTTCATCAGACGCTGGCGGCGGCGATTGAGCTGATCGCTCGGCGAGCAGATATTCCTCAGGTTATGCTCACCGGGGGCTGCTTTCAGAATAAAGATCTGTGCGATCGCACCCTTCAATATCTTGCCCCAGCTTTCAGCCCCTACTGGCATCAGCGCATCCCCCCAAACGATGGCGGCATCGCCGTCGGTCAGATTCTGGCCGGTATTCGCTATCTCTCCAACGGAGGACAACGCCCATGTGTCTAGCTGTCCCAGGAAAGGTCATCAGCATCACCGGAGAAGACCTCAACCGTACCGGTCGTGTCAGCTTCGGTGGCATCATCAAAGAAGTTAGTCTAGCCTACGTACCCGAGACCCAAGTAGATGACTACGTTGTTGTTCATGTGGGGTTTGCAATTAGCCGATTAGACCTTGACGAAGCAGAACAGACCTTAAGATACTTCGACCAAATTAAGGCGGTGGATGCTAAAGCTGGCGACTAAACCTGCAAGCCATCACAAGTTCATCATTTTCTCTTAATACAATCAGAATTGAGAGAATTAGAGGCATTTTATGTCGGCTTGGCGTCATTTATCATTTGCGTTGAGTCTCGTAGTTGGGCTATCAAGCTTCGTCCCACTGTTGTTTGCTCAACCGCGGGTGTTTGCGAGCCAGCTGAGTCAGGTGCTCAACGCTACAGAACCTTTGGCTAGCTTGGCAGACGGCCATTATCAGCTTTGCACGGAACCTCCCCCAGACGACTGGCGAGACGGCGATGGTGTGTGCCTCAACATTTTCAAACAGGGGCGCCAACTAGAAGGCTATTACGGCTATCCCCACAGTAGTCGTTTTGTTTGCTTGCGTGGTCAGATCTCGGGAACACAATTTCAAGGGGAAGGCATGATAATTTCCTGGTCAGCCCATCCCTGGACAGACATTCCTCAAACGGCCTTTACCTGGGACGACGAGGCTCGTCTGATGCTAGTCGAAGGGCGCGTTGCCCACGAAGAAGGGACAGGCGAAGAACAGACGCGCTGGATTGTTTTTCCAGCAGCAACGCTGGATTTACGGAACTTGTACCGCTACCCCAGCCCTCAGATGACGCCGCCAACTCAGCTGTGTAACTGGCAGTTTGCTGATGCCGCGATATCTTGAACTGGGCTCATCAGGGCAACAGGGCACGAAAATTCTTGCGATCTTCGTGGCAAATCTGCTGAATCGCGTTGCGTCCTGACAGGGCCACCACCGGTAAGCTACCACCTGGCTCTACCCACTGGCCGACCATGTAAAAGCTTCTCAGCCTTGGGAGCGTTTTAGCTACCCCTCTCACCAATAGCGGTAGTGTCTGCCGGGTCAGCAGCCATCCGCAGCTAGACCCCTGCCAGTTCCCGGTATATCGCTCGTAGCTGAGGGGGGTGGCGACGTCGATAGTTTCCATATCGGTCTTGAGGCCAGGGTAAAGCGGCTCTAGCTGTTCTATCACCTGGGCTGCAACACGATTCTCCTCTTCATGGTAAAGAGTGCGGCCATAGATACGCTGCCAGTAGTCGTAAGAAGAGGCCATCATGATAACGACAACTGACTTCCCTGGCGGCGACAGTGACCGATCGTGGCAGTAGTGTTTAATATCCAGTCGGTACCGTTCTTCGCCCGCTAATGTAGCCGGGTGATCGAGCAGGTAGGTTACCCAGTGGGGCGTATCTGAAAGATCGCGGTTGAGCCCTAAAGAAACCTGCAGCTGAGAGCGGACCGGCAGGCGACCATCATAGCGATGTCGGAGTGAAGACGGTACGGGTATATCTTTCAGCAAGCTGAAGACGGTGCTGTGCCCATCGCAAGCAGAGATGATTCGGCCTGCAAAATGTTCTTCGGTAGAGTATAGGCGAATGCCGACGGCCTGGTTTCGCTGGAGCAGAACCCGCTCAACCTGGGCGTTGTAATGGACGATGCCGCCCAGCGCCCGATAGCGATGCTCGATGGTGCGAGCAAAGGCTAACGACCCCCCTAAGGGGAAGCCAGCATTCTGGTTGTGCAGATAGGCCAACAACAGCATGCCAACCGCAACTGGGATATCTGGCCAGGAAAACAGGTAGGGCATTGCCCGCTGCAGAAATGGATGCTTAAACTGTTGGGCAAAGGTTTGTGCAGATAGCCGTCCCCAACGAGCCATCGGCCCTGCAAACGGTAGCATTTGCCAGCATAAACGCACCCAATCCGATAGCCCCATCAAGGCCCTGGGCTGTTGCTGCAGCAATGACAGGTCGAACTGACCAAAGGTACGAATGCCGTTACAAAAGGCTCTGATTAACCGCCTATCCCTAGGAGACAGGGCTAAAAGATGCGCTTCCAACCGGTCTGGGTGAGCGTAGGCGATCAGTGTCTGACCGCCGGGTTCTGTTACCCGCATCAGTTCCTTCGGATGAAAAAAAACTTGCTCCTGTACCGCGCCCAGCTCCTGCCATAGTCGATGGAAAGGCTGACCTAGTCCAGAACCAAAGAGATAGTGAATACAGCCATCGAAAATATACCCTTCCCGTTGCCAGGAAGTACAGAGCCCCCCTGGCTGGCTGTGTCGCTCAAAAATTTGCGTGCGATAGCCGTTCATCTGGGCGTAGCAGCCCGCCGCTAGACCCGCAACACCTGCACCGATGATGATAATGTCGGCGTTTGTCCTGACGTTAACTGTGGGGGCTGACAGAGCAGAATTCACTGAATCTTCCCCTTCTCTCTTATTACAGTTATTGGTAAAGCCAGACGGTTCTATAGCCGCCGCCAGATCCGTTAGAACAAGGCTGCCCAGTCATTTCTAGGGCCATTTCGTTTTATGGTAGGCAGAATCACTTGACTCGGTATCCTAACGTAAATGGCCCTAGCTATATTATAAAGCAACGCCAGCTCCAAATTAAGGGTCAGACGCGCCTTATCGACCGATAGCGCCGCTGATAGCACCGGCTTCCCCACGATTATTGCTACTCTTCTACTTTCCCGTTTGTCAAGCTGATCGAGCCGCCGCCTTATTAAACAATTATTTTGCTACCCGTATCAACACCGGACAAGAGCCCGAGGTTGACAGCATTTTGCAACACTAAGGAAGCGTATCTATTGCCAGTTGCCCACAAGGACAAACGGGGCCCAAAAATAAGGATGGTGATAGTCTGTTGATTGCAGCAAACTCAGCTGCGCCTGCCGCAAAGCTTCTGCCTTGGTCGTTTGCTGCGTCAGATTCTGATAAAACTCAGTAACTAACCGAGCTGTCGAATCATCTGCAACTGACCAAAGCGTAGACACAATACTCCTGGCCCCTGCCCGCACCGCAATACCCGCTAAGCCTAGCGCTGCCCGGTTATCTCCCCGCGCTGTTTGGCACGCACTTAAAATCAACAGCTCAATCGGTTGCCGATAGTCTTGACGAGCCAGTAGTATCTCCAAATCTTGAATTGACAGTCGCTGATCCCAAGTTAGTAAAAAGGTATCGTCTAAGTTAGAGCTAAACTGTCCGTGGGTCGCTAGGTGAATGATCGGAAACGCATTTTCCTCCAACTGGGCCTGGAGATTAGCCGTAACAAACGCCTGATTCAAAAAGGTTTCTGTCGGTGCAAGCTGTTCCAACTGGGCCAATTCCTTTTTCACATTGGGCAAAGCAATAAACCCATCCCGCTGCTCCGACAGACCACTTGCCAAAATTTGGGGCCGATTGGTAATGTCTAAAGGCTCAGCCTGTGCTGAGGGTAACAGCTGCAACCCCGGTGCTAAGGCAAGGGTGTACTTTTCCATCAAAAACTGCTGCCCATCGTACAGCACCGCCATTGGCACATTTCGCAAAAAGCGGTCAGGCACAAACACCAGCGTCTGAATGTGGTGACGCGCCAGCAGCGGTTCCGCCGGTGCTACCAACCACTCATACAGGGTTTGCGCCGCTGGCAAAATCTCATCCACGTCATACAGCAGGGTGAGCCGTGCCTGTAGGGTTTCCCAGAGCTGTTGCGACTCTCCGGGGGCTATTCGCCGCCTGTAGTGCAGCAGTTCCCCTGTTTCAGTGCCTGTCTCCGCCACCGAAACAATCACCTCCAGCCGCTGTTCGCCCGAGGCCTGATCTAGCAAAATCGGATAAATTACTGCCGCTGCCCTATCAATCTGATCAATGCGGCGCGGGCTACCCGCTATACAAGCCTGCCTGAAAAAATTATCTAGCGTGGCCAACTGCAAATCTTCGATAAGCTGGCGTGCCTGAAGCAACTGTGCCTGCCGCCTAGCTTCTGGCAGCCGGTCCACATCGGTCAGCAACAACTGCGTAAACTGACGATAGACCGGCTCTACCTGCTCCCGAAAAGAGAACTGTACATCCGGCGATAAGGCCACCAAATCCTGGCGCAGCGCTTTCAGCGAGTCCACCGCTTCGGCATAGGCCGCGATCGCACCCTCTGTTTCTCCCAACTGTTTCAAAATGCGCCCCGCCTGCCACTGCCACGGCATGGCAATTTCTCGGGCTTGCAGGGCCTGGGCTAGTTGAGCTGCCGTTTGGGTCAGCTCCAATGCCGCTGACCACTGCTGGCTGATCTCATAGAGATGGCCCAGTTCCCCCAAGGCGTAGGCCTCGGCCTTAGGGTCATCTAGGCTGCGGGCTTGGTTTACCGCAGTGGCCAGGGTCTCAGCAATGGCTCTACGGTCTAGCGTACCTGGCGGCACATTCGCCATTTGCGCCAGGCGAATCAAACTGTTTCCTAGGTTTACCTGGGCATACACCTGCTCACGGCTGGGGGGCAACCGACTGAGCTGGTTTTGAATGTTTGGGAGGATTGCGATCGCATCCGCTACTTGTTCCTGATCAATCAAGACCTTCAACTGATTTAACTGCGCCGTCAGCCACAGAGACCGATCTATTGTCAGCTCGCTCGACTGCTGGTACTGCACCCGTGCCTCAGCCAGCTTCCCCTGGGCACGCAATACATTTCCCAAACTTAGGTGTAGCTTACTGGCTAGAGGAAGCTGCAGTTGCTTGGCTAGGGCTAGTCCCTGGGCTAGAGTTTCAGCCGCCTGTTCCCATTCACCAATGCCGTGTAATGTTGTTCCTAAGGTGTGTAGGCCCATCACCTTGAGGGAATTGGCGGGTAGCGCCTGAAGGCTCTCCAGTAATTGTTGCAATTGCTGAAACGCTTGCTGATGTTTGCCCAACAGCTGTAGTGCCTGCACCTGATTGATTTGGCTCTGTAACAGACCCGTGTCATCGCCTAGGGATTGGTACTGCTGTTCGGCCTGCTGCCATCGAGCTAACGCCTCAGTCCCCTGTCCCTGATACCAAGCTTGGGTGCCCTGTACCATCAGCAGTTGAGCCATCACAAAGGCATCGTCTTGAGCATTGGCCAGCTGTTGGGCCTGCTCTAGCCAAGTTGCTGCCGTTGCCCACTCTCCCAAGTCTTGATAGGCCAGCGCAAGGTGGCCGGCTGTAAGGGATTGCGATCGCACATCCCCAACCGATTCGAACTCTCGCATTGCCGTTTGCCAGTGGGTAACCGCCGCGGCCAACTGCCCTCGGTCATAGGCCTGTTGCCCTAACACGTGCGCCGACGGCTGCGACCACACTGGCCGAGCTATCGTTAACAACAGCACCGTTAACAGAGCTAAAACAAGGTAACGCCAACGATTTCTCATCTTTTCATCACCGTGCACAGGCCAGCGCAGCATGCAGTGAAGCTCGCAGGTCGTTCTCGCCAATAGGGGCAATTAACTGAATTGTCCCATCCGGGGCTTGCGTCCAAGTTTGGGCTTCAATTAGTGGGGCTGCATCGGCTAAGGGAACAGTCGGAAACGAGCGAGCGAGTCCTGCCGCTTGCCACGGCTCTGAGGTAGGGTTCAGGCGCAAGTCATGGGCAATTAGCCCACTGTTAAGTCCCCGGCGCGGGTCAACAGGGAGACCCCCCTGACCACTAACGGTAAAGCGATTACCCTGTTGAGCTACACAGCCTGTGGCAATGCGATTGCTGGCATCCGCCAGTTCCACTAACTGCGGCGGTTCCGGCGTGGGGTCAAGCTCGGGGGGGACAATTGTCACCGTGCCGACATCCACTGCCGGGTTGAACTGGGAAAATGCCGTAATGTCATTAGTGGGCACTTCCCCAGGGGTAAGACTGGCACCACGAAAGCTATCCGTTGCACTCAGCTGAAAGCCAAACACCGGAAATCGCGTGGCAATGTTAATCTGCCCTCCTGAGCCATCTTCTGCATTGGCGGTAATGTCGCTGTTGCCCAGTATGGGCGTTGCCAGTAACAGATCTAGATTCAACGAAATGTTGCCGCCAGTAGAGGTGCCGAGAGCATTGGTGGTGATTTGGCTACCGTTGCGCATTAGCACCAAGCCCCCTTGCAGGGTAATGTTGCCCTGCTCCCCTTGGGTGGTTGCTTCAATGACAGCGCGATCGCTCAGGCGCAGCTGACGCACCGCTTGAATGTCGATGTTGCCCGCAGCTTGCCCCACCACACTGCTAGAGGCAAAAATACCGCTGTGCACGGGTGTTGTATTGGCAGGCGTGGCTCCCGTCGCTAAATCCACTGTGGGGGTAAACACTCCGGAAATATCAATCTCTGGCACCATAATGGCCACATCTCCTGCCTCGCCATTGCCCGCTGTACTGGTGGAAATGCGCCCACCATCCCGCACCGTCAACCGTTGCGCATTAATTGCCACCGTGCCACCGCCACCGCCAAAATCTTGGGTTGTGTCACCCTGAGACTGTTCCGCCGCCGCATTCAACACCTCCGACACAATGCTGCTATTGCGTATCTGCCCTCCATAGACAAACCCTCCCGACACCTCCACCTCCCGAGCATCAATATCGATGTGTCCGGCATTGCCCCCCAGCGCCAAAGTTGCTGCCGCGATCTGGCCCCCATTAGTCACACTCAGTCGATCGGTCTGAATGAACAAGTTCCCGGCATTCCCTTCCGGCGGTCTCGCCCCTAAAAACTCCGGCACCGTTTCAGTGCCCAGTTCACTGCGCTCTCCTACGGTTTGCCCCGTCACAATCACCTCATCAGCAATCAGGGTAAAATTCCCTCCATCACCGCGAGAGTGTGTGCCCGCCGACACTTCCCCGCCATTCTCCACTCGCAACCGCTGTACTTCAATGCGTAAATCCCCGGCATTCGCCTCTCCGAGGGCAAACGGAGCCGGGTTGCTAATGCCCCCCAAAAATAAAATCTCTTCTTCTTCTCGTTCAGATTCGGTACTTAGCTCACTCTCAAACACCGTTTCTCCAATTTGCAGCAGCAGTGGATTATTGATCTCTACCGCACCCGCCACTACCACTTCATTGCCAAAAATCGATAAATCCCCGGCATTGCCCCGACCAAAGGAGCGCGTTGCGACCACTGATGCATCATTCACGCTCATCGTGCCTACCCTCATCACCAGCGAACCGCCTTCGCCAGTTGCGCCAGTGCCTACCTGGGTGCCTAACACCGAAAAGGGATTAAACAAGTTCACTGCCCCAAAGCCGCCGAGAAAGACTTCTCCCGATACACTGACCTCAGAGGGTTGCAGGGTCGCACTGCCCAGCGTTTCTGACAACAGCTGGGCACCATCTTGTAATCGCAAAGAACGGCCCTGTACCGTAAAGCCACCGCCATTCCCCGCAGGTACGCCGACCGTGGTGCTCTGCTGAGATAACAGCCCCCCTTCCACAAAAATATCTCCGGTGGCCTGTAGGGTTAATGGCCCCCCTAGCTGACCTCGGCTCAATACCGACACCCCGGGGCGAAAGCGAATATCATCGCCAGATTGCAGCGAAACGGCCCCTGCATTTCCCTGCCCCCCCAGCGTGTTAACAGTGCCTGTCAGTTCCAAACCGCCCATAGCTGTCAGGGTTACAGCGCCCCCGGTTCGTGTGGCCGCCGTAGTCAGCTGCTGGGATTGAATGTTTCCCAGGGTTGCGGTTACAGTAATTGACCCGCCGTCGGATAAAGACAGTTCTGTTACCTCACTCGCTACCCCGTTTACCCCAGTGAGGGCAATATCATAATCGCCAATTTGGATACCGGGTTGGCTCACCCAGCCCGTCAGCGGCGATGGCTGCAGCGGCGTTTCTAAGGCGGTAAAGTCGAGTGTTGAAAAACTGTCCAGGAAAATGGCCCCAGCAGCACTGGTAGGTTCTGTGGCATAGGATGCCACTCCCAGGTAGTACACTCCGGCCGCCAGCCCGCCTGAAAGCGTAGACTGCCGACAGCTACAGGCTGGGTCGTTATCGTTGGCCAGGATCCCACGACCGGCAGCATCAAACAAAAATAGCTGAGTGTCGGGCAAAGAGGGATTGGCAGAGGCTGTCACCGTTGTGGCCGAAAACGGCGTGGTACCGTCGAGATAAATTTCGTAGAGGTCCACATCGGTTGGGGTGGTTAGCTGCCCCGATAGACGGGATAGGGGAACGCCTGCCGTCTGCCCCACCACCCGAGCTGACACCGGTAACGTGCCAACATCTGAATCAGGCGTCGCTGATGTATTAATACTCCCTAGCTGTACACTAGCCCCCGAAATGAAAATATCTCGCCCAAAAGTGCGAATTGTATCTGCCCCATCCACCACAGTAAAGGCGCCAGCACCATTACCGTCTGAGTCAGCAGTAATACGCACCTCCCCCGTACCTGGCTGCAAATCTAGGGAATTGTCGGCCAGGTCTTGTAGGATGATATTGTTCGTTGCCGTAATCACCAAATTGTTATTACCTAACAAGCCTTCTAACACGGTTTCGTACAACACATTCGCAGTATTTATGCCGTTGCCGCTAACAATGTTGATATCGGCGGGGTCCAGCAATACTGTTCCTGCTTGTCCCGACGGCGTGCTGGTATCGACCTTACCATTGAACGCCAACCCCGTTCTACCCGACACCTCAACAAAACCGCCTGCTGGTACGCTAGTCCCTGAAGGGCCAATACCACCCCGTGCCGTAATGCTGCCCTCAAACTGGGTAAGACCATCGGACCAGACAATTACCTGACCACCTTGGCTGGCACCATCGGCCCGTAGCTGTACGTAGGGGCTAAGCGTGGCTGTACTGGCGGTGGGTCGCGTAGGCTGTCCCTGCAGGTCGCCACCCAACAAGATCACGCCCCCATCCGACACGTCGCTAGATACATCAATAATGGCCGATCCCAGCAAATCAATGTGGTTACCCAATAGCTCAACCCGCCCCCCTGATGCCCATAGCTGCCCACTGTGCTGAACGGTATGCCCCAATAGCGTCAGCTGCTGCCCTGGCAAGACTGAGAGCTGTCCCTGTTGCGTAATGTTGCCGTTGGCCCGATCACCGTACTGTACCCCTAACGGCGCACTGACTGTCAATAAAGACTGCTGCGGCTGCACTGCACTGAACACCGTTCCATCTTCAAAGGCGAAATGGTTTGCGGTACTGGCTAAAAAAGAACCTTGGATATCAAGCGAAGCATTGGGACCAAAAAGAATGCCGTTGGGGTTAAGCAAAAATAGGTTAGCTGGCCCACCCACCCCCAGGGTGCCATTAATCTGAGACGATGAAGGTCCGGTCACTCGGCCAAAGATGTTATATACCCCGTCAGGGTTAAAAAAATACACCTGTTGTCCTTCCGCGACATTAAACTCTAAAAAACTGTGGAACAGGTTGCCACCCTGGCGTATCCCACCCTGCACCCAGTCTTGCTGACCTTCCGAGAAGACGTGAGATATGCCCTGTAAGGAAGGAGGACTTTGTATGAAAGTGTTGTCTCCAGTGATTTGAGCGGCAGCTGGACTTGTAATAATAAAAGCAGCCGTGAGCACAATAAAAACGCTGCCAGTATGACGAATAGATTGTATGCCCAGGCGTATAGCTGCTGGGTGTAACGTTTTAATCACAGCACAGTCTCTGATTTGGTGTCCAAAGATAGATGTTTAAGTAGTTCTACAGTTCAAGTTTTTCCATTTCTTGCGATCTCACTAACCCACCCCAATCAGTGCTTAAGCTTAGCACCATTGTCTACAAATATCACCTTTTCTCTATCAAGTTTAGAGAGAGAAAAAGAGTTTTTCTCACTTTCTAATCTTTAAAATCACTCTTTATCAGTTTTTGTCACATTAACTAATTTATCCAACAAGTTAATCGCCTTTGAACTTAACAGAGGCCTATGAATATCGTCTGGCCACTATTTATCACCTAAGAGCTGACTATTTAGCACTTTCTGTTAGCTCTTAGCGGGGAATAACTATGTCATAACTGAATCTGCATGGTTGTACGGCTTATCGAACACCGCCTCTACGTGCAAGGAACGAAAAAGAGACTCCGTGCAATTGCCCCAATCCACCTTGGCACTTTATTCCCAAAGTAAGGGGTCGAAATAAGGGCCCGCAATAAGGATTTGAGCAATGCCTGATATTCGCGCCTCAAGTTCACATTGAGCCAATTATTTGAGAAAGAGAGATTGATGCTAATGTCGAAACGCGTACTAAAACACATCCTACCCACTAGCATCGTTGGCGTTGGGCTGCTTTGCCTGCCAGCGCGTACCCAAGATGCCAGCACACTCGCGTCTCCATCAGAAATTATCATCAACCCACGTTTTTCTACCACCTTCCGCAGCAGCAACGGTAATGCGTCCAGCCTCGGTGAGTTCAACGGCTTCATACCCATTCTGCAAACGCCGGGCAGCAATCTACTCTTTCTAAACCTGGGCATCCAGATCGAAGGGGGCGACCTACGCAGCGGCAGCCTCAGCATTGGTCGTCGTCGCCAGCTAGACAATGCCATCTTGGGCGGCTACCTGGGCTACGACATTCGCGATACCGGCAATAACACCTTTCACCAACTGGGGGCTGGTGCCGAACTCATTGGTCCAGGCTGGGCGCTATACCTCAACGGGTATCTCCCCGTTGGACGCTCTCAGCGAACTGTTGCCAATACCCTAGCCATTACCAACACAACCTTTCGAGGCAATCAGCTCTTTGTCGACGTGCAAGAAGATATCGAGCAGTCCCTCGGCGGTATCGATATCGAAGGGGGACTACAGCTGGGTGATTTTGGCAACGCCGGCACTCTCTGGGGCTATGGTGGGGCTTACTACCTGGGTGACACTGTCGGGGCCCGCATCCGGCTAAACCAAACCGTTGCCGATAGCCTTAACATTGGTCTGGGCCTACAAAGTGACGGCATCTTTGGCACCCGTGGATTCTTCTCTCTGGGCTACACCTTTGGTGCCCCGGCTCGTTCGGTCAGCGTTGCAAGCACTCAAAGCACTGCAACGGCTAAACAAGATGAAGACAACCCAGCCCCACCAGAAGACCTCATCAACAATACCTTATGGCTCCAGGCTGCATCACCTCTACAGCGCAATAGCACCATTCTGGTCGAACCCCGTACCGTCAGCATCCCCAATCAGCTTGCCGTTAATCCAGCTACGGGCCAACCCTGGGAAATCATTCACGTAACCGATGGTGCCACTGGTGGCAATGGCACAGTTGAAAGCCCTCTGGGAGAGGTCGTGAACGCCCTGCCCTTAACCCAAACCAGTGGCAACAGCATCGTTTACGTCGATGCGGGTGACCGTTCGGGCATGACGGGCTTTACCATCCCGGCTAATGTGCAGGCGCTCTCTAGTGGCGTTACTCAAACCGTGCCATCCCAAGTAACCGGAGGTTTGGGGCAAACAGGCTCTACCACTGGGCAAATCACAGGGGCGGGCACAGGTACACTACCCCTAGTGCAGAGCACCGTCACCATGGGTAACAGCACAACTTTGTCGGGCTTCGAGGTGCAACCTGGTAATAATACTGGGGTCTATGCCCGGAATGTGAGTGACTTCATCATTGATCGTAACCGAATTACGACTGCCTCTGGCAGGGCCATCAACATTGAGGTCCAGACGGGTGAGACTGTTGCCAACGCCACCATTTCTGGCAACACGTTGGCCACAACCGGTGTTCAATCTAATGTCATCCATCTGTATTCCTACGATGGTGGAAACATTCGCAATACCACCATTTCAGGCAATAATATCTCGGCAGAACAGCTTTTTTCTCGGGGTCTTTATGTGTATGCCTCTGAAAGTAGCAATATCAGCAACACTACCATTTCAGGCAATAATATCTCAACAACAGGTTTCTTTGTTGCCCCTGCAATCGACATCACCGCTTATGGCAACAGCAACGTTAGCGACACAACCATATCTGGAAACACTATTTCAACTGCAGGCGATTTGGCTCAAGGAATTGATATATCGTCTCAGTACAACAGTAGTGTAAGTAACACGACTATATCTGGCAATACGATTTCTACAGCAAGATTTGGGAGTCAGGGCATTAATATTAATGCCTATTACGCTAGCACTACAAACAATACTACAATAACTGGCAACACAGTCACAACCGCGGGCGACAGCCGCTCTCATGGCATTAGTATCTACAGTGGCTATAGCACAACCAGCAACACAACCATTTCCGATAATACAATTTTAACAACTGGCACCGACGCTCGTGGCATTGACATATATGGATACGGCGGTACCATCAGCAACACCACTATTTCTGGCAACACCATCACCACGACAAATGCTGACGCTGATGGCATCCGGGCCTATACCTATTATAACTTCAGCAACAATGCTGCCTCTCGCATCGACAACACAACCATAACGGGTAATGCCATCTCCACTATCGGCACCAACGCTGACGGCATTGACGCTTACATTTACGATGCCAGCACCATGAATAATGTGGTAATTACTAATAACAATATTCAGCAAGCTGGACGGCACAGCGTCTCTGTCCGTACTAATGACCCAACCAGCAATGTCTGCATTGCCCGGTTTAGCGGCAACACCAGCAGCGGACCGAATGTAGCCATGGCAGGTGGCAATGACCTGAATATTACAATAACACCGGGCTCAACGGTCAATGTCACCGACTTTAACAACGTTAGCACCAACAATACAGGCTTTGACAATATTGCCGGGACACCAACTGGCCAACCGCCAACCTGTCCGTAGGAAATAAAGATGCTAAAACGATACTCCATTGCTCTGGTAAATGCGTCTTTGCTCTCTGTCGGGCTGTTGTGCCTGGCCGTTCAAGCACAAGATAGTGCGACCCCATCGGAGCCCCCATCATCCTCCGTCGCTGACGGTTTTCTAATGCCCCGCTTCTCAGTGCAATATCGGAGTGGTGATGGTCGTGTAGGAGGCCGGGGAGAGGTGTCTGGTTTCATTCCCCTTCTACAAACCCCTGGCAGTAATGTCCTATTCCTCGATACCAACACCCAGATACAACAAGGCGCATTGCGTATGGGTAGCATCAGCATCGGCCATCGTAGCCAGCTAGAGAGCGCCATATTTACATTATCTCAGATCTTGCACCAAGATATGAGAGCTAAGCAGCGCGGGGTTGAATGAGAATTTCAACCCCTAAAAGTTCAGCAATATGTCTGTGGTCGTGAATGATGCGACATAGCCTCATCCAGACCATCTTGGGCAGCAGCTTTTCACGAGCCAATCGGCAAGTCTCTTTCCAGTTGAGGACAGGCGGCCAAGCCCACTGGTCAATCCAGTGAGCTAGCAAAAAGGCAATCAAGGAGAGCAGCAACCATCGATAAACACCTAACTTCGTTCCCTGTCCAAAGCAATGTAGACCGAATTGGTGCTTGGCGGTCTTGAAAAAGCCTTCTATCGCCCATCGCTTGCGCCCCAGTCGTACGAGGTAGACACCCGAATAGGGATAGGTCGCGGCAACAAAGCGAAGTTCTCGCTTGCCATCAGCGCGCTTCAGCCAGAACCAGGACAGCGTCAGGCCAAAGTCGATACCCTTGAGCCGCACCTGAGTGCCTCGCTTGGCATGACGGTAGAGAGCTTTGACGTTGCGGCCATCGTCCAATTTTCGGTTGGCACGAATGCCCACAACGGCCCGCCATCGTCGCTGCTTTGCTGCCTTGAGAAAGTCGATTGTGCCAAACTCGGTATCGGCTTGCACAATGACAGTTCTACCGGCCACCAAACGACTGGGGACAGTGGCGAGCAACTTACAGGCCAGTTGACTCGGACTCGTCTGCCCTTTGCCCTGCCAGACCCGAAAGCTCCAAGGAATGCGCCACTCGCCAATCAGGATATAGAGCACCACCAAGTGTAACCCTCGTTTGCCATTAAGCATCCGTACCCACGGTTCTGGAGTAGATGCGTCTTGGCTATCACTGCTCAGATGGCTAAACTTGCCCACTTTTTCTAAC
>CAWUKV010000152.1:0-14194 GCA_963923025.1 uncultured bacterium
CGATTTAACGAGCGCAGAATTTCGGGATGCTGACCTGCGGGGGGCCAACTTTAGCAACGCTGTGCTCACCGGGGCTAACTTTGAGCGGGCTAACCTGAAAGGGATTCGCTGGCAGGACAACGATGCTTGGCGGCAGGTCACTGGCCTAAGTTCAGCGAAGAATGTGCCGGTCAAGCTCAAGCAGTATCTCAAGTTAATCTCACTGGCGACGGTGAGTTAGGGAGGCGCATAGAAATATCGTCCCAGTTCGAGCTGGGAAAGGGGAAAGGGTAAAAGGTGAAGGGGCATCGGCTGGTCTCTTATTTGACCGCTATTCCCTTAGTTGAGGTGGTTGCGCTCGGCTGTTTTGTGGTGGGCTTCATTCCGTCGCTCACCCTGTCGCCTTTCGTCACTGCGGCGGTCTTCTTCTCGCCGGTCTTTAGCTTCGAGCCGGTAGGTTTTGAGGATGGTTTCGGCTACTTCCTCGATCATGGCAAAGGCTTGCCGGTCTCGTCCCTTTGAGGCTTTGACAACTTCTTCAATAGCCGCTTTTAACACCTGTTCGTAGGGCGTCTTATGATCATCATGTTTGTTAAAGAAGCGGTACCGCTTGGCCTCGACGGTAAGATCATCAACCAACCATGTAACTTTGAGGGGGTTGTAGGCCAGTAGCGCTTTTTTATCAACGTCGTACTTGTCTCGGTAGACCTTCCAAAAGCCATACCGGAGACGAGCCGACAGCGCGTTTTGCCGCCGATCCTTTTCTCGCCGGTCACCGTCTCGCCGTTCCTGCTGTCGCCGGTCGCCTAAACGCTGGTCGGTGCTACGTTCTGCTATCGGTGCTGACGCCTCCGATGGCTGGCGTTGTTTACCCTGTTCCATTGTGCCTGCTTACCCAAAAGATCACCCACGAGTAACAGGCTACCCCTGCTAGTTATAAAAAATTCACACTTACAGACGGCTGGCTTTCAGCGCTGCACCAATTAGCCCAACACTCTGATTCATCACCACGTGGACAGGTATCTGCTCCAAGATTTTATCCATGCGGCCTTTGTCGTTGAACGCGCTGATGAAAAAGTCTTCCTTAATCAGCTCCAGATTCTTGGCGGCAACGCCTCCGGCAACGTAGAGTCCGCCAAAGGGCAACAGCTTTAGCGCCAGGTTCCCGGCCTCTGCCCCATAGGCAGCGATGAAGATTTCCATGGTGCGAACCGCAAGCCGGTCGGTTCGGGCCTTGGCGGCTTTGGCAATGGCAGCGGCGGGATCTTCGACCTGACTACGCTGTCCGGCTTTTTGCTCCCAGGTGCGGACAATGTGGCCGATGTCCTCTGATTCGGTAACGAAGTTGCGATCGCGCAAGAACTGGTAAATCGAGATAATGCCCTGTCCCGAGACCACCCGCTCGACAGAAACCCGTGTGATTGAATGCTTGTCGAGCAGGTACCGCAACAGCTGAAATTCAATCTCAGACCGGGGGGCAAAGTCGGCATGCCCGCCCTCTGACGGAAAAACATGATACTGATCGCCAATGTTGATCAGGTATCCCTGCCCCAGCCCGGTTCCGGCACCGATGATGGCGACGGGCGCAGTGGGGTTATGCTGGCCTGCTTGCAGCGTTTCCAAGTCTTCATCGTCTAGTCCGAGGACGCCGTAGCCCACCGCCTCGAAGTCGTTAATCAGCTGAACATGCTCCAGCTCCAGCTCCTCGGCCAGTCGGTCGCCGCTGAGCAACCAGGCCAGGTTGGTCAGCTGAGAGCAGTTCTGGTTGACCGGGCCAGCAATGGCAAAACAGGCCGTTTTAGGATGAACCTCGCTGACGGTGCCCTTGGCCTCAGTCAAAAACGTTTCTACCATCGGCACCAGATCGGGGTAGTCGCCGCTGGGGTAGCGGCTTTCAAATAGGGTGTTGAGCTTGACTTCACCCGCCGGACAGTGCTGAAGATCGTTCCCGTTGGCTTCGACCAGGCGCAAAATGGTCTTGGTCCCGCCGATGTCACCGGCCAGCAGTTGAATCATCATAGTTAGGGGGGTGCCTCGCTGTTTAGGGCCTTTATAGCGTTTCTTACCCCAGAAGCGATGGGTAGCAGGACATCCTTGCGAAGGAAATTTACATCCCCTCCCGTATAGACGGACAAAACAAAGCACCGCGCCAGGACTGAGCGGTGCCGATCAATACTTTGTTTTTATAGGGGTGATCTTAAGCGCGATCACACGGCACTAACCCGATAACTGGCCTCGGGCGATGCCCTCGCTAGTGAACCGTTGCGGAAACTTTTGACCCAACGCTAGCCGAGCAGAATGCGCTAGTCGTTTTCCCAATCTTCGCGGCCCATCAGGTCGCTGATGCGATCGCGCAGCAAAAAGCCATTGGCCTCTAGCTCGCTCTCTACCATGGTCCATTCACGGGCGGGAATATACTTACACAGCGTGTAGATTGGCTGCTGGCGGCTGACCTGGCCTTGAAAAACCAGTTCGCGGGCTTCGTCCTGAATCGTACAAATCGAATAGTTAAGTGATTGAAGCATGGTGAACTCCTGAAGCAGTCTAAGAACGGCGGTCTATATCAGTGCTGTAAAATCAGTACTGTAAAATCAGTGCTCAATCAGTGAACGCACAAGCCAACGATTTGAGGTCAATCTGGGCAAGCTGCCAAATTAATCGACCTTTGGTAATCGACCCTTGGCAATATTGAACGGTAATCTAACGAACTGCGCGAGGTGTAAGACCACCCACACTCGGATGTTCTGACTGAAAATGGGAAAGTGGTTTATGTAAGCCTGTATCTGTATTCAATTTTACAGATCTTTCCCAAAAGGAAAACCAGGTAAACGGAATTTAGTATTGTGCGTTACCTATTCTCTCTCAATCGGAATCATTCTTTGGGCATAGAACCTTGAGAGAGTATGAAACTTGTGTCGCAAAAAGCACATCCAATTCACTGAAAATCTAGTCAAGATCTACAGCTGGGCTGGCCTTAGCTCCGTCGCAAGCGTGATTGCTGCGATCATGCTGTCGGCCTGGGCAATGCCCTGTCCTGCGATGTCAAATGCCGTCCCGTGATCGGGGGATGTACGAATGAACGGCAAACCAATTGTCGTATTTACCGCGAGATCAAAGGCCAGTAGCTTCACGGGAATTAGCCCCTGGTCGTGGTACAGCGCCAGGTAGCCGTCGTGGGCTTTACCGTTGTTACCCGTGCCGTACCAGGCTTGACCCGGTTTGACCCACAGCGTGTCGGGCGGCACTAGGCCATCGAGTTGAACCTGGGGTCGGCGCTGACGCTCCTGGTTTAACCAGTTTTCTAGCCAGTCCACCTCCTCGGTGCCCAGTTTGCCCTGCTCGCCGCTGTGGGGGTTGAGGCCTGCGATCGCAACCCTCGGTCGCTCAATCCCACACTGTTGCTGCAAGCACTTCACCAGCAGGTCCAGCTTTTGCGTCATTAGTTCTGGCGTTAGCGTATCCGGCACTGCCCGTAGTGGAATATGGGTGGTCGCCAGTAAGGTTCGTAAGGTCCACTCGGTGTGGGGCGAACGGGCGACAAACAGCATGCCAAAGCGGTCGGTACCTGCAGCCTCGGCCAGCACTTCGGTTTGGCCAGGGTAGGTGCGGCCCGCTGCGTGCCAGGCGGATTTGGCAATGGGGGCGGTTGAGATCGCGTCGTACCCATTCTCTAAGCCGTAATCAATCGCTGTTTTCAGCGTCCGAAAGCTGATATCTCCACTGGCGGCATTGCCCACGCCCAGCTGAACCTGCGACGCCTGTTCCGAAGACACTGGCACGTCCAAAAGCTTGAGGGCCTCTAGCTGGGCAATGGGCTCTGTGGTTTTCTGCTGGAGCTGTTGATAGGCCGCTTGCAGCAGGTCGGCATTGCCGACCACCGTGATGTCTGCGTTAAACCGTTCCTGCGCCAGCGCCTTGAGCACGACCTCCGGGCCAATTCCGGCTGGGTCACCCAGGGTTACCAGCAGGCGCGGACGGTGGGGTGCGATCGCGTCAGAATTTCTTGCAGCAACGGGAGTTGAAACAGCCATAGGGAAAAGATTAGCGGGCTTTGGGGCAATGCCAAACTAGTCTAAAATAGTGGGGCTTTAATCTGCATAAATGAAAACTGTGGCGCGGGCATCCCGCCTGCGACCCATCTTTAGGAGGCGACTCAATCTCATGGGCGGCGAAATTTTTTCCACGGCAATTCTCATCTTTAGCCTGGTCCTGGTGGGCCTTAGCGTTGGCTTTCTGATGCTGCGTCTTCAGGGCGGCGAAGAATAGACCATACTCGGCCACAGGCAGCTCCGTCTGTTAAGCTGAGTAAAGCGTTAACTTTTGTTTACAAACCCCATGAGCGTATTGGTGGTCGGTGCGACAGGCACCCTGGGCAGACAGGTCGTTCGTCGTGCTATTGACGAAGGGCACGAGGTCAAGTGTCTGGTGCGAAACTTTCAAAAAGCCGCTTTCCTGCGGGAGTGGGGTGCTCAGCTGGTCAAGGCCAACCTGTGCGGTCCTGATAGCCTGCCGCCAACCTTTGAAGACGTCACAGCGGTAATTGATGCTGCCACGGCTCGTCCTGGCGACTCTTACGGCATCTACGATGTGGACTGGGAAGGCAAGGTCAACTTGATCAAGGCCGCTGTCGACGCTGGGGTAGAGCGCTTCATTTTCTTTTCTATTCTCGATTCTGAGAAGTACCCGCATGTGCCGCTGATGGATATCAAGCACTGCACGGAGGAATTTCTCAAGGAGTCGGGCCTGAACTACACCATTCTGCGTCCCTGCGGCTTTATGCAGGGCTTGATTGGTCAGTTTGCCATTCCCATTCTCGAAAAGCAGAGCGTTTGGGTCATGGGCGAAGCGGCCCCCACGGCGTACATGAACACGCAAGACATCGCCCGGTTTGCCGTTGAAGCGTTAAAGAACCCCAACACTGAGAAAAAGACCTTTCCCCTAGCGGGCACGCGGGCTTGGGGTGGCTACGAAATTCTGCGGCTATGTGAGCGGCTGTCGGGGCAAGAAGCGAACGTCTCGACCATGTCGCCTCAGCTGCTGCGGGGCATTCGCCGGTTGGCAGGCTTCTTCCAGTGGGGCTGGGAGTTTTCTGACCGGTTGGCCTTCACCGAAGTGAGCGCTAACGGTGAGCCACTGGATGCGCCGATGGACGAGGTCTACGATACCTTCGGCATTCCTAAATCAGAGATTACGACCCTGGAGGAGTACCTGCAGGAGTACTTCAGCCGCATCATGAAAAAGCTGCGGGAAATGGATTACGAGCGGGACAAAAACAGCAAGAAGAAGCTGCCGTTCTAGGGAGTTAAGCCATGACAAACGCTGCGCCTGGGCAAATGACCTGGCGACCCCCAGGGACCACAGAAACGGTGCTGCACCTGCGCCGCAACGCAGACGATCCGTGGCAGGTTTACACCGAATTTTCTGAGCTGGCCCAAGAAGACCCGCCGGAGTTTTCTGCGGGTTACGCCACCTTTATTGCATTGGTGAAAGCGGGCTGGGAAGTCATTCCAGTTTAGGTAAGACGTTGAGAGCAAGCCGAGTGCTGCGGGGGAGGATATCACCCCCTCGGGTCATTGCAGCTTATAGGAGGGTCGGTTATCTTTAATGTTAATAAATGTGAAACATTGGATACAGCCTTCTCGGTTCGTGCTGTCTACAGTGTTTGCCAGATAGGGTGCTATTGCCCTATCCACTTCATGCCTGAGGCGTTCCTATGACATCTTTTACCGTTCCTGCCCTAAATTCTATCGACACTGGTGCAGAGCTTGAGGCTCTGGCTATTCGTTTCTTTGAGCGTTCCGTGGGCCAGTGGCAGTCGAAGCGTCGCTACTACACGCTAAAAACGGACGACACTCAGGAAGTGGTCAGCCACCTGTCTATTGAGTTTTTGCCAGCAGGGCACGAGGCATTGATCGCCCTAGCTCAGGCTCACGAGCTAGACGGCATTTTGACCTGCGGTGCGCAGATGAGCTGGGAGAGCAACTACGTCAGCCCCAGCAAAAAGCAAAGTACCGGGAGTACGGCGTTCGGCATTTTGGGCGATGTGATGTATCGCGATCGCGGTTTTGCCACCCCCAAGCCGGTCACCGCGAGCTACCGCTTCCGCGATCACAACACCATGCAACTGCACACCGAGTACAATGGCTCCAGCTTCGACGAAGAACTCAAGTTAATTGGCGACAGCTACCGCACTCGCCAGACCATCATCTCCCGCGCGGGTGAGGAGATTATGATTGGTCAATATCTAGAGAAGCGACTCTAAACAGACCTCCCGATGTTGAATCATTAACCGAGCGTCTACTGTCTACATCTCCGTTGATGGGGTGAGGTGGGTAAGAGGGGACGATGGTAGGCAAGGGGTAAGGTTGGCGATGGAGTGCCTACCCCATAGGGAGTTAGTCGAGCGTTAGTCAAACGACTGGGTCTGGATAACTTCGAATGGGCGGGTTACGCTGCCGTATCGGCTGCTGCCAAACTCGTCAGGTAATGTTCGGATTTCTCCGGTGGTCAGGTCAAACTGTTCAAACAGGCTTTCCGCAGGACCGTAACCGATACACTCCACCGAAACAGTGTTTACGTCTAAAAAGCCCGCTGTCTGCTCAAACTCGTACTGCTCGCAAATGGCAGTCAGCGGGATATAGTCGCCCTGTTCTAGATCAAACACGCCCACATAGTCTCCAGGACTACCGCCCGTAAAGGCCACCTGCAGGTCGATAGCGACATAGCGTCCGTCCGGCGAAAAAGAGCGCGGCGAATAGAGGATGTAGCCATACTCATAGGCTCCTGTATCAATGCGCTGAATCTCCCCCTGGTGTTCGATTACTAGATCTCGCACAGGTGTCTCTCGCACGTCTGGAAAGCAATAATCATCTGTGTCAGCCCGGTGCAGGGTGCTATCGGGTCGCACAATCTTGCGCAGTACCGCTTCAAAATAAACGGTCGTCTCGCCGTCTGCTGAAATCAACTGATCCGACCGATAGCTCACTTCCGTTGCTCGATTGCAACGCTGGCCCAGCGCCTCCAGCAGGTTTACCGTGGGTGAGGGTTGAGCGAAGCTTGGCAATTGCCCTAGTCCAACAGGCAAGGTTGCCAGTGCGACAGTCAGTGAGAAGTTTTTCATGGGGCGGGGCAACTAGAACTTTCTAACCCCTTCAAACAGGTACCCTCATATTTCGGGTACCTCTGTAAGTTGGTGTGCGGGCTTGTTCTTACCGTTCCTTCTGTTTGATGTACCGCTGCACCTGAAGAATGTATTCGGCGTAATTCACCAAGGCGAACTCGATAGAGTTGTAGATAATAATGTTGTCCAAATCATCATAATCGTGTACCAAACGATTACGTAACCCTGCGGATGGTGCAAGTTGAGTTGCTAACTCTGAAGAAATCAATCCTACTCTAGCCGCTTTTGCAAAAGAACCATAGTAGTCCTCTGAGGGTGACTGCCCGATTCTTACTACTACATGATTGTTGATATCAATTGCAGCCTCCACAATTAGGTGAAGGAGACGTTCTACAATTAGCTGCTGTCGTCGATCCTCAAGATATTCGCTTTGAGCTGTGCTGTTCTTTATCTCTTGTAGAATCTTTAGATGCTCCGAGATTAGCCCTAACTTTGGACGAATAGTGGCTGGGTCGACCAACATCTTCTATTATTCTCTCTGCTGTTTCTCTAATGTACTGGTCCTGGAGCTTTCTGAACTTTGCCGTGTCCCAAAAACGTTTCCAAGCACGGGTTTGAAATTTCTCAAACAATCCTTGTGTTCTTTCGTAGAGGCACTGACCATCACGAGCAACATTAAATCCTAACGTTGGCGAACAGTGACTGATGTTTACCAAATCGATGGTATCGAAGCTTAAAGCAAGTAGCTGAGCAATTTTTTCCTGTATCAAGAACACGTTCCACGGTGAGGTATCCGCTAAAATTGCGATGTCCCAATCGCTCTTTGCATGTGATGAGCCCGTTGCCTGAGAACCAAATAGCACTAGCATCTTTACCGCTGGCAGCGTTTCGCGTAGCTGATGTGCCAAGGTCACTTGAAAATTTGGGTCAAGTAGGCGGTCTCTGGTCGAGTTCATTCTTCCACTCTAACAGCTATACCGGGTTATTTTCCTGGCGCTGGTAGCGGACGCGGTCGGCCTCAACGCTGGGCGTTAGGGTCATCAGATCGCGAATGTTACGGTCCATCGTCTGGCAGATGGCATCTAGCGGTAGGTCGTTAGGGTCGCAGCCAAAGGGGTTCTCAATTTCAATGCCGATTTCTTCGATGCCGAAAACGGCAAAGGCTACCAGGGCCGACACCAAAACGCTCCAGATGCCCACCTCACTAACAATCTGTAGCGGTAGCGTCAGGCAGTAAATCAGCAGCAGCTGTTTGAGATGGATAGAGTAAGCCAGGGGAATTGGCGTTTTAAGAATGCGTTCGCAGCCACCCAACACGTCTACCATTAAGTCTAACAGCTCGACCATGGCCCGTTGTTGGTAGGGGTGAATGGTGTTGCGCAGGTGCTGCACTTGCAGGTAGTCCCCCAGCCAAAAGGCAATTTCCAGCGGTGGGCTGTTCATGCTCTGAAGCTGGCCGTACTGTTTCTCGGTGAGAAAGGGATGGAGTTCGCTCAGGTCTTTGTTTTGGCGTAGATGTAGCTTAGTTGCGATCGCAAACCCGACAATCAGCCTCAGCGCCTGTTCTTTCTCTTTTCTATCTTGCAGATTGTTCTCTTCCACCGTCACCCACACCTGCCGCGCCAGGTTGCGAGTGGTGTTGACCATCGTGCCCCACAGCTTTCGCCCTTCCCAAAAGCGTTCGTAGGCCGTGTTGGTGCGAAACACCAGCAGCAGACCCAGCACAATGCTCGGCACAATGCCACTGACCAACGGCAGTGAAACCGGCAGGTTCTGCTTGTGCAACACCCACACCAGCAGCGCAAACCCCGCACACAGCAGCACCCGTGGCAAAATGCACGGAATTACCGATCCCTGGAGCTGCCACAGCAGCGCAAACCACCGAGCCTGGGACTGGGCCATATTGCGTCGATAGGTTCCGCGCAGCAGTTTTCGCGTCATGGCTCCCTACATGTCATACCCAAACAGGTTGGGGTCCACCTCTCCCATGGCGATGTCGCCCAGTCCGTATTCTGCCCAGCGCCGCTCCACCATCGCGGCCACATCCTCGTCAGATTTCAGCTCTTCGCCCCACTGCATGTCAGTCTCGGGGTACACCTTAGTCGTTGCATCAATGCCCATGCGTCCGCCTAGCCCCGGCTTCTCGTTGGCAAAGTCCAGTCGGTCAAAGGGGTTGTCCGGCAAGATAAACACGTCCCGCGAGGGATCTACTTTGGAGGTCACCGCCCAGATCACCTGACGCGGATCGCGAATGTTAATCTCAGCATCGACTACAATCACAAACTTGGTGTAAGTAAACTGCGGCAGCGCCGTCCAAAACGCCATCGCTGCCCGCCGCGCCTGTCCTGGATAGGCTTTCTTAATGGAAATTACCGCAGCCTTGTAGCTCAGCGCCTCCATCGGTAAGAAGAAATCGACAATCTCCGATACCTGCTGCCGCAAAATTGGCGTGTAAATGCGGTTGAGGGCAATGGCAATCATCGCCTCTTCTTTGGGCGGGCGTCCGCTGAAGGTGGTCAGGTAGATCGGGTTCTTACGGTGGGTGACGCAGTTAAAGCGAATCAGCGGTGCATCCTCCGTCACCGGGCCGTAGTAACCCATGTGGTCGCCAAAGGGGCCATCTGCCATGGTCTCCCCTGGCGTAATCGTGCCCTCTAGCACAAACTCTGACGAGGCCGGTACCTCCAAATCCAGCGTTTTGCACTTCGCCAAATGCACTCCACCCCCACCGTAGAGCCCTGCAAATAGCCATTCTGACAGGTCCACAGGAATGGGCGTCGCCGCCGCCATGATGATCAGCGGGTGAACGCCGATGGCAATGGCAATCTCTAGCTTTTTGCCGTTCTCTGCGGCTTTGCGCAGGTGACGCGCCCCGCCCCGCACCGACAGCCACTGCACGGTCATGGTGTTTTTGCTCTGAAGCTGCAGCCGATAGACGCCGACGTTGGGGGTGCCCGTTTCACAGTCTTTGGTAATGACCAGGCCCAGCGTTACCACCTTGCCCCCGTCCTTGGGGTAAGGCTGAATCATCGGGATTTGGGTCAGGTCCACCTCGTCACCCTTCAGCACCACCTGATGGCAGGGCGGCAGCAGGTCCCGCTGGGGTTTGGCCTTGAGCACGTCGAACAGCACTTTGCCAAACTCCACCGCCTGGGAAATTTTCTTCGGCGGCTTCGGCTGCTGCAGCATGCCCAGCTTCTTGCCCAGGATCTCTAGCTCCTCGGGCTGCTCCATGCCCATGGCCCAGCACACCCGCTCCACAGTGCCCATCGAGTTGACAAACACCGGATAGTCCGAGCCCTTTACATTCTCAAATAGCAGCGCTGGACCACCCGCCTGGAGCATGCGATTGGAGATTTCGGCAATCTCTAGCTCGGGGTCTACCAGCGCCGAAATGCGTCTGAGCTGCCCCCGCGCCTCTACCTGTTTGATGAAGTCCCGCAGATCCCGCGCCATAGTAAAGCAATGTAACGTACCGTTTCTATTATTGCGCAAGGCGATCGCGGGCTGTAGCCTATCAAAAATTCTGCACAGGTACAGCACCTGCGAAAAGGTTGGGCCGCGTTGCTCGGTACGAAGCGCTATACGCCGAGGGGAAGCGCTCTGCTCGTAGGTTTAAGCGAAGTATCCAAAGCTATACCTGTCGCAGCAGCGCTTCTCCTGTTTTTAAGCCCCTAGAACCCGGTGGCCCAAATCTCAAACTGCGGATTAGATAGAAATCCACCAGGTTCGCCGTAGACCCCTGCCCCTTCTACTGGAATGGCTACCTCCACACGGCCACCCGGAAAAATCGTGCCGCTGTAGGTGTACTGGGCAGAATGGGCAAACCCAACGCCACTATCAAACAAGGAAGCCAGAATTTGAACATCCCGCACGGTGCTGCCGGTGTTGTTGACAAGGGTGCCGTACACCACGTTGCCCCGGTGATAAATGCCCGAAACAGTCAAGGGAGAGACGGTACTGCCCGCAATGACAATGGTCCCGCTGTCTTGTGCTGCGGGTACCGGGATGCCGCTACCCCCTGTTGTACCTAGGGAAGACAGGGGTGGTGGTGGTGGGCCGTCAAAAGTATTGCCAAATCCAAGCGGTGCTAGCGGTGCTTCGGATGCTTCGTTGACAGACGGCTCAACCACCACGTCAGCACAGCTTGCAGCGGTTTCGAGCTGCGTCCCATGGGCCTTATAAAGCACGTACTGCTGCCGCAAATCGACCAATTCTTGTCGGAGGGCTGGGGTAACGCTGGGTAGGGCCATCAGCACGCTCACCTGGCGTTCGGCCTCGTCCCAATCTTGCTGACATACGGCTATTTGATGGTCCGAAACCACCTGATCAATATTGGGCAGGGCTGTGTTGGCAAGCGCTGCAACCGGCAGCAGCATCCACGAGCCCGATACTGCGAGTAGAGTTTTCATAAGAGCTATCAGAGAACGATTTTCAAGGTTTACGCTGTCGGTTCAGCCCGATCCGGGATGTTGCGTAGTGTTATCTAATCGTTTAGAGACATTAGCTGGTTATGCAATTGGGCACACCTGCATGGATACGCGCTTACCACTATCGAGTAGACGTGTCCCCATTTGCACAAAGCCTGCCTTTTCGTGAAACCGTAGAGATGTAGGGTTGGGTGGGTCAATGTCAATTTCTGCGCAGAGGGTCAGAGCGCCGAACGTAGCTGCCTGCTGGCTCGTCTGGGCATACAGCTGACGCCCCAACCCAAGACCACGACAGGCCGCTGAAACAACAACCCGATCAATATAGAGAAATCGCTTCAGCCGGTCAGAAAACCACTGGTAGTTGCCGTTGTCGTAGGCAACACCGTCGGTCATTCCCCAGATAAAGGCAACAACCTCGTCCTGTATCTCTGCAACCAGCTTCAAGTTGCAGCGCTGGTAGAGCTGTTCAAAACGGCCCATGTCCATTGGGCTCGTCACCGCGACTACCGCATCATTTAGCGCGACCACGACAGGACCATCATTGATGGTCATATCTCGCAAGTGAGGTATTTCCAACGACCTGTCCCCTTCATGGTGATACCCAAGCAAGAATCTTATCCTGAACCCTTTGTTTTTCACTGCTACGATTCGACCTGGGTTTGCAATCTTTGCATCAGCGCGACGGCAATTGTCAGCCAGTGTTCGGCTTTATCTATGCTCTCGAGGGTAATGTAGGCTTCTGATATCGCTAGATAAGCCCGCACCTTTAGAAGAGAATCGGGCAGTGACAGTGCCAGCGGCGAGATTTCGGCTTCGATTAGATCCAACTGCAAGATGGCCGAGTTAGGGTCTTCTGCCAGGATGCGATCGCGTTCCTCGTTCATCACTTTTGCAGCAACCATTGCGCCCACCCGCACCCGCTCGTCTGTTCGGGAAAGATAGGGCAATACACTCAGCGCCGCCTGACTGTTACCGTTGGCAGTGGCCGCCTGAGCTAGCGCCAATATTGCCTCACCTTGCTTAGTCAGCGGTAGGTCTAGCGCGATAAAGTTCAGATCTTCACCATAGCCAACAACAGGATTTGTTAGCCATTCAGCAATGCCGTCATACCATCCTGCGGTTTGAAACCTGGCAAACAGCGATTGCGCCTGCAAGCTAGCTGGATAGTCGCCAAGGGTGGGGGCTGACAGCTCTGCCCTCAGGACGCTAGGCGGAATCTCGAATAAAAGCTGTTGTAGCGTCTGTTCTGCGGCTTCAGGATGACCGCCCTGATACAGGGCTAGAGCAACGTCGGCCAACAAAAAAATACCGTCCTCATCAAAGTTAGGTGAGTGAGTCAATGCCAGTAGCCTGTCTCGGGCAGCGACCAGCTCAGCAAAGTCGCCGTCTGTTTCATTGGTTGATCGCTGGGAATAGTCTCTTAACTGCTGACGGACTGCCGCGTAGTTGCGCGTCACAACGGTATTAGGGGGGTAGCGAAATGGCCTGGAATACTCCCAAGGAAATCGGTTTGGCTCAATTTCAAGTCCCTTCTCCTCTGCTAACGCCACCGATGCCAGACGGACTTGGGCTGCTGCTGCATAGTCTTCGGCCTCGGTAAGCGTTTGAGCCAGACGCCTGAGTAAACTGTAGCGAGCCTCTGCCGATGGGACGCCATTAATCAGCTCCAGTGCCGTCTCCCAGGCTTCAGCCTGAACCCAAACTCGCAACAGATCACGGCTCGAGAAACCAGAATCCACTGGATTGATGCCCATACCCAGAGACCACAAGGCATCTTGCCGCCCCGCCTGCGCCCACAGCAAGAACGTTTCTCCGGTCATCTCGTTTAACGGATCCAGCGCCTGACGGTTAACAGTAGGCGCAAAGAACACAGCGATAGAACAGTCGATGTCGCCTGCAACAGCCAAGTCATGAACTAACGTCAGATGCTCAGCGTAAAAGCTGCGGTTTTCCAGCGTCAGGATCTGGGCCAGTCCCACATCTGTTTCCCCAGCGGCAATTTGGGCAGCAGCGATCGCAAACTCAGTTTCGCCCGGGTTCTCTTCTATTTGTGTAGCCAGCTGGTAAGCCGCGTCAAACTGCTGTGCCCGTGCTAAGGGACGGGCTAGCTTGTCGAGAATCGATTGGCGGTAGCCTGGACCCGCAAAAATGGTTTCGGACTGGGGTCGACGGTTGGCCTTGACCAACTGCGTCAGCGCTTGTTCGCTGAGGGCATCTGCCAAGGGGGCATCACCCACAGTCTGTGCCGTTGCGGCTAGCTCTGCCCAGACCACGGCCCGGTGCGTCGGCTGGCGGTCAAGAAACGCGACGGCCTGCTGCCACTGCTGATGGGCGATGTCGTCTCGGCCCTGTTCTAAAGCATTCTCAAAAACGCTGCTGTGCATCCCTAGACGAATCCGTGCATCCTGAATCTCGCCAACAGCCTGAGCCGCAAGTTCTAAGTTGCCCTGTTGCGGTGCATCCCGTTCTCGCCAGAGGGCATCCCATGTGAGGTCGTACAAAATCGTATCCCGGCGTTCGCTGACGGGAACAGTTTCGAGCAAGGCCAGCGCGTCCGCTAGCACGCTGTCGGGCAATGCCAGAGATTGGCCAAACCGTACCAGCACGTATGCCGCCGTATCAGCTGAAACAGTGGAGCCAACCTGTTGCATAGCGGTCTCGTATC
>CAWUKV010000153.1:0-14097 GCA_963923025.1 uncultured bacterium
TGCTTTTATTTCATATGCGAACACAAATTCCTTGTCGTCAAACGAGAAATATAAAGGCTTAATGCCAAAACAATCCCTTATAAGGAAACAGCAGTCTGCTCTTTTATCTAAAAGCCCAATGGCGTACATTCCCTTTATTTTTGAGAATATTTCGACGCCCCATTGCTCATATCCTCTTGAGATAACTTCTGTATCCCCCTGAGTTCGGAAGGCGACGCCTTGATTTTTTAGCTCGTCTCTCAATGCTGCATAGTTGTATATTTCACCATTGAATACAACGACTGTCCGGTCAGTTTCAAACGGTTGATTATTATCTGCAGAGAGGTCGATAATACTAAGACGAGTGTGTCCCAAGCCAACATTACCCCCAGGGGAAATATACAGCCTAGAAAAATCTGGACCGCGATGTGCGAGTTTCTCAACCGCCGAGTTAAGACGTGATGGCAAAGTTAAGTCTTGGTTGTCAAGTCTATATATTCCTGCTATTCCACACATAACTCTCGCCGTAAGTTCTCAATTCCGAACATTAAGTAGGTTTATTCGTACGCAAGTGTCAATATTGTGGAAGTGAATGACTTCATGCTTTATTCCCTATTAGTTCCAGCCACAATCAAGTAAGGATTAGGATATCGCCTAACTAGGGTCTGTCCATATATATCAAAGTCTTCAAATACAACTTCTCTGACTGCTTGCTCACTAAAGCGATAAAAGTCTGCGTTGTAGGCTTTTCCATGACGTTTGAACGTCAGAGTTGTATTTTTCCAGTCTGTCGGCAAATCCATAAAAATGGGGACGCCCACAATAAGTAATCCGTTTGGTGTTAATACTCTCCTCATTTCGCAGACAGAGCGCCAGAAATATTTATCGTGTTCTAGTACTGACGAAGACATAATACAGTCAAAAGTTTTATCATCAAAATTTATACTATTGCTATTCCCAATAGTCGTAGTCATTTTTTCTAGTTTAGGAAAGTTGGCTTTGAAAGCGAAATTTAAAGCTGTCTTCTCCCAATCATGAAAGCATGGAATTGATAGTAAGGTCTGATTAGAAGCACCGATTTCTAGGACAGATCTACCCGTTTTATGCTCAAAGTAGCTAGAAGCAAGTGTAGAAAAAGCTGAATATACTTTAGGACTCATGACGCAAAGAGTTGTAGTGTTGGGTCAATGTTCTTGCAGAATCTAGCTTCTATTGCAGTAGGAAATAATCGAATGCTTTTCCTGTCGAATTTAAGATGCGATTTTCTTAACTACAGCAGAGCGTTCCAAACTGGCTAATTGAAAGGCATCATTAGCCAATAGTTCATCAACTGCTTTTTTACAGCCTGAGTAAGAGCTGTAGTCATCGAAAATCATAATTCCACCTTGGCTTAGAACAGGTGTTATACGTTCAATGCAGATTTTGACAGAATCGTACCAGTCACAGTCTATGTGAGCAAATGCGACATTGTTATCGAGGCGGAGGGTTTCCTCAAACAGGCCTTTCACTAATTCGATACTTTGCGCTTTAAGATCAATGCCGAAGTCTTCCAGGTTCTTCTCTACAACTTTTGAAAGATTATCCATATATCCATAATAGGTATCTTCTCCAAGCCCTTTAGATTGATAGCTTTTTATAACATCATATCTTTCATGAGCATCCATTTCGTCGCGCTCTGAAGGAGCTGGAATCATGTCAAATACGTCAAATACAAAGAATGGCGTATTGAGCGGTTTACACTTGGAAATTACTATGGCGGAACCACCTAGAGCACAGCCAGCCTCAACATAAACGCCAGTTACTCTGTTTCGCTTTACCTCATCAATTGCTTTGCAGATATTTTCGAGCTTTGGATAACCGCAATACGTTAATCGCTTAGATCGCACCTCTTCTATTACCTTAGACGCATCCCTGAACTTAGTCTCAAAGGCTAGTTTTTTTAGGTTACGCTTCAGAGGTAATATATATTTTTTCTTGATTGTCTTTTTAGATGGAATTTTCATGGGAATTACTGAGAATTTCGTCTTTCAATAGCCATTGCCTCGGCTGATAAAACTCGCAATCGTTGATTAAGCCTTTTTCGTCTCTTTTAACGAGAAACTTAAATGAACTGAAGACATCTAATATCTCCATTCTTCCTCTTGTAATATTTATTTTGCTAGAGTAGGTTCCTGGCTTAAGTGCACAATAAGGAAAATACAACTCTATATCTTTCATGCCTTCATTTGTTGAAAAAGGAGGCGTGTCATCTACCGTGCTGATGAATAGGATATTTTGCTTTTCGGAAGCCAAAGCAGTAAAAATAATATTTATGTTCAGGTTTTTTAGGTTTCGATAGGCCTTAGTCGTAATACACAGGCTGAAGGGCTCACCACTAACTAAGCTACTTACTTTATTTCCATTTTTATCTTTTAGGAACAGGCGCTTTAGCTGAATTCCACTGATTTTTTCTTCGTCTGGCAACGAAATTTGATCCTCGAAACTTGTGATGCCTGAATAACCCAGCAATCTATTCTCGTATTCTTCCATGACTCTATCAGAGCTGCCTTCAGAGACGACTTTCCCGTCTGAAAGGTAGATTGCCTTATCGCATATTGTTCTGATAGAAAGCGAATTATGAGATACCAATATAAACGCTGTACCTTGCTCTCGTAACTCAGCTAAACGCCTATAACATTTTGCTCTGAATTTTACGTCGCCTACTGCCAATACTTCGTCAATCAGTAAAACGTCAGGGCTTGTGTGAATAGCGCAGGCAAAACCCAATCTGGCGGCCATGCCGGAGCTGTAAGTTCTAACTGGGGAGTCTACGGCATCACCAATTTGTGCAAAATCCAGGACGGCAGGAAGCAAAGTATCAATTTCTCGCTTCGAAAATCCTAAGATTCCCATGTTGACGTAGATGTTTTCTCGGCCAGTGAGTACAGGACTAAATCCAGCACCTAGAGCAATCAGTGGTGCCAAGCTACCCCGCGTTCTAACAATTCCTGCGTCCGGTTTGATGAGGCCACTGATGACCCGCAGTAAGGTCGTTTTACCACTGCCATTCTGACCTATCAGGCCAATAGCTTCCCCTCTTTTTAGCTGAAAGCTGACATCGTCCAACGCCCAAAATTCGCCCTTCCGAAGGCGGGTATTATTTTTGTGATGGCTACCTGAAACTTCTCGAATAATTCCAGCTACGCCATAGGCAAGGGAACGCTTAAGGCTCCGGCAAAACTTCTTTCGAATATGCTCTACGCTGACTAGTATTTCATCTTTATCCTTATCAATAGATTCGTAATTCATACCATCGGTCTCATACCAAAAAATATATTGACTAAGCGCTAGTTCGTTCCACGACAAAAGGGATACTCAGACGAAATAGAAGCCAAGCTAGGATGAGGACACAACCTGATAGAGCACTTACAATCCAGAAAGGTAGGCTCATGGATAGCTGTCCGGTAGTGGCTAGCTCACGCGAAGTTACGAGTAAAGGTGTAACAGGATTGATAGTCGTGAGGAGTCTGAGCGGGCCTTCATCAGGTACCGGGTATATCACTGGAGTCACGAAAAACCAGACTCGCATAATCAGTGCGAGTCCATTAGAAATATCTTGGTATAGACAAGCTAAAGGCGCAATTAGCATGCCTATAGCCATGCCTAAAATGCACAAGCTAACAATGCCGACAGGAAGCAAAATCAGTGTCCAGCTAGGTATAAATTGTAGCCAGATGGCCAAGATGGATACTAATACTAAGTCAATTAAAAAAGTGAACAGGAGTTGTCCTATTTTTGATAGGAGGACCGCTTCTGGAGGAAACTTAATCCTTGTTAATATGACCTTTGCTTCGCCCAGTGCTTGAATTGGGCTATTTAAGGAGCCGGAGAATATTCTCCATAGCATCGTGCTAAGCAGTACGTAGAGGGGGTATGGTAAATCCGTTTCTCCAAAATTAATGATATTGGTTCTTGTTGCTATCGTAAGGCCAGCAACTGTAAATATTGGCGGGATAAATGCCCAGATTACCCCGAAGAAGGATTGACGATATTGAGTGCTGATATCTCTGACTGTTAGCCGCCACGCTAATTCACGCGAGTTCAGCAGGTCTTGCCACATTTGCCTGATAAGTACTGTAGGCTGTCTCAGCCTACTTTCTGCCGAATACACGACCTCACCAAAATCACTCCGAAGACCTCGGTCGCTTCTGCCGCCGTATTGCTTAAATGTCCGGTCTTCACTTGTCATTGGTGTGCCTTAAAAACGAGGAGTGAAATAATACTGCTATTTGACTCCCATGCTTTGAATATGCAACAGGCTATCACCCTTGGTCATCATTTGAGTCATAGTGGACGGCTTCAACCCTGATGCTCGATGATTGAATCGTGGATAGCTTCGTTCAAGTTTTGCATTCTTCACCGGTCTTGACGCGCCATCTAAATTTTTTAGAGAAAGAATTAGGCGCTGTAGGTAAACTGCACGTGTGATAGGCCTGATGCTGTTTCTTGTATCCTGTTACGGGTCGATACTGGGGCTATTTCGCTGTTGCAGGAAGCGTGTTACGTCCTATGCTCTACAGCAAGCACAGGAAAGTTCGAGGGTTAGCCTATGCTCGTAATCGAGCGTACACATTGCCAGCAAGTATTGGATTGCCTGATGGTGACGGCTGAGGCCGTATCGCAGACGGCTCGACGCCTGGATGCTGAGCAGGTGACAGCCGCGATGGCGCTGCTGAGAAACTGTAGCGGCAAGGTGATTTTGGCGGGGGTGGGCAAGTCGGGGCTGATTGCCCGCAAGATTGCTGCGACGTTGACCAGCACGGGCACAACGGCGGTTTACCTGCACCCTGCCGATGCCTTGCACGGTGATTTGGGTATTGCGACGCCTGAGGATCTGGCTATTTTGCTGAGCAACAGCGGTGAGACCGATGAGGTGATTGCCATGTTGCCGTACCTGATTCACCGACAGGTGCCCATTATTGCGATCGCAGGCAACCTAGACTCAACCCTGGCTCGTAAGGCCAACGCCGTGCTAGATGCCTCGGTCAGCAAAGAAGCCTGTCCCCTCAACCTGGCCCCCACCGCCAGTACCACCGTGGCGTTGGCCATTGGCGATGCCCTGGCGATGGCGCTAATGCAGATGAAAGGGCTGACTGCCGAAGACTTTGCCATTAACCATCCGGCGGGTCGCCTGGGCAAGCGCCTGACGCTGCGGGTGTGCGACCTGATGCACGGCGGTGACGAAAACCCCACCATTAGCCTGGATGCGCCCTGGCTAGATGCGGTCTCAGCGATTTCCAACGGGGGGCTCGGCGCGGTCAACGTGGTCGATAGTGACGGTCAACTGCAAGGGCTCATTACCGACGGAGACCTGAGACGGGTCCTGCAAAAGGTTGGCAGTCAGGACCTGGACACCCTGACCAGTCAAACCATCATGACCGCTCATCCGCAAACCACCACCCCCGAAGAACTGGCCTACGATGCCCTCCAGCAGATGGAGAATCGTCCGTCACAAATTTCGGTGTTGCCGGTTGTGACTGCGACGGGGGCCTGTGTGGGGCTGCTGCGCATCCACGACATCATTCGCAGTGGCCTGTCATGAAAATTCTTGCCGTTATTCCGGCTCGCTATGCCTCCCAGCGCCTGCCGGGGAAGCCGCTGGCGCTAATTGGGGATAAGCCCATGGTGCAGTGGGTGTACGAGGCGGCCAGCCAGTGCGCTGCCTTTAGTCAGGTGGTGGTTGCCACTGACAGCCCTAAGATTGTGGACCCGGTACGGGCCTTTGGCGGCGTTGCTGAGCTGACGGCTGACACGCACCTATCGGGGACGGACCGGGTGGCCGAGGTGGCCGCAAGGCACCCAGAGATGGACGTGGTGGTGAATGTGCAGGGTGACCAGCCGTTTGTCACCGCCCGTATGCTAGAGCAGCTGGTAGCACCCTACATGGACGGGGCCGCACCGCTGCCGCCGATGACGACGCTGGCCTGCCCCCTCCGCAGCGAGGCGGATTACGATGACCCGAATACGGTCAAGGTGATTTGCGATCGCAACCACAACGCGCTGTACTTTTCCCGAGCGCCGATTCCCTACTATCGCAATCCAGGGGAGGCCCCGGTGTATCACCATCTGGGGCTGTATGCCTTTGAGCGAGATTTTTTGGCACAATACACCCAGTTTGCGCCAACGCCGCTAGAGCAGTGCGAGTCGCTAGAGCAGCTGCGTGTGTTGGAGCATGGGCATCGCATTCGCGTCTGCCATACGGAAACGCCGGTGCTAGAGGTGAATACCGCCGCCGATTTGGTTGCCGCAAAAGCCCTTGTCCAGGCTTAAACAGGCGCGTTTACCGCGCCGCAGTATCTGCCAAACCCCCCAGACACCCAAACCCCTCAGACACAACGTCAACGGACAATTCCCCACAGGCAACCTCCACAGGCAACCCCCACCGGTAAATCCCCCAAAGGTAAATCCCCAAAAGGCAAATCCCAAAAAGGCAAATTCTATGACTCAGCCGCCCATCCGCGCCCAAGTTTCTCCCAACATCACCATTGGCGACGGTCAGCCGCTGACGCTGATCGGTGGCCCCTGCGTGATTGAATCTGAGGACTTTACGCTGAAGATGGCCGAAGCCATACAGCGCATTTGCGATCGCCTCAGCATCAACTACATTTTCAAGTCCTCTTTTGATAAAGCCAACCGAACGGCAATCAGCTCCTTCCGCGGGCCAGAGATGGATGCTGGGCTGGCCATTTTGAACCGAGTCAAGACCGAATTCGGCCTGCCGGTCCTCACCGACATTCACGAGAGCTACCAAGCTGCCCAGGTCGCTGAAGTGGCTGATGTCCTTCAGATTCCCGCCTTTCTCTGTCGGCAAACGGACCTGCTCAAGGCGGCAGCAGCCACGGGCAAAACCATCAACGTCAAAAAGGGTCAGTTCCTGGCCCCTTGGGACATGCAGAACGTGGTGAACAAGCTGGTTGCCGCTGGTGCAGAGAACATTCTCCTGACGGAACGGGGCACGAGCTTTGGCTACAACACGCTGGTGGTCGACTTTCGGTCGCTACCCCAGATGCGGGCGCTGGGCTACCCCGTTGTGTTTGATGCCACCCACAGCGTTCAGATGCCTGGGGGCAAGGGGACGTCGTCCGGCGGCCAGCGAGAATATGTCCCCTACATGGCCAAGGCTGCGATGGCTATTGGCATCGATGCCCTGTTCATGGAAGTCCACGAAAACCCTGACGAAGCCCTGAGCGATGGGCCAAACATGGTGCCGCTGGCTGCCCTAGAGTCTCTGCTGAAAGATTTGCTGCGCGTTCGTGAGGCGGTGACGCCTGCCCTGGTTCCCGCTTAAGTCGAGATCGCGCCGCCAGGTTGCGCTATACCCAGCCATCAGGGATGATTAAGCCGCTTTGCCAGGTAGGACACTGACATGTCTCGTTTACCCAATACATCGTTTGGCTCCGTCAAGCTACTGGCATTGGACGTGGACGGTATCTTGACGGACGGCGGGCTGTATTACACCGAAACGGGTCAGGAACTGAAAAAGTTCAATGTCAAGGACGGCCTGGGCCTAAAGCTGGTGATGCAAGCGGGGATTACCGTCGCCATTATTTCCGCCAGCAGCTCGACAGCCACCCATCACCGGGCCAAGAAGCTGGGCATCGAACAGGTATTCACCGGCATTGACGACAAGCTGACCACGCTAAAGTCCCTTTGTGCAACGCTCCAGATTGAGCTGACGGAGGTGCTGTATATGGGGGATGACTTAACCGATCTGCCCGTTTTGCAGGCGGTGGGCTATCCGGTAACGGTGGCGGATGCGATCGCCCAAAACCGCGCCTGTGCCTGCTACATTACGCAGCTGCCTGGCGGTCGCGGTGCCGTGCGAGAAGTGTGCGATCGCCTGCTGGCTGCCCAGCCTAACTAGCCGCCCTGCTTGACCCTATGGCTACTGCTTCGTCTCCAGGTTCCACCAACGCTCCGATCAAAATCTACGTCGGTACCCAACCCGAGCAGTGGTTGGCGGTGCGCGTGCTGGAATATTCCATCAGCCAGCACACTCAGATGCCGGTACAGGTCCAGCCGCTGTACGAGGCCATTCAAGCGGCTGGACTGCAAATCCCGATGCCCGCTAACCCAGCGCTGCGACCTCGGACCCCCTTTAGCTTTCAGCGGTTTGCCATCCCCCAGCTCTGCCACTACCAGGGGCGGGCCATCTACCTGGATTCTGACATGCAGGTCTTTCGGGATATTGATCGGCTATGGTCTTGGGCATTTGACGGCGCAGATCTGCTCTCAGTAGAGGAGCCTGCCAACTCTGGGCGAGCGCCGCAGTTTAGCGTCATGGTGTTGAACTGCGCCCAGCTAGACTGGGATGTTGTGGACCTGGTCCATCAGCTGGAAGCGGGTCGCTGGACCTACCAGCAGTTTGTCTTGGAAATGGCTCCGGCTGCGACCGTGGCCGCTGTTCTCCCCAGTGTTTGGAATGACTTAGAGCGTCACCAGCCGGGTGAAACCGCGCTGACCCACTACACCGACATGGACACGCAGCCTTGGCTCACTGTTCACAATCCGCTGGCCCAGATCTGGTGCCGGGATTTGCTGGCTGCAGTGTCTGTCGGTTACCTGTCCCGAGCCGCCGTCGCCGCAGAGGTGAAGAAAGGATTTGTCCGGCCTTCGCTGCTCTACCAGATCGACCATCAGATTGAGGACCCTCAGGATCTGCCCCGAGCCGTTGTGCAAGCCGACCGCCGCAGTTTTGTACCGCCCCATGTGCTACAGCGGCTATCGGTCCTGCAACCCAGTGTCCCACTAGACCAAATTGCGTGGTTTACGCGGTGGCTGCGACAGGGCTATGCTCACAGTCGGTTACTGCTCAACCGCTACCCCTAATGCTGTATCTCCTGGTCGTTAATTACCATACCGCCGAGCTGATTCAGCAACTGCTCCAGTCTGCTACGCAGGGGACTCATCGGCCGCCGGTGATTGTGGTCAACAACAGTCCAGACGACCCCGGCATCCCGGCACTGGCCGCGAAGCCAGCCCTTACCGTTCTAGAACCGGGCCAAAACCTGGGGTTTGGGGAGGGCTGCAACGTCGGACTGCGCTACCTGTACGATCGCAATCCTGAGGCTTGGGTGTGGCTGATAAACCCGGATACGACGCTGACCGCAGGTGCGATCGCACAGGTGATCGCGGCCTTCACTGCCCACTCGGATATTGCCATTCTCGGTACTCAGGTTAAGGACACGACCGGGCAGCTGTGGTTTGAGCAGGGATGGTTTAACCCTTGGCTGGGCTCCATGACGTATATCAATAGTGCCGAGCGCCGCCTCCGCGCCGATAGTCTCCCCGATACGCCCAACATCCGGGCTAGCCAGTGGGTTTCGGGCTGCAGTCTGGTAGTGAACTGCGCTCAGTTTGACGCCTGCCCCAGCTTCGATGCCCATTTGTTTTTGTACTACGAAGACACCGAGTTTTGCCTGCGCTATGGAAAACAGGGTCAGTCAGTGGCGGTCTTGTCTGCTCCGATTGTCGTCCACCGGGTTTCTAGTGCCACCAGCCGGTACCCCACAGCCAAATTTGCCCACGCCACCTTTAGCAAGCTGTACGTTCTTCATCGACATGGCACCGTCCTGGCGCTGGGGCTTAACCTGGTTTACCTGTTGGCTCAAAGCGTTGCCGGGCTCGTGACCGGCAATCCAGCCAGGGCGGTGGGTCGTTGGTTGGGCGTTAAGCAGTTCTTGCAGTTTTGGCAAACGGGGCAGAAACCACCGCTGCCTGCCAGGCTCACGGCGCTTCAGCCGCCTTCCCCGGTGCCAGCTTCCCCGGCGCCCTCTCCCTCTGAGCCGCCCACCCTGACACAAGACCCCGCCGTGCAAGACCATGCTGGTTAACCTGGCCTATCTGCTGGAGAAACCCACCGGCACCACCAACTACGCCCTGAATCTGCTTCCCCATCTCGCCAGTTTGGACCCTACCTATCTGGCTACTCAGGTCAGCGGTCTCTCCCACTACCGAGCGGTACCGGCCAACATGACTGCCGCCTACGGCCAGCAGGGCCACCTACGGCGGCTGCTGTGGACCCAGTTTCGGCTGCCCCACTACCGCGATCGCGCCACAGAACTGATCTTCTCCCCCATTCCTGAAGCGCCGGTTTTCCTGCCGCGCTGTCGGTACGTCGTGACGGTACACGATCTGATTCCCCTGCGACTGCCACAGTATTTTTCATCCCTCAAGTGGCTGTACCGGTACTACGTTCCCCATGTGTTGCAGGGGGCGCAGCACATTCTCTGTAATTCTGAGGCGACCGCGGGCGATATCATGCAGTTTTATAGCATTAGCCATGAGCGCATTACCCCAACGCTACTGGCCTATGATGCCGACCACTTTCGCCCACTGGGTCTAAAGCCGCAAAACTACTTCCTGGTGGTGGGGCGTCATGCGCCCTACAAAAATATTTCAGCCGCCATTGCAGCATTGGCCCGGCTTCCCCAGGATTATGACCTTTGGATTGCCGGTCCCTACGACCCGCGCTACACCCCTACGTTGATAGCCCAAGCCGCAGCGCTGGGTCTGGCGGAGCGGGTCAAATTTCTGAAGTATGTCGCCTACAGTGACCTGCCCACCCTCATCAACCGCGCCATCGCGCTGGTCTTTCCTAGCCGGGCCGAAGGGTTTGGGCTGCCCCTGCTGGAGGCGATGGCCTGTGGGACACCTGCGATCGCGGCCAACTGTACCGCGCTACCCGAAGTGGCCGGGGGGGCAGCTTGGCTGGTCGGTCCGGACAGCGTGACCGAGCTGGCTGATGCCATGCAGACCCTAGCCACAGACATCCAAACTCGCCAGCAGCTACGGCAAGCTGGACTCCAGCGGGCTCAGACCTTCAGTTGGAAAAACACGGGACAGGCCACCGCAGCAGTCTTGCGATCGCTACTGTGAACCTGCATAGACCTGGACCTGAGCCCGTTCTGCCTACTGCCTTCTGCCGTTTGCTTTTCTATGCTAGCTCGCCAGGTATTCCCGCATATCACCCCGGCGCTTGCGCAGCTTGTTCAAAGACTCACGCTCAATCTGCCGGACGCGCTCGCGGCTAATGCCCAACCGTTCACCAATTTTGGCTAGGGTCATATTCTTGCCGTCGGTCAGGCCAAAGCGCAGGGTCAAAACTTCCTGCTGCTGGGGGGTAAGGTCTGATAGCAGCGTCTCCAAGTCTTTGCGCAGGGAGGACTGAGCGGCAAAGTCTTCTGGGGAAGGACCATCATCTTCGAGCAGGTCGCCCAGCTGGGTGTCTTGGTTATCGCCAATGCGCAGGTCTAGAGACAGCGGTTGGCGGGACTTTTCGAGATAGTCGCGTACTTGCTTGGGGGTGAGCCCCACCGCTTCGGCCAGTTCGGCCACGGTGGCGGTGCGCCCCAGCGTCTGGGCCATCTGCCGCTGGGCTTTTTTGATTTTGTTGAGCTTTTCGGTGATGTGGATGGGTAAGCGAATGGTGCGGCTCTTTTCGGCGATTGCCCGCGTGATAGCCTGACGAATCCACCAGTAGGCGTAGGTCGAGAAACGGTAGCCCTTGGTCGGGTCAAACTTTTCAACGCCGCGCTGCATGCCAATGGTGCCTTCCTGAATCAGGTCCAGCAGATCGACGTTGCGCTTGATGTACTTTTTAGCCACCGATACGACCAGTCGTAGGTTGGCCTCAATCATGCGACGCTTAGCCACTTCCCCAGCTCGGACCAGACGATTGAGTTCGGGTTCCGGTAGGTCAACGGCTTCAGCCCATTCTGATTGGGTGGGTGTACGATCCAAGGTTTCTGCCAAGCCGGTTCGCACCGCCTGGAGTTGAACACATTGCTGGACTTGCTTGCCCAGCACAATTTCCTCTTCGTGGGTTAAGAGCGGTACGCGACCAATTTCTTTGAGATAGGTACGGACAAGATCGTTACTGGCTTGAGGGGCGCTGGTTTTAGAAGCTGGCATAGGGAAAGGCGACGAGGGGAAAGGCGACACACAGCTGCCCGGCTACGGATGCGGGCGGATCCGGCAGAGACAATGCAGTTAGTGCATAGAACACAGTGCGGTGTAGGGAAGCAATCAACAGCCTGAGAAGCAGCCAGAGCGGAGGCTCAAAATAAGTATCGAGTCGACCGCACTGACGATATGCCCTCAGGCAACTGCCCTACATCAGCAGAGGAACCCAAACAGAATCCGAGATGAATCGAGACGACTGTTTAAGTATTGTAACGTTTATGAGAGAAAAAACTTATCAAAGTTAAGGCGTTTAGGCTACCGCCGAGGCAAAATAGTCTGTAACGCTTAGGGCTGTAGGCTTAGAATACCCGCATGATCTGACTCACACTGCATCGTGGGGCACAGAAATGTATTCAAGTTGCCACGATGGCTTTGTTAAGAAAAGTATCAAAAATTAAGATTGTGCGTACTCCCGGCCAAGGGATGAAGACATGACGAGGTACGCGATAGCTATTGTCCAAGCTTGGGTAGGAAGGCCAACCCTCTGGAGACATGTTCTGGAGACACGGGAGCTCTGAATCTAGTATCTAGCGCCATACAGCTAGCGCCGTAACATCGCGTTTATAACCGCGTTTATAAACTAGGACCGGGTATGACGGTTCCTCATGCACAGAGCGCTGCGGGCTTCTTAACCCCTATAGTCAAGATCTGCATCATAGTACAAAAAACCTATTTTGTTATGGGTCAACCCCTAGCCCAATAGCAGGCTGTCATCACTAATGGTTTGACCCTGCTGGGCAAACTGCGTCAACAGTTCAGTGACGGTGAGACGGTCTCGCTCAGTTCCGGTTCGGTCTAAGACAATGCGGCCTCCGTGGAGCATCAGCAGACGATCGCCGTAGTCTAGCGCCTGCTGCATGCTGTGGGTAACCATTAGCGCGGTCAGCTGCTGCTCGGCGATTAGGGTCTGGGTCAATTGCAGGGTGTAGGCGGCTGTTTTGGGGTCTAGCGCCGCCGTGTGTTCGTCCAACAGCAAAATCTGCGCGGGCGATAGGGTTGACATCAGCAGGCTCACCACTTGGCGCTGCCCGCCGGAGAGTAGGCCCATGCGATCGCGCAGTCGATGTTCCAGGCCCAACCCTAAATCGGCCAGCCGGGCCCGAAACTGATCGCGAATGCGGGCATTCAGGGCGGGTTGCAGCCGTGTACCTTTGCCACGTCGCAGTGCCAGCGCCAGATTTTCCTCAATGGTTAGCTCAGCGCAGGAGCCCGCCAGCGGATTTTGAAACACGCGGGCAACCTGCCGAGCCCGCTGCGCAGCAGGCTGGTGCGTCACGTCCCTATCGTTGATTTTGATCTGGCCCCGATCGGGGCGCAGGTCTCCGCTGATGGCGTTTAGCAGGGTCGATTTTCCGGCTCCGTTGCTGCCAATCACCGTGATGAACTGTCCGGCGGGAATCGTCAGACTCAGCCCCAGTAATGCGGGTTTCGCCAGCGGCGTACCGGGGTTAAACGTAACGTCAATGTCCGTCAGAGTAATCATGGTCTATCCCCGCCGCTTGATGCCGGGGAGTTTTATTTTGATGCGCTCCTGCAACTGTGGGATCACCAGCGCTAGAACGACCAAAAGGGCTGTGACCAAATTCAAGTCTTGGGCACGGAAGCCCAAGAAGTCGGCATTCAGCGCCAGGGCAATGGCGATGCGGTAGGCCACAGACCCAGCTATCACCGCCAGCGTGGCCCACCGTACGGTACCGCTGGGAAACACCGCTTCTCCTAGGATGACTGTTGCCAGTCCGGCCACAACCGTGCCTACCCCTAGGGTCACATCAGCAAACCCATTCACCTGGGCAAACAGCGCTCCAGCCACCGCCGCTAGTGCGTTACTCAGGGCCATGCCCAGCAAAATCAGCCGGTCGGTAACAATGCCCTGCGCTTTGGCCATCACTGGGTTGATGCCCGTTGCCCGCATCGTCAACCCCAGCTCAGTGGTCAAAAACCAGTCCAGCCCTAGCTTGGTCAGCGCCAAGGCAACCAGCAGCACCAGCCACACGGGCACCGCCTCTAGTGCAGAAAACACCGTTGGCTGGTTCAGCAGCGGCAGGTTGGGGCGGCCCATGATGCGCAGGTTAATGGAGTACAGCGCAATCATGGTGAGAATGCTGGCCAGCAGAT
>CAWUKV010000154.1:0-14065 GCA_963923025.1 uncultured bacterium
GCTCAACTTTAGAAGGCTCCATCTTGCTGCCATTTCCTCTATAAAACTGCCGTGGCTAGCCTTTGAATGCCGTTGTGTATGGCTGTTTCGTCTAGCTCGGCGTAGCCAAACACAAATTCGCCCTGATGGGTTGGGTTTAGATATTGCCTGCGGGCGCTGTAAATGCCGACATTTAGGCTAGCGGCACGGTTTACGATCTCATCATCGGTTAAGTCTGTCTCCCAGCGCACCATAATATGTAGCCCAGCCTGGTCGCCCAACACCTGAATGGCCTCGCCAAAATGATGCTGTAGTGCCTGAACTAGCGCCAGCCGCCGACTGGCGTAGCACACGCGCATTTTTCGTAAATGTCGATCTAAGTGCCCGGCTTGAATGAACTCGCACAGGGCACGTTGGTCCAGCGCAGGGGGCTGTCGGTCTGCTAGCCATTTTGCTGTCTGAAAGGTGAAGATTAGCGGTTCCGGTACCACCAGATAGCCCATGCGTAGGCCAGGAAACATCACCTTCGAAAAGGTGCCCACATAGAACACGCAGGAACCGCCGTCGAGTCCTTGAAGGGCAGGCACAGGACGGCCCCCATAGCGGTATTCGCTGTCGTAGTCGTCTTCGATGATCATCGCTCCGGTTTCCCTGGCCCAGTGCAGCAGCTCTAGACGGCGTGGTAGAGACAGCAGGGCTCCGGTGGGGAACTGGTGGGAAGGGGTGACGTAAACGAGGCGGGGATGGCAGGTCTGGACATGTTCAATGTCGATGCCGTCTCGGTCAATAGGGATGGGGATGATTTCTGCGCCGCTGGCAGTGAAGATTTGGTGCGCTCCAGCGTAGCCCGGTTCTTCGAACGCTACTTTGTCGCCGGGATGCAAAACTAGACGGGCAATCAGGTCCAGGGCCTGCTGGCTACCGCCGGTTATTAGGATTTGTTCAGGCTGGCAGCGAACGCCGCGAGATTGGCGAATGTGGGTTGCGATCGCACCTCTCAACCCTTCATCCCCCATGGCCGAAGGTGCATACCCTAGCACCTCTACTGATTTCACCTGCCGCGCTAATATCTGCCGCCATAGCCGTATCGGGAACAGGTCTAGCGCAGGCGTCCCGTAGCGAAAGTCAATCTCAAACCGCTGCGGCTTTACACGAGGGGGAATCTGCTGCACTCGCTGAGCGTAGGTCGAAAGTTGGATATCTGACGGTTGGGGGGAGTCTGCTGTGGGCGATTCTACCCGCAGCGACAGCTCCGGCAGTTCGCTACACACATAGGTGCCAGCCCCAACCCGCGTTTCTAAATAGCCCTCGCTGATCAGCTGGTCGTAACCTTGGGTAACGGTGGTACGGGAGACACCGAGTGTCTTGGCTAGCGATCGCGTTGCCGGAAGACGCTGATTGGCCTGCAATCGCCCGGTCAAAATCGCTTGCTGCAACTGACGGTAGATTTGCTGATGTAGCGGAGCGTCCGTCTGACTGTCGAGCGTTAAAACAAGATCGACCATAGACTCTAAGTCATTACAAAATTGGACTGGTCTAAAAACGTAGTTTTGGCTCTAGCCGCAATCCAATTTTATCCTTTAGCCTGTTGAACGTAGAGGAGCTAGTTCATGAAATTTCGCCCTGCCACCCCTTCAGAAGATCCCACCATCGCAGAACACTTCTGCCAGATGTGGCAAGACATTGGTATCCCCGCCGAGCAAATCAAGCCCGAATGGGAAGCGCTAACAATGGACTTCATCGCAGAGGCGCGAGCCCATCTAGACTTCCAAGCCTTTGTTGCTGAGGCAACCGACGGTCGGCTAATCGGCTCTGCTAGCTGTCAGCAGTTCGCGGGGCTCTATCCTCGAATTCTAAAACCTAGCCAGAAACTGCGCGGTTACATTTGGGGCGTGTACGTTGAATCCGAATATCGACGCCAGGGTATCGGACGCCGGTTAACCGCAAGGGCTGTTGATCATCTGCGAGATATTGGATGTACCCACGCAATTCTCCATGCTGCCCCAATGGGCCAGTCCGTCTACTCAGGTATAGGTTTTGAGTCTGCCAATCAAATGACGCTAGACCTAACAAAATCTTCAAAGCTAGAGCCTTCAGCCTAAAGGAGGGAACAAATGACCACATTTACTAAGACCCCGCGGAACAAAATAAAGCGCGGAGCAAACCGTGCAACCTACGACGTCGAAACCGTTCACGCAATTTTAGATGCGGGGTTTGTCTGCCATATTGGCTTTGTTGCTAACGGCCAACCCTTCGTTATTCCCACCGCCTACGGTCGGGTCGAGGACCGGTTGTTCATTCACGGTTCCCCCGCTAGCCGCATGCTTAAGACGCTGGAGCAAGGTATAGAGATGTGCGTTACGGTAACGTTGCTGGACGGCCTAGTGCTAGCGCGTTCCGCCTTTCATCATTCGGTCAACTATCGCTCGGTTGTTCTTTTTGGTACTGCCCATAAAGTGGATGACTTTGAAGAGAAAACTCAAGCACTCAAAGCCTTTACCGACCAGGTTATCCCCAATCGCTGGTCGTCTTTACGCCCCATGACTGATAAGGAAGTGAAGGGCACAACGGTTCTCTGTTTGCCGATCACTGAGGCATCAGCCAAGGTACGCACCGGCCCCCCAGTGGATGACGAGGCCGACTATGCCTTACCTATATGGGCAGGCGTTTTACCCTTAAGAATGGTGGCGGATGCCCCCGTCAGCGATCCGAAGCTGCTTGATGACATTCCTGTGCCGGATCATGTGAGGGAGTCAAGCTATCGCTGAACGCGCACGAGAATATAAAGACTTGCAGTCTACTCCACGTTCTCTCAACAGGTGTATGGCCATGCCACCGTCAGTTTCTCCTTCCTTCAGCAGTCCCAACAGTAAATGTATTGGTGTGATCTTGTCGTGTTCGAGCTGTCTGGCTTGGTCAGCGGCTAGCTCTAGTACGCGATAGGCCCTCGGTGTAAAGGGAATCTCGTCAGGGATTTCGTCACGAGACACGGCGTAGTCTGCTAGCCAGTCTCGGAAGAACGTTTCTGCTAAATTGGCATCAATATGCTGTTCGTGTAACAGCGATGTTACCGGGCTGTTCACATCAGAGAGTAGCCCCAGCAGTAAGCCCTCGGTTCCCAGGAAGTTGAGCTGTAGCTGACGCATAGCCAGTTGCCCCTGCTCAATGGCATATATCGCTTCAGGCGTCAGAGCCTCCAGCAGCTTCTCTCGTCCTGATAGCTCCTCTCGTACTGACAACAGCGCAACCGCTTTGAGAATGTAGTCCAGCGTGTCAGCGTCTAACGTTCCCCAGCTAGCGGCTGCTGCGCCCCGATTTTGAAAAATTTGGCTCAATGCCTCGTACAGTTTCAGATCGCCACCTACGAACGAGAGGATACTAGCCCGCCAGCGCCAAGCCATCTGCTGCACTTCTGGATCGTTGAGATCTCTGCTTTCGGTTCGGTGCGATCTTGCCTGTTCTAACAAATGCTGCCAGTCTGCCTGGCCCTTGTTTAGGCGAGCTTCTAACAGATCATGCTGCTCCTGAGTCAAATATTGTTGAGTCATGGTCATCGTCTCCATCGTATGTATGAGGTCTTCAATGGCGACAGTCTGAGTGGTACGCAAGGTTTGGCTAATGGTGCCGAGCTTGGTTAACAGGGCACTGGACATGGCCATCTGCTCCTGCAATCGCACCAGATGTAGATCAATCACCTTAAGGAGTGAATAGTCAGGATTATCTAGACAGGCTTGAATCTCTTTCAGTGTGAAACCTAGCTGCCGTAATGACAGAATCTGCTGAAGCCGCACAATATCAGCCTCGCCGTAGAGCCGATAGTCTGCCCGAGTGCGATGGGACGGTACTAGGAGACCGATTTCGTCGTAATACCGTAGGGTACGAATTGAAAGCCCCGTTTGCTTAGCCAGTTCTCCAATCTGTAACCGATCTGTCATTGCTTGCCCCCATGCTTGCTATCTGTCCTGATGCTAAAGGGTGACGTAGCGTGAGGCTCAAGAGTACGTTCACAAGTTTTATAAGGCAGCCGAGTACCAGTCAGCGCTATTCTTTAATAGCAGCTCTGAGCTGCTGCTCAAGCATATCTAAATCTACGCCTAGCTCTTCTTTGAGAACGTAAGTAGCTACGCCTCCAGGTGGTGGGGAGGTTTGATATTCCTTCAGAATGCCGAGCATTAGATGCTCAGGCGCAATCTGACGGGTCTGTCCCTGCTGTGCAGCTTCTTCTAGTGCGAGTTCAATGACCAGATCTACCCTCGGGGCAAACGGTAGCTGTTTGGGAGCCTCTACTTTTAGTTCAGGGCGGGTGCCCAACACTCGAACAACGATGGGATGCACCGTTTTGTATTGAACGCCCGCGTCAGCTAAAACCTGCGCGGCAGTGCTGTTGTTTTCTGCCAGTATGCCGAGCAGCAACGCTTCCGTGCCAAAGACCAAAAAGTTAATAGCTCGAATTGGGATTTCCCCCAGACGAATGACCTCAAGGGTTGCCGCTGTGAAAATGTCTTGCCGAGGAATGGCGGTATCGGTAAAGTCGGCAATCGCCATGGAGAAGATTGCCCTGAGGATATAGGCAAACAGATCGCTATCCATGCCCCAGGCGGCTATGGCCCCTTCATTTTGATACATCTGCATCAACGATTCGTAGATGTCGCGATCGCCCTGCACCAGTTGGTTGAGATGCCACAGCCAACGCCGTGCCAGTGTCCTTACTCTGGGGCTGATCAAGTCAGTTCCCGTATTCATCTCCGCCCGAATCTGCTGCAAAATATCTTGCCATTCCGCCTCGCCCAATCGTAGGCGGACGTCCAGTACTTTCTGTTGCTTAGGCGTAAAATATTGTGTTGTCATCGTGATGGCCTCTATGGTTTGAATCAGATTCTCAACCGTAACCGCCTGATCAGACGCCAGCTCATTAGCAATTAAATCCAAGCGATTCAGTAGCTTTTGAGATAACGACAGCTGTTCTCTTAGTTTGGAACGATGCAGGTCTATCGTTCTAGATAGTGAGTAGTTTGGTTGCTCCAAACAATCTCGAATCTCTTTCAGAGACAATCCTAGCTGCCTCAAAGAGAGAATTTGCTGAAGCCGCACAATATCTTGTCGCTCATAAAGGCGATGCTCACTGTCTGTGCGACGCGAGGGTGACAGTAGTCCAATTTCGTCATAGTAGTGAAGTGTCCGTACCGAGAGCCCGGTCTGCTTTGCTAGCTCGCCAATTTTCATTGCTGGAGCCATTGTTTTCCTTGCGACGAATCAACGTAGAATCACAGGCGTTTGCGGTTGATGAAGCCATCCTAAAATCTGACGTTACGTCAGGATCAAGGGGGTTAGCAAGACTTTTTTGTCCCTTTCAAGACTGTGACGCACTCACGCCATTGCAGGGACAACAAATCCTTGCGGCGTCAGGCTATTCTGGGCTTCCGTCAATCCCTTGCTTTGCATCAGCACGCCGAAGTTGCCCATACCCATTGGATCAATGAGCTGTCGCAGGGCATCTCGCCGCTGGAGTAACGCATTCAGATCTGTGCCTGTCGTCTGGGACAACCCCGCCATCCGTTCACCCAGACCCAATGACATCAAAAACATGGCTTGCTGCGTGAACCCAACGGTTCTGAGCCCCAAGGATTCGCCAACCTTCTCAAGCGTGGTGAAGTCTACATGGGCTGTGATGTCTTGACTGCCCACATTTACGTAGGGATTGCTGTGGTGGCGGTGCCGGTAGTAGCACTGGAGCGTACCGCCTTCTCGGCGAGGGTTGTAGTAGCGCTGGGCGGGGTAGCCGTAGTCAACGGTGAGCAGATAGCCCTGCTGGAGTTTGTTGCTGATTTGGCTGAGCCAGTCTAAGGCAGCAAGGTTGACCTCGGTGCGGTAGCCGTCGGGGTACTGGGTAAGGTCGAGATTGAGCCGCTGGAAGTATTCGGCGAGGCGAGGGGTCGACGGGGGGCCAAGGACTTCGGTAAAGGGGGGAGTGGGTTCGGTGGCTTGGGAGTTGGGTTGCGCTTCGCTTGACGCCGACCCGCCGGGGGGCTCCTGGGTCAGCGTGCAGTTGGTGACGAAGACTTCTTGAAGCTGGCCGTTGTGGATTTCGACGAGGTGAACGGGCAGGGCATCGATCAGTTCGTTGGAGAAGGCGCAGCCGGTAATAGGGGGCAGATCGTCTAGGGTTGTCCATTTTATGGGCACCGCGTCAGTCCAATCAGCCAGTCCAGTTTGCTGCTGAACAATCAGCCCACCGGATTCTTCAATTAAAAAATACTCGACGGCTGCTAAACAGTCTGGATACTGTCGCTGCAAATAGCTGAGCACATCCGCCGCCAGCAGCCCCTGCCCCGGTCCCAGCTCCACTAGATGAAAGGGCTTAGGCTGGCCAAGGATCTGCCACATTTGCACAAACTGCTCCGCCAGCAACTCGCCAAAGTCTGGCCCGAGACTGACCGCTGTAAAAAAATCCTGTCCGGCTCCGCCAATTTTAGGCATCCAGTAGTAGCCGATGTACGGGGCGTATAGGGCCTGCTGCATGAAGGTGGAGAAGGAGATTCGCTGATCTGGGGAGGTTGAGATCGCACCCAACAAAGCCCGTGTCAACTGAGCCGTCGCGTCACTCATCGCCCTACCAAATTTTTGCCATGTTCAGCACAAAGCCAGCTAGCTCTGGGTCGCAGGCAACCGTCGTTGGATTCTCGAGCACCTCAACGGTTTGACCAGGACGATAACGGTAGACGGTCCGACCTTGCCGGTCAATCAGTAAGCCCAGTCGAGCACCGTTCTCGATATATTCTTCTAGCTTGTCTTGCAAAGTCTTGAGTGTGTCGCTAGCCGACCGTAGCTCCACGACAAAATCGGGACAAATGGGGGCAAACGAAGCCTGCTGCCCGGGTGTCAGCGCGTTCCAGCGTTCCAGTAAAATCCACGCGGCATCGGGGGATCGCTTCGCCCCATTCGGCAGCGTGAAGCCTGTGGAGGAGTCAAAGCCAAGTCCCGTTCCGTCTTCCTCTGCCCAAATGCCAAGCGCAACCGCCAAGTTGAAGTTTCGATTCCCTGTGTCTGAAAAAGCGGGCGGCATAATGATGATTTCCCCTTCTGCAGTGCGCTCGATCCGCAAATGCTGATTTTCTAAGCAAAACGCAGCAAAAGCCTCGTCGCTCGTCGGGCTTGTCACCGGCAGCTTGACCGATAACGGTATCGAAGAACTAGGAATCTGAAGGGTACTCATAGCTAGAACAGAAGAAGATATCTCAGATCCAGGGCAACTCTGATACGGCTAAGGCCCTGTATACTCCACCTAGAGAGTAACGCAAAAGGCCAGCACCCCCTTAGAGATGCTGGCCTTCTCATTCAAACTAGATTGAACTCTAGATTGGACTTACTTGTCGTCTAGAGCCGCAATACCAGGCAGTTCCTTGCCTTCTAGTAGCTCCAGGCTGGCACCGCCACCGGTAGAAATGTGGCTCATCTTGTCAGCTACGCCCACCTTCTCAACCGCCGCAACCGAGTCGCCGCCGCCGATGATGGTGATGCAGCCTGTGCCGGTTAGCTCAGCCAAGGTGTTGGCGATCGCCTCGGTACCTACCGCAAACTTGTCAAACTCGAACACGCCCATCGGACCGTTCCAGATGACGCTCTTGCAGTCGGCTAGGGCATCTTGGAAGACCTTAACGGAGTCAGGGCCAATATCTAGACCCATCCAGCCGTCGGGAATGCTGTCGATGCTGACGGTTTGCGCGTTGGCATCGGGGGCAAAATTGTCTGCCACGATCACATCAGTGGGCAGCAGCAGCTCAACCCCCTTTTCCTTTGCTTTGGCTTCCAGCGTCTTTGCCAGTTCTAGCTTGTCTTCCTCAACTAGGGACTTGCCGACGCTAAGACCCCGCGCCTTGTAGAAGGTGAAAATCATGCCGCCGCCGATGAACAGCTTGTCCACCTTGTCCAGCAGGGTTTCGATGACGCCAATTTTGGAAGATACCTTGGAGCCACCGATAATGGCTGCTAGGGGACGCTGAGGATCGTCAATCGTGCTCTGTAGGTACTTCAGCTCTTTCTCAATCAGAAAGCCACTGACGGAGGGGCTCAGGTACTCGGTCACGCCAGCCGTGGAGGCGTGGGCGCGGTGAGCTGTACCAAACGCGTCGTTAACGTAAAGGTCAGCGACGGAGGCCAGGTTCTTGGCAAACTCAGGATCGTTGCCGGTTTCGCCGTCATAGAACCGCACATTTTCTAGTAGGGCGACATCGCCGTCGGACAGCTTGTCAACAGCGGCCTTAACCTCATCGCCAATGCAGTCGTCACACTTAACGACAGGGCGACCCAGAACCTCAGATAGGCGCTCCGCTACAGGCGTTAGCCGCATGCTATCGACGACCTTGCCTTTTGGGCGGCCAAAGTGGCTGGTTAAAATAACCTTAGCGCCCTTGGTGGTCAGGTCCTTGATGGTTGGAATCGCTGCCCGAATCCGAGTGTCATCGGTAATGTTGCCCTGGTCATCCAGTGGAACATTGAAGTCCGCCCGCATCAGCACGCGCTTCCCCGATAGGTCGCCGGCTGACAGGTCAGCTACGGATTTCTTAGCCACAGAATTACCCTCCTAATGCGGTTTATTAAAGATGTTGGCGTTATCTCGGCGCTGTCAGATACCGGTCTGTGTAAACGCAGCAAGTGCGGTCCACAAACTGACAAATCAACGCTTGTGGGACTCGCGGTCCTGCCAACAGATCCAGCGCCTTGAAATTAACGCCTAAAAAACTTCAGTAGGTATTCTGACCTACTGCGTAACACTATTTTACAGAAGAGTGGCACGGAAGTCTGTGTTTTAATTCGATGCGATCCCGGCAAGGACTATTGTGTCTGCGGTGCCGCCTGTAAAGCTTTTTAGCGCTGGCTTCGGTGGCTCGTTGGGCGTGTCAAGATGGAATTAGGTCGTTGCTGTGAAACTGACCAGCAGCTTTATGGCGCTTGAGGGCAAGCCACCCCGTCGCTGAGGTCGAAATCTATGTTCAAAACCGTCTTGTTTCCGCTAGATGCCAGCCCCGAAGCGCAGCATGCCGCGCTGACTGCAATCGACTTGGTTAAGTATCACCAAAGTCGTCTGGTATTACTATCGGTGGTCGAAGACGGCAACGACGCCAATCGTCCAGAGCAGGCCTCGGTAGAAGTGGTCGCCCAGCTATTGGATAAGGCTAAAGCTATCTTTCACGACCAGGGTATTGAGGCCGAAACCATTGAGCGTGAGGGCAAGCCTGCCTTTGTGATTTGTGATGTTGCCGATGACGTCGCCGCAGATTTGATCGTCATTGGCTGTCGTGGTGTGGGTCTGACCGAGGAAGGCTCCACCGAAAGTGTCAGTAACCGAGTCATCAATCTGGCTCCGTGTCCGGTGCTGGTGGTACCCTAGCGACCTGCCCCATCGACCCCATCGCCATATCCCATGTCTACACCACCGATTCAGTGGTACCCCGGCCATATTGCTAAGGCCGAGAAGGCACTGCTAGCGCAGCTCAAAAAGGTAGATGTGGTCATTGAAGTCCGCGATGCCCGCATTCCGCTGGCGACGCATCATCCCCGTGTCGATGGCTGGTTGGGGGGTAAGGCCCAAGTACTGGTACTTAACCGGGTTGACATGATCACGCCGGAGGTTCGGCAGGCATGGCAGACCTGGTTCAAGGAGCAGGGCAAAACTGTTTACTTTACCGATGCCAAGCAGGGCAACGGCGTTCAGGCAGTGTTACGAGCGGCCCAGGCCGCCGGACAGAAAATGAACGCGCGTCGCAAACAGCGTGGTATGAAGCCGCGTCCGGTTCGGGCCGTCGTGATTGGCTTTCCCAACGTGGGTAAGTCTGCCCTGATTAACCGACTACTGAAACGCAAGATTGTCACCAGCGCCCGTCGACCTGGCGTAACCCGGCAGCTGCGCTGGGTACGTATTTCTGACGAAATTGAGCTGCTGGATGCGCCCGGCATCATCCCCCTACAGCTCGACGATCAGGCGGCAGCGCTGAAGCTGGCAATTTGTGAAGATATTGGCGAAGCCGCCTATGACAACCAGCGGGTTGCGGCAGCGTTCGTTGACCTGCTGAAAGATTTAGAGCAAACGGTATCAGGCAAGACGAATAGCGATCGCTGGAAGCGCCGCTACAACACCGACCCTAGTGACATCACTGGAGAATCTTACCTGGTCGAAATGGCCGAGCAGCAGTATCAAGGTGACACTGAGCGAGCAGCACGGCAGTTCCTCAACGATTTTCGGCGGGGCGATCTGGGCAACCTATCTTTGGAATTTCCACCTGGAGCGTAGGCCAAGCTGCCGGGGCCATTCTTGAATTAGATTGGCGGCGGATGCATATTTGGCCGATGCTGACTCATCAAATAAATTTTTTGCGAAGTTCCTAGCTAGAGCAGGCGGTCATCTGAGCTTGTGGTCTTGAATAGCAAGGTAGCCCAGTCGTTATGAATGAGGCTGCTGTTGACGATGACGATGGGCTTGCATCACGCTCCCGTTTGTTCAACTTTCCCCCCGTTGGATCTGCTTTTTGTGTCTACGACTAAACCCGGCAAGGTATCGATTATTGCCAGCGACTTATCCAAAAGCGGCGCGGGTCGGTGGCAGGGGGCGGTACGTCCTTTCCTACTCTCTGCTGCGCTGCAAAAGTTGGGGCACGCTGTCGAAATTTTGGGCTTTGTTGACGATCCAGCAACTGAGAGTTTTACCGCGGATGTTCCCATCAAGGCCATTCCTCAGCAGTCCTACCCCCGATTCTTTCGTTCGGCTCAGCAGCTTATCGCCGCTATTACCGGGGACTATATCTACGCCTACAAGCCAAAACCCAGCAGCTTTGGGGTGGGGTTGATGGCCCGGTGGCTAACTAAGCGGCCGCTGCTCCTTGACATTGATGATTGGGAACTCAGCTGGCACGGTGGCGACAAGGCTCGCTACCCGGAATCCTGGCGGCAGGTGGTTCGGGATGTTTTACCCAGTGACGGTCCCCTGCGCCAGCCGGACCATCCCCTATACCTCCGTTGGATTGAAGGTCGGGTGGCAAAGGCCGATGCTGTGACCCTGCATACGCGGTTTCTTCAAGACCGATTTGGGGGGCACTACGTGCCTAACGGTAAGGATACGGAGCTGTTTAACCCGGAGCGGTACGATGCTGAGGCCAGTCGAGCTAAATATGGCTTGAGTGATTATAAAGTCCTGATGTTTCCCGGTGCGCCTCGCCCCTACAAAGGCTTAGAAGATCTGCTAACAGCCTTAGACATCCTGGATCAGCCCGACTATCGTGTGGTTATTGTTGGGGGTAGTCCCTACGATGACTATGACCAAACGCTGCTATCTCGCTGGGGTCGGTGGATTGTTCAACTGCCCAAGTGTAGCTACGACCAGATGCCAGAGGTGGTTTCTGCGGCCCATGTGGTGGTGGTACCCCAGCGCAACACCCCTGCTGCCCAAGCGCAGTTTCCCCTAAAGCTAACCGATGGGATGGCGCTGGCTAAGCCCATTTTGGCAACGCGCGTTGGCGATATTCCCAACATTTTGGCAGATACCGGCTACCTGGTTGACTCAGATTCTCCCGACCAGATAGCCCAAGGGCTGAAACAGATATTCAACGAGTTACCGTCTGCTAGGGCTAAGGGCCTCCGCGCCCGCCAACGCTGCGTAGAGCGATATAGCATTAGAGCGATGGCAGATGCGCTAGCGCCTACAATGCAGCGACTAGGGGGAGTCGGGCATTCTAAACTCAGCAGACAAACAGTTGCGCCCACTCACTAGTTTCCCAGTGTTTCAATTCGATTTCTTCGCCCCATGCATTAGACCTAATCCGCTGGCAGCTGCCCCAATCCCCTATCGCTAAAACCACCCTATTTTCAGCCAACCTAGACAGTTCCCTTATCGCCTAACGGTTATTTTTGCGTTTATGTCGAGTACTCAACTGCTAATTCGCTCCATTCTTAAGTACCCACTGCTGGTGGTACTGTCCGTGGTCTTTGGCTTCTCCGGTGCCATCTTCAACGGTATTGGTACGATTCTGGCGGTACCCGTTTTATTGGAGCTATTGGATCAGGGGGGGGAATTTCAGCGCAGCTTTCCACCAATTCTGAGGCGATTTGTTGAGCTGTTTGATGGGTTGCCGGAGGTTTATCAGCTCCCGGCAATGGGCGGTAGCATCATTTTGATGATTGTGCTTAAGAACCTGTCCAGCTACTTGAGCTCGGTTATTTCTGGGGCGCTGAATCGTAAGCTGGCTACGTCCATGCGTAAAGAAGGTCTACAGCTGCTGCTGGCGGTGGACCTAGATTATTACTCCAAGGTTAGGGTAGGCGACCTGATCAACAACATCAATAATGAGGTCAACCGCACCACGATCGCCATTCGCAATCTGATCAAGATTGCCACGCTGCTGATCACGATTGGCGTGTTTATCATCCTGCTGGTGATTGCATCATGGGAGCTGACGCTGATTTCGCTAATGGCACTGAGTCTGGTCATTCTTCTAAACCAGTTCGTGGTGAAGCGCTCTAAAGAGTTCGGTCGGCGGCTGTCGCGCTACTCGCGAGCCTACTCAACGAAGGTGTTTGAGGTCATTTCGGGAATTCGTCTGGTCAAGGCAACGGCTAATGAGGACCGAGAATACGGTCAGCTCAAGGACATCATCTCGCAGCGAGAGCAGGCTGAGTTTAAGTCGCAGCTAGTATTTGCGGGGGTTGCCCCGTTCAATGAGATTGCCAACATCTGTGCGCTGATGGCGATCGCAACCCTGGGACGGCTGGCTTTTAGCAACCAGCTAGAATACTTTTCCTCGGTGTTGCTGACCTACTTGTTGCTGCTGTTTCGGATGATGCCGTTCATCGGCCAGCTCAACTCGACTCGAAGTACGCTGGCGAACACATCGCCTAGCGTTGAGCTAGTGAGCGCCTTTCTCAATCGGGACGATAAGCCGTTTATGCCTCAGGGGCACCGGGAGTACACGTATCTTCAGGACGGAATTCACTTCAAGGACCTGACGTTTAACTATCCCGGTCACGACACCCAGGTACTCAAGGGGGTCGATCTACACCTGCCCAAGGGGAAGACGCTGGCGCTGGTGGGCGCATCTGGTGCGGGCAAATCGACCCTGGCCGATCTGCTGCCTCGGTTCTACGACCCAACTGCCGGTGCCATTTTGATTGACGGTGTGGACCTGCGCGAATTCAATGTCCAAAGCTATCGCCGTAATTTGGGCATCGTCAGTCAAGACACATTTTTATTCAATACCACTGTTGAAGAGAACCTCCGCTATGGTCGCCCTAACGCAACTGACGAGGAACTGGTGGATGCCGCCAAGCGGGCCAATGCCTTTGAATTTATTGAGCGCCTGCCGGACGGCTTTAAAACCCTAATTGGCGATCGTGGCGTGCTGCTCTCGGGTGGCCAGCGTCAGCGACTGGCGATTGCCCGCGCCCTAGTGCAAGACCCCGACATCCTCATTCTGGATGAGGCCACCAGTGCGCTGGACACTATTTCTGAGCGACTGGTGCAACGGGCTATCGAAGAACTCAGTCGAGAGCGCACTTCACTGATTATTGCCCACCGTCTGTCGACGATTCACAAGGCGGACCAGATTGCCGTCATGGATCAAGGTCGGGTGGTCGAAACCGGTACCCACCTGGAGCTGCTGCGCAAAGGTGGTGCTTACTCTAAGCTGCATGCCATGCAGTTTTCTGAGCAGCTGGACCGGCCGACTGCTCCGCCCAAGCCCAGCAATTTCCACAAGGCCATTACCCAGACCTCTTACGAGCTGCGCTCGGGGCTCAACAACATGATTGGGTCACTGGTGCTGGTGGGTGATGGCCTCAACGCTGCCAGTGAACAGGAGGAGCTAGTGGAGTCAGCCTACGAGTCGGCTGTGCATCTGCTCAGCGTGGTTGAACAGCTTGAGAACACAACTGCCCCCTCGTCCCCGGCGACCTCGCTCAATGCCTCTGAGCAGGCGGCGGCACGGATCGAAAAAGCCCTAAGTGCGGCAGGTGAGACTGCGCTGAACGCGCGTACACCTTGAACCTGCTAAGCACTGGGCAGCCTGCCCTAGACCGCCTAATTTTTACAGGAGAAATACCC
>CAWUKV010000155.1:0-13813 GCA_963923025.1 uncultured bacterium
TGTAGAGGCGATCGTGGTGGATGATGCCCCGGCTACAGCGACGCCAACACCCCCAGCCCCAACACCCCCAGCCGAGGTCGCTGTTGAAGTCCTTGACGATATTGCAGAGGGTATAGAAGATCCGGATGCCGATCTGTCGGACATCTTTTCACCTGTTGCCCGCGCGATGACGACCACGGACACGACCCTAAAAGCGGACGCCGATTCGACGTCTCTGTTTGAAGCCCTAGCCAACGTCAATGAAGCGGCCGACGAGCAGGCTTTGGGTACGCAGCCTGAAACGTTGGAGGGGGCCGTGCAAAATTGGCTCACGTCCGTCAAAACCTTTTTGGATCTCGAGTAATTTGAGCTTAGTGCCTAACTACGGGTGTGATTTTTGTTGAGAGCTGCCCAACTGCGTGCCCTTAATCGCATGCCTCTAGCTGCATGAAACACGCGATTCGTCTCGCGCTGCGGCCCGAGGTTGCCCAGCTGCCAGACATTGAGATGGCAGCTGCTGAGCGCTACCGACCTTATTTAGAGCAGCTTGAGCTAATGCCCGAGCTGCTGGTCGATCTTGCGCCCTTGTCATATATGCTGCGGGCCCAGCGGGCCAATCAGCTGTGGGTGGCTGAGCGATTGGCGACGTCTGAGCAGCCTGCGGCGCTGGTTGGATTCGTCCTGACTCGGCCGCTGACCCACAGCTTTTTCATTGTTGAAATCGATGTCCTGCCCGACTATGGCCGCTGTGGCATTGGCTCGGCGCTGATGCAGGCGGCCTGGGAAGCGGGGGCGGCTCAGGGCTTTAGTGCTGTGACGCTGACGACCTTTCGCCACGTGCCTTGGACGATTCCGTTCTACCGGCGGTTGGGGTTCACAATTTTGCCGCCCGAGGCCTGGGACGATGAGCTACGCGGCATCGTTGCCCACGAGGAACGGTACGGGTTCAAGCGCGAACACCGGGTGGTGATGCAGCGACGTCTTTAGGGGGCTGTCTGTCGGGAAGGGAACCCCCTGCTATCAGGGACGGTTTTCCCTGCAATCTTTGTCAGCCAATGGTCTATCCTTGTGACGATGACCCTTTTAGTGGGCCGTGGCCTCTTTTTGAGATGGCAGCGCCCCGGCAACTCCATCACCGCCATGACTGCACCGACGCCAACCAACCTTCCCAGCCAGTACGACCCGACCCAAACCGAGTCTAAGTGGCAGCATGCCTGGGAGGATAGCGGCACCTTTCATGCGGACCCCAGTAAGCCCGGAAATCCCTTTTGTGTGGTAATTCCGCCACCCAATGTCACTGGCAGTCTGCACATGGGCCATGCCTTTGAAGAGGCGCTAATCGACACAACCGTGCGCTACCACCGCATGGCGGGGGAAAACACCCTGTGGTTGCCGGGCACCGACCACGCCAGTATCGCAGTGAGCAAGATTTTATCGGATCAGCTCAACGCCGAAGGGAAAACGCGTCAGGACATTGGCCGCGAAGCATATTTAGAACGGGCCTACGCCTGGAAAGAAGAATCGGGCGGCACAATTACGAACCAGCTCCGTAAGCTCGGTGTTTCCGTAGACTGGAGCCGTGAGCGCTTCACTATGGACGAGGGGCTATCTACAGCCGTGCTAGCCGCGTTTAAGAAGCTCTACGATGAGGGGCTGATCTACCGGGGCAACTACATGGTGAACTGGTGCCCCGCCAGTCAGTCGGCGGTTTCTGACGTGGAAACCGAGAAAAAGGAAGTCAACGGCAGTCTGTGGCACTTCCGCTATCCGTTGGTGGATGACCCCAGTACCTATGTAGAAGTGGCGACGACTCGCCCAGAGACCATGCTGGGCGACACAGCGGTGGCAGTTAACCCCGCCGACGAACGCTACACCGACATGGTGGGCAAGACGCTGCGGCTCCCCCTAGTAGACCGCGAGATTCCTATCATTGCGGACGACTACGTTGATAAAGAATTTGGCACGGGTTGCGTTAAGGTCACCCCTGCCCACGACCCCAATGACTTTGCCATGGGCGAGCGGCATGACCTGCCGCTAATTACCGTCATGAACAAAGACGGCACCATGAACGAGAATGCCGGGGTTTTTGAAGGGCTGGATCGGTTCGAAGCCCGTAAAGAAGTAGTCAAAGCCCTGGATGATGAAGGGTTTTTGGTCCGGATTGAGGACTACACGCACACGGTGCCCTATAGCGATCGCGGCAAAGTCCCCATCGAGCCGCTGCTCTCGACTCAGTGGTTTGTCAAGATTCGCCCGCTGGCGGACAAGGCGCTAGACTTTCTCGATAACCGCAATTCGCCTAAGTTCGTGCCCGAGCGGTGGACCAAGGTATACCGCGACTGGCTAGTGAACCTGCGCGACTGGTGCATCTCCCGTCAGCTGTGGTGGGGACACCAGATTCCGGCCTGGTATGCCGTCAGCGAAACCGATGGCGAAATTCAGGACGAGACGCCCTTTTTCGTAGCAACTAGCGAAGCCGATGCCCGTGCCCAGGCGGTAGAAAAGTACGGCGAAGACGTCGAGCTGCAGCAAGATCCTGACGTGCTGGATACCTGGTTCTCTTCGGGGCTGTGGCCGTTTTCCACCATGGGCTGGCCGGATGAGGCGGCAGCAGACTTTCAGAAGTATTACCCCACCAGCACCCTGGTCACGGGTTTTGACATCATCTTTTTCTGGGTGGCCCGGATGACGATGATGGCCGGACACTTTACCGACCAGATGCCCTTCGAGACCGTTTACATTCACGGTCTAGTGCGAGATGAGAAGGGTCAGAAAATGTCGAAGTCGAAGGGCAACGGCATCGACCCGCTGATCTTGATCGATAAGTACGGCACCGACGCGCTGCGCTATACCCTGATCCGTGAAGTGGCCGGGGCGGGGCAGGACATTAGCCTGGACTACAACCGCAAGACCGATGAGTCTTCTTCGGTCGAAGCATCGCGTAACTTTGCCAACAAGCTGTGGAACGCCTCTCGGTTTGTGATGCTGAACCTGGATGGGCAGACGCCCCAGGCACTGGGCGAACCAGACCGGGCCAACCTGGAACTGGCGGATCGGTGGATTTTGTCTCGGTTTAACCAGACGGTGCAGCAAACCCGGCAGTATCTGGATGCCTACGGCCTTGGTGAAGCAGCGAAGGGGCTGTATGACTTCATTTGGGGCGATTTCTGCGACTGGTATATCGAGCTAGTGAAGCCTCGTCTCCAGGGTGAGAATGCAGTGTCCAGAAAAACGGCACAGCAGACGTTGGCTTTTGTTCTGGACGGCATTCTCAAGCTGCTGCATCCGTTTACGCCGCATATTACCGAAGAGGTGTGGCACACCCTGACTCAGGCAGAAGCAGATACCTTCCTGGCCCAGCAGCCCTACCCAGACGTACAGTCGAAGCTGATCGACCCTGAGCTGGAGGGTGAGTTTAACCTGCTCATTGACGTCATTCGCACGATTCGCAACCTGCGAGCCGAGGCTGGCGTCAAACCCGGTGCGCGGATTGAGGCGATTCTCAAAACCGACGATGCGCGGGAAACGCGGGTTCTGCAATCGACCCAGCCTTACATCAAAGATACGGCTAAGGTTGAGACGCTGACGATTACTGCAACGGATTTAGCGCCTACGAGTGTTCCAGCGGCGACGGCGGAGACGCTGACGGTGACGGAGGCTGTGGAAACTGTCGTTAGCGAACCAGCAGACCAGCCGGTAGCTGTGAAAGCGGCGAGTCACGAGGGTGACCTGCCTGAGATTGACTGGGGGGACGGAGTAGAAGCGCTGCAAACGATTCTCAAGCATCCCATTGGCTACTTAGGGCAAGCGTACCGGGTAGCGAAGAAGCCAGGCTATGTCATTCTTCTGCTGACGGTCAGCGGCATCTCGTTGTACGTCGTATCGAAAATTATCGGTGCCCTCAACACCCTGCCGGGTATTGGTAGCCTGTTCCGGCTGATTGGGTTTAGCTATAGCGTTTGGTTCATTGGCCGCTACGTCTACCGGGGCGAAAACCGGCGTCAGCTTTGGGATAACGTGTATAGCCTCTGGGCAGAAGTAGTGGGCGATCGCTTTGCAACCGCAGATGAAATTCCTGACGACATCCCCGTCAGCGGCACCCTGCCAGTCGATATGTCCAGCGACAGCGAGACGGTGACCGACGCCGAGGTTCAGCAGCTAGCAACTGAAGTCGTTACCGATCCGGCCGTATCATCTGAGCCCGACCAGCGCCAGATGTTCGCAGGTGTTTCGGGTACCATCCAGGTCCTGATTCCTCTGACTGGGTTGGTTGACATTGACGCACTCAAGGCCAAGCTCCAGAAGGATCTAGGCAAGGTCGAAGGTGAGATGACGTCACTACAGGGTCGCTTGAAGAACAAGGGCTTTGTGGATAAAGCTCCTGCTGAAGTCGTACAAGGTGCCCGTGACAGTTTGGCCGAAGCGGAAAAGCAAGCCGAACTGCTGAAGGAGCGACTGGCGATGCTTTAGGATGCCCTTAGTTACGGTCTGCTGTGAAGAGCCTATCTTAGATATAACTTCGCTATCCCAAGCTTCTAGGTCATCTGGTTCCAGAAGTAGATAGAGCCCGTCTAGAATCTGCCGCATACGCCGCCTTGATAGCTGTCCAATCTTTTGACCGAGTTGGTTGCGATCAACGGTAAAAACCTGAGAAACGTTAACAACACTCTGCTTTGGTAGATTTGCCTCACCTGGATCGAGCAAGACATTCCCTGGCTCGTTAGACCGCTGTAGATTAGAAGTCAATGCGCAGACCACGATAGTTCTGATCCGGCTTTCGTTAAAGGCATCGTTTTGAACGACAACATGAGGATGTAGATAGCCTGGCGCTGAGCCGATAGGCTCTCCCACATCGACCCAGTAGATATCGCCCTGGCTGACTACCATTCCCCCTCAACTAGCTTGCGATGGGTAGCTCGCCTTGCTCGCGCTAAGCGAAGCTCGTCGTTGTTAAAAGTATCTACGTAGGCTGCGTTGATCCTGTCAACGAGCTGTTTTCGGCCACGGTACCTGCGAATGAAATCTTTCAAGGCCAACGTCACTAGCCGACTCCAAGAAATGTTAAGTTCCTTAGCAAGCGCCTGAGTATCCCTAAGCAAAGAGACTTGAACTGGAAGGTCGGGGGAGGGGTCAGACATGTTGGTTTATTGTTTGGGCGTGGTTATTGGAAGTATAGCTAACCACCTACTTGAACTCACTAGAAAGATCTGGGCAAGGTCGAAGGTGAGATGAAGTTCCTATAGGGCAGATTAGAGAACCAGTGCTTTGTGGATAAAGCTCCTGCTGAAGTTGTGCAAGGTGCCCGTGACAGTTTGGCCGAAGCAGAAAAGCAGGCCGAGCTACTGAAGGAGCGCTTGGCGATGCTCTAATTTTTGAATCATGCTTAGTTCTATAAAACGAAACCCTACCCTGTGTGTTGGCTATATCTTGATCGGGATTGCCACGCTGGCTTGACTATCATCCTTTGATGCAGCAGACGGATTGGGTAAGGATATCGACCTGAGCAGGGCCTATTTCAATGTTGGGGCGCTGATGATGGTGACTGGGGTTGGCTTGGTGACCCTAGTATTGGTGCTGAACCATCGACGTTCATAATCCACTATTCATTTTTAGCAAGCCTAGCATCAGGCAAATTTCACAAGCTGCTTACTGATATGAGCTTCTGCTCTGGGTAAATTGGGAGTGGAATGTTTGGCTGAACCTGAATGAATTCTACTCAAGTTCCATCTTTCAGCATCGTCATTACGACCTACAACCGGCTAGACCTGCTGAAGCGGGCGATTGATTCTGCCTTGAATCAGACGGTGCCTTGTGAGGTGGTCGTGGCTGACAATGCTTCCACAGATGGTACTCAAGCGTACGTTGAAAGTCTGGGCGACAAGGTGGTGTACCAGCGCAACGCCACGAACTCCAACCATTCCGGGGCTGTAAACTCTGGGGTTGAAGTGGCAACCCAGGACTGGGTCAAGCTGGTGGACGACGATGACTACCTGGCTCCCAACTGCATCGAAGAAATGCAGAAGGCGATTCAGCTCCGTCCAGAGGCCGTGATTTGCTCCTGCCAGGCTGCGCAAGTCGATACGAGCGGCAGTGAACTGAGCCGGACGCCCCCAACAGGACCGGGCGAGGTCTTTTACATTCCCCAAGCCGACATTCATTACGGCATGCTGCTAGAGGTGGTACCCTTTGGGACGCCAATTCAGGTGGCGGTGCGGCGCGATGCCTTTAACCAGTCGGGTGGCTGGGACATGGGCATGACCGGCTTTGACGATATTGACTCGTGGATTCGGGTGACGCAGCACGGCGATGCGCTATTTGTGAATAAGTGCCTGGGCTACCGCACGGTTTGGTCGGGGGGCAATGACCAGAAAATTACCCTACAGCGTCGCCTGGAGACCAATGTGCTGATTAAGCAGCGCATTTACAAGAACATTAGCGAGAAGCACCGGCCGTCGCTACCCAGTTTCAAGACCATCAGTCAGTATCTGCACCTGCACTGGATGATTGTGGCGCTGAAGCAAAAGCGTTTGGGAACAGCAGGTAGCTTTGCCTTCCCTGCCGTATTCTCGCTGGGAGCCTGGCAGCTTTTGCAGCAGGCCATCAAATTTCGCAAGCAGCAGGCAATGCCGCCTGTCGAAAAATTGGTCCTGGTGGATTAGAGGCTGTACAGAAATTGAATCGTGAGCCTTTAACCTCCTGTGGGGTAGACGTCTTGGGTATCCTCCAATTGGGTAGCAAGGATGTCCTTTTGCAGGGCAGGCGAGGACGCCCACCCTGCCGTATTTCTTCTACAAGCCTACTGCCCTACAGGCTCTTGGTATGGAAACAAACCTTGTTCTTATATGTGACTTACTTGTTTAGCGCGTCGCGTGAGCTGTTCCACAGCTCTTTTAGCGTTTGTTTGATGTTCTCTTCTTTCTTTGCTAACGACTTACCAGCACTGGCAAGCTGTTTTTGAAAGTTGGCTTCTTTGGCCTGAACAGTTTCGCTAGCTTCTTCTAGCTGTGGTGAGACCCGCTCGTACCAGGCTTTTGCTTCGTCGATGTACTGCTGAATATCTTCGAACTTGTCGCCGTAGCGGGCAGAGAGGTTCGCTCGTAGAACCGCTAGCTGCGTGCGGAGCTGGGCGTAGCGCTTTTGCATGAGCTGGACTTCCTCTGTGTCTTTGACGTTGTTGAGTACATCTTTGACTATGGACTGAGTTTTGTCATCGAGGGTATCCGTATTGTCCTGTAGGGCAATCAGCACATCGTCGATTTCGGTTTGTAGCTCAGTTTCGCCCGCTTCTATTTCAGCTTGCAGGGCTTTGGCCTGTTTTTCTGCCTGTTCCAGACGCTTACGGCGTACCAGGTTGATGGCTTCTAGCCCCCCTTCAATGGAAGACTGTACATTGTCTTTGATGTTCTCGCTTTGGTCCTTTAGCCCTGTAACAACAGTGTAGAGGGCATCACGCATCAAAGAGCCTGTCTCGTCAGAGCCTTCTTTGATTTCACCCATTGCCTCAGAAACGGCCTCACGAACAATCTCTCGCACGCGCTCGGTGCGAAGCTTTCCCTCTAGCTTCGCCTGTTCAAGGCTGGAGGCAATTGTTTGCTTGACTCGCTTTGCGTCAGTATCTGTCATGGTCTGAGTCCGCTGTCGTCGCTCTTATGCTGACGAAAGAGCAGGCTGCTGACGCCTATCGTAGGGTACAGATTAGCGATGGGGTGGCAATTTAGATCATCGGCTGTAGCCAGAGGGATGCGAGTAGGAGGGTGCTGGGGAGGATGAAGAAGACGCCGAGGACGTAGGCGATCGCTAGCAGTCTGTACTGGGTTGCCAGTTTAGCTAGCCACCGGGCGGCTTGGAGGGGGCGCGATCGCAGCCAGGGCAGCCCATATACCAGCAGCGCTAGCAGCAGATTAAACCCCACATGGACAAACGCCACCTGAAATACCAGTACCTGCAACGGACCCGAAATGGCCACAGCCGCCAGCAGCACCGTCGCGCAGGTGCCGATATTGGCCCCGACTAGAAACGGGTAAACCGTTTCTAGGCTGACTATCCCGGCGCTGGCTAGCGGTACCGTTAGGCTGGTTGTCACCGAGGAGGACTGAACCAGGGCGGTAATGCCCGTCCCAGCAGCCAGGCTCCACTGCGGTCCGCGATCCAACGCTGACTGCACCGTATTTTCAGCAACTTGGGTAAACAGCTGCCGGAGCAGGCCGCTGAGCAGCGTTACGCCGACCATTAGCGCCGCCAAACTGCCGCCCATACACACCAGCGTATCCCACGGTGCAGGTAGGGCCTCTGCCCCAGCCCGCAACAGCCAACGAGTGGGCCAGAACGCCGCTGTGAGAGTGGGTAAGCTGACTGAGCCTCCACTCCCGCTCGGAATCTGGCTAGCGAGCCAGACGGAGGCTCTTGCCAGGGGATGCAGCGTCACCTCTAGCGGAAAGACAATCAGCAGCCCTAGCAGATTGTAGAAATCGTGGACGGTGGCAGCAGCAAAGCCGCGCTCAAACCCGTCATCGTCGCCGACATAGCCCAGACTCACCAGGGTGTTGGTCACCGTTGTGCCAATGTTGGCCCCTAGGATGGCGGGAATGGCGATGCCCACCGGCAACCCGCCTGCCACCATGGCAACGATGAGTGAAGTGACCGCGCTGGACGACTGCACCAGAGCCGTTACCAGAATGCCCAACACCAGACCTAGGAACGGGTTGGTCGCTAGGGTCATTAGTGCCTCTGCCTGTGGCCCCAGCAGGCTCTGAAAGGCCAGACTGAGCGCATCCACAGCGGCTACCAATAGATAAACGGCCAGCCCCACGCCCACCACATACAGCCCCTGCTGTGCTGTGCTAAGAGATGTGTCAATCGTCTGGTCAGCGGGAACTACGTCCGGTTCTGTAGAAGGAGTCATGGCTAAATCGGTTATCGCTAGAGACCTATGAACGTTGCTGCCCTAATTGAGTGGTTTGAGGACTGGGCCAACCCGGACTGGCAGGAGGACTGGGACAACTGCGGCTGGCAGATCGAGCCGGGGATTTTGACCCAGCCTGCTGGGGTGTTAGTGTGCCTGACGCCTACCTTAACGGTCATGGCCGAAGCCATTCGTCTCAAAGAGCAGGGTGCCCCGGTGAATGTGATCTTTGCACATCACCCGCTGATCTTCAGCCCGCTAAAGTCGGTGACAGTGGGCAATCCGGTGGCCGACATGGTGCGCCTGAGCATTCTGCACGGCATTGGCGTCTACAGTGCCCATACAAATTTTGACCAAGTTGAGAATGGTACGGCGGATACGCTGGCAAAGCTGCTGAAGTTAGAGAACGCGGAGCCGGTGGTGCCGACTCAGGATGGTATTGGCTATGGCAGAGTCGGCGATTTACCCCGTCCTCTATCGTTTAATAGTCTGCTCAGCGACATTCAGGCAGCTTTGGACCCGCCGGAGCTGATTCACTCGCCCACAGATGTGGAGCAGCCGATTCGCCGGGTGGCAGTCCTAGGGGGCTCAGGAGCTAGCTTTCTCAAGGACGTCAGCCGTACGAGGGCGCAGGCTTATTTAACTTCGGATTGTAAGTTTCACCAGTTCCAGGAGGCGCGCGATCGCAACCTCATTCTCATAGATGCAGGCCACTACGCTACCGAACGCCCTGCCTGCGCTGGCCTGGCAGATATTTTCACTCAGCAAGGCGTTAAGTGGTCACAGCTCAGTGAGCAGGACGAGGATTTCCGGCAGTTTGGTTAGTGGCAAACGACTGCTTATATCCTGCCAATGGCTGTGCGAATGTTCATTCAGGGAAACGGAAGCCCTCCTGCCCCTTAAGCTTGCTATCGAAACTCCAAGTATCTGAACAACCGACCTGTTGGGATACTGCTCCAATTAAGTAGTCGGAAAAGTCAGCTCTACCCTGTTTGTATTGCTGTAAAGCCCTGTCAGCAGTAGAACGATTTTCGAACACAAATGCTGTGCTGTGGAGCATGGCCTCTAAAACGCTGGCAATTTCCGCTTTGCTGTAACCGTAACAATTACCTGTCAGTACCCAAACGAGCTCACACAGGACGATGTTACTGACGAAGCAAGGTTGCTGCTTTTGAATCAGAGTTGCGGCTTGCTGCCATTGCACTTCATCGTCTTGCGTCAGGTACCGGACGAGTATGTTAGTGCCAATCCCAATCATTCGCCCCCTCAGCAATAGCGGTGTCCATCTCCTCAAGAGAGGCATGTTTCTGATTGGGGCGACGAAGAATGCCGCTAAGGGTTTCTACAGCAACATCAAGGGGAAAGATTTTGACCTGGCCGTTACTGTCAATAATGAATTCGACGCGACTTCCGCCCACTAAGCTGAGGTGCTCGCGAATTTCGTACGGCAGGGTAATTTGTCCGGTTTCCGTGACAGTGGCGCTGAGCATGGCAATACGGCAGCATAGTACGTTTACTACCCTTATTTTAACCGAGCCGTAGAAAACATCGGACGGTAGGGTAGGGCCGGCAATCTTACGGGCATAAATATACTTCTTGAGTTAATCATCTCCAGCAAAATAGATATCAAACCACACCTCAATGCCAAGCTCTCCAAAACCTATAAGTCGTTTTGGAGAAAGAGTTGGCCCGCCATGGCCTGACTTTGAATCCCATCGACAGCAGCAGTCAATTAAACATCCATCACGAATCAATTTCTTTACTCTTTCTCGTCGAGGCGACAAAAGTTTCAATAACCAATCGAGATGTCGGCGAGCATCTAGGCTATCTACTTTACCCTCTGTTGACAATAACCACATTGAATGCCGGGAATATCGATCGAGTCTTTTCGATGTTCTTTCTCCAATGTGAATAGTTTGAGAAGGTCGAAGCGATAATTTCTCTGCTATTGCATCTGAACCTATGTCTTTTGAAATAACTCGAATCCATGCATGGGTATAGTCGCAAGTTCCATAGTCGTCCTCATAGGCGAGTTTGTTCATTCAGCCAAACCTAACATTACAGAAAATTTCTTTTTACTAAACAAGATTCAAAGAGAAGTCAATAGGTCAAGTCAACTAATGTAAATGAATATATTGATCGATGTTGACAGTAAGCGACTTACTTGAGTTGGCCCCTTAAATAAGAAATGAATTGAGTGATTCCAACACTCTATTAGACTTCTTAGGTGCATTACCGTGGTCTCAAGTTTGAATCGAACGCTGGCATCGAGCTGCATTATTTCCGGTGAAAAGGCAGCGGCACTAGAGCAAATGCCGCCGGTATGGCAAGCGATTGCGCGAGAAGAGGTGGCTGTCGGGATGCGTGACCGAACCGCTTATGTTCACCTGGCTCAGCTGTTTCTCTATAAGTTCGAACATGCTCAGGTCGATCTGTTTCAGGAGCGCCCTGAGCTTGAACGCTTTCAGCCCATCTTGGCTCAGCTGCTGGGGCCGCTAGCTTGGGATGCCTTGGACTACTACGGTGAAGATTTCCTGATTGCTCGGTATCCCGATTTTGAGGGGGTTCTGGCAACGGCACAACGGCGCGGTAACCGCGATGCGGTTAAAGTTGCCCAGATTGGCATAGACCTATTCAAGGAATTTGGCTACGACATGCCCGCTAGCTTTTATGCCGTACACCTAGCACCGCTGACGCGAGACCACATTTTTGAAGAGCGGGCACTGCGCTACGATCCGCGGGATCGAGATCACAAGCAGCCCTGGGACGCCATTCTTCATGCCTGTAAGGTATTTGCTATCCAGATGAAAGTCCAGAGCATTGCCTCGCAGCAGGGCTTTACCTATCAGCACGGCTGCGCTTGTAACTCTCACCTGTCGAGTATCGACAAAGCAACCGGCGCATTTGAGTACAGCATTGCACCTGAAAAGCGTCTGCGCTGGCTCCGTAGCTTTCTGTGGACGGCCTGGTACGAGTACGCGCTGTTTAACCTGATTCCAAATACGGCATATCTGACCTAATCAACGACAGTCAGACAAACGGAGCAGGCTTACTGCGGCTCGACCAGTTCAAAGCTGAGAGAACCGAACGCTTGCCCGTTGACCTGCAGCGTAATGGTGTGAGTGCCCAGGGCCAGTCGCCGCGTCGTCATCAGCCGCATCGGGTGGCGCTTTTTGAGCGTTGCCGTTTCTCCAGTGGCTAGCTCTAGCTGTTTGAGCTTGAAGACTTTTTGAGGTGCCCTTTTGCCATTGCTGGCAAACTGCATGACGTAATCTACCAGCAGTTTCTGGTCGGCATTGGCGCGGATCGCTAAGGAAAATTCGAAGGCCTCGCCCAGCGGGACGGTAGGCGTGGATGTGACGAGATCGGTAATGGTAATGTCGGGAGCCGTGCCAAAGCCGATGAGGGCCAGCGCGTTTGGGTCGCCTTTTTTGACGAGCGATCGTAGGGCATGCTCGACGATAAAGTTCATCTCCTCGACACCTTGCTGTTCATTACTTTGCCAGCGCTTCAGCGTTTCAACGACCAAATCGGCATCAAGTTTGCTGATGTCGTTCATGTGGTTGGCGACGGACCGGGTGACAAACCGGGTTGGGTCGGTGAACAGGCACTCCAAGATGGGTAGCGGTTGTTGGTAGTCAATGGTCAGATTCTGCGCCCAAGGCAGTTTAGGCCGGGTTCCTTCGCTGGCTAGCCGCCTGACGTGGTAGTTAGAATCTTTAGCACAGTCCAACAGAAACGCCAGCGTTGCCGCTGGGAATGCGTTAATAAAAAAGCGAATGGCGTACTCGGCGGAGAACCGCTGTGTCATCTCTCGTAGCGCGGCCAGCGAGGGTCCTAAATATTCGTCTTTACAGCCATAGGTTGCAACATACAGCGATAGCGGTGAAAAGATAAAATCGCCAAAATCGTCATCAAGTTTGGTTGGGTCTAGCGGCGGGGGTAGTGCCGTCAGAAGAATTTCGAGCGCAGTGAGATAATCGTCGGGCAGGTACTGATTGAGGCAAGTGGTGATATGAGTGATCCGCTGCTTGAGTTCTAGGGTAGGGAACGCTGCAATGACGGTTTGATGAAAGCCAGAGGCATCGAACGTTGGATAGGCTTGGACGATTAGATTGCTTAGGTACTCAACTTTTTGAGGGTTAAAGAGCTGATCTTTTAGAGAGAAGCTAGATTTGGCCTTCACAGTCTGATTCTCAAATGGTGTGTGCCGGTTTGTTGGGCCTAGGCTTACTGTTATGGGTTACTACGATACTGGCGGCGTGGGGCTGCTGACGGTTAACCCCATTAGGTTGCACAGCTTAAACACAATTCTGGCTCCCACATTACCGTCCCACTCGTCCCCCCCAACTTCGCACAGGTCGAACCCAATAATCTCTCTCCCGCTACGAACGACTTCGCGCAGCAGGCAGTAGGCTTCTTCTAGCTCGAACCCGCCGGGTACTGGCGTGCCGGTGTTGGGGCATAGCTTGGGGTCGAGCCCATCTACGTCGAAACTGATGTAGACCTGCTGAGGCAGGTCGGCCACAATCTGGCGGCAAAGGGTGTGCCAGGGGGTTCCCATGAAGATCTCCTGCTGGAGGTGAGCGTCAAAGTAGATTTTGACGCGTCCGTTAGACTGTTCAGCGACCTGAACTTCTGGCAAGGAGACATCGCGGATGCCTACCTGCACTAGCTTAGTCAGTTGGGGCGTTTTGAGCGCGTTAAACATAATGGACGCGTGGGATTGGGCAAAGCCTTCGTAGGCATCCCGCAGGTCGGCATGGGCGTCGATGTGGAGAACGCCAAACGCTGGGTAATGCTGACCCAGGGCCTGAAGGTAGCCCAGGGGAACGCTGTGGTCGCCGCCGATCAGGCCGACCTTTTTGTTTTGACTAAGGGCGTGGAGCTTGCGATCGCGCCCCCATGTTGTCATGACTTCCCAGCCCTGGT
>CAWUKV010000156.1:0-13607 GCA_963923025.1 uncultured bacterium
CGGTGCCCTCCGCAGGGCTCACCCTGCCGCCACAGCTCTACACCGCAGATGAGACCGGGACATCGTCTGATGCCGCTGGGTCGTCCGCTGAATCGGATCGGGATGTAGAACGGTCGCCAGAACTTCCTAAGCTGCCACGCAAGCCAGCACCGATATTTGATGACGGCCTGGGAGATGCCTGGGATACTCCCTTACCGGCCGAAGATGGCGTACCCGCAGAAGCGCCTATTGCGTTGACCAATGGACAGGGCGCTAACCCCGCCGAACAAAATGGTCATGCGGAATCCCCATGGCATGCCGAGCACACCGACACCGATCTAGACACAGATGATTCGGCAGAAACGGCAGCTGACTTCGCTGCCATTTACCAGCAGGCCCATGCAACCGAGACGGCTCCCCCCGTCACGGAACCGGTCGAAGTTGCGCCTGTTGAGGGCTCACCTGCGCAGTTTGACAGCACCCTAGAAGACGAAGACCTGGATGCCGAACTAGCGGCAGCCGTGCTGACCGAGGAAGACGACTTTGAAGACGATGAACTCTCAGACTTAGCCCCCTCAGACTTAGAGCCTCCTGGCGCGTTTAGGGCTGAGTCCGATGACGACGACTCCCCTATTGCCTACGTTGAGCAGTCCTTCCAGTCGCTCAATCTACAGTCTCGCTTCTGGGACCGTCTGAGTGCGCTAACGCAGGATGGTCACCAGGCGGCGACAAAGCTCCGGGATGCGATGTCTGCTGCAGGCGTCCGTCCAGCTTCAGTCCGTTCAGCTTCAACAACGCCTGCTGTTGAACCAGCTGAAGTTACCCCGACGGCTGAAATCGTGGAGCCGCCACCCGCTCGTGCAGCCACAAACGAGGTCGTCGTTTATGACGAGCCCCCCGCTGTGATTCCAGCAGAGCCCCCACCGCCGCCAGAGCGGGCTGAGCCAATCAACCTAACGCCACCCAAAATTGATGTTCCGGAGCAGGATTTGGTTGCTGGTGAGCTGGTCTCAATTCGGCTACGACTCACAGCAGAGCAGTATCGTCCCTACGCCAAGGTATGGATGAATGACCGCCAGACACGGACGCTGCTCGAAGAACCTCGCCTGGTCATGCACTTTACCCCCAACAGCTTTGGCGAACTGGAAACGCTGATGCGCATTAAAGTACCGCTGGGCTGCATGGAGCTGCAAATTGCCGCGATCACAATCGATATGGCCACGCTACAGGAAAGCAGCCGCACAGTTGTCAATCGCCACGTGGTCCCCCCGGACTTGCCCGCCGCGGGGTTAGATGACTTTTAGCGCAGATTGACTGGAAGTGCAGGGCTAGGGGCACAAGGAAATCTTCTTTAAAGACCGCAAACCTTCTACACATTTGCAGGATTCGGGTCCATTCCGCAGTAATTTAGACTGGTAAGGACAGTGGACAAGGACAGTGGGTTCGCCTGCATGGCCTTACCCAACTGTATCTGTAGTCATTATCCAGAGAGTTCAAAAATCCTATGGACACCTCCCTTCTACCTCAGGTTATGGTCCCCATCGTGGCGATCCACGCCTTTGCCTTCATGATCGGTATGTTTCTTTACATTGAGCAAGAAGAAGCCCCATTCTAAGACGCACGCTTCTAGGAAGCTTGGAAAAATTTGACCTGACAAGAAGGGGGGCCAAGTTTCTTGGCCCCCCTTCTTCATTCTTATCGTTCGAACTTATCGTTCGAATCTGGGTCTGAACTAAGCTATACGGCAGACCCTACACCGGCATAAGCACCGTAGAAAAACAGACCTACGACGACCAAGACGCCAGTACCGGCAATAGTTGCCACAATCCAAAGGGGAATACGCCCATTTTCAAACATAGATATCTCCTACTCACCGAAACACAAACAGCCAACAGTAAACTAACCCACAGGGCAAAGTAGATCGCCCCTAGCTAGGGACCAACCAAACAGCGCCTAATTGAAGAAGTAACTGGAGAACAGCAGACCCAAGACGAAGATGAGCAGCAGCCCCAAAAACAGGGAGGTGCGGTTTAGCTCAACCGGTTGAGCATTAGGGTTTTTATTTTTTTCCACTGGTGTCTCCTAGCGCTGAATAAACTGCATTGCGGCAATGGCCCCTAGGAAAAATACGCTAGGTACGCCAAGGGTATGAACGGCCAACCAGCGTACCGTAAAGATCGGGTACACAACGGGCTCATTGGGGTTTTGACTGGTCATAGTTGACTCCAACACATATCAAACGACGGATGTTATGGCTTAAGCGCCCAGGATGGCTTGAAGGCTCATCCTTACTGCAAAAAATCATGCTGCACAAAAAACTAGCCAAAAAACTAGCAAACTGCGGCTTCTATCGCTGCTCTGAGACAAACTCATCAATCTGCTGCTTGGCCTCGAAGCGGTCTTGCAGAATGGGGACCTCAACCTGGTTGGCTGGGAAATACTCGTTGGGGCGAGGCGTGCCAAAAGCATCGTAGGCCAGACCCGTAGATACAAATAGCCAGCCCGCGATGAAGAGGGCGGGAATGGTGATGCTGTGAATGACCCAATAGCGGATGCTCGTAATGATGTCAGAAAAGGGTCGTTCGCCAGTGGTACCTGCCATGGTGCGGTTTCCTTCGAAAATTATGCAATGGACGCTTTATCTATCATAGGGAACAGGGATCAGCCTAACAAGGCTAAACGCCGATTTCTTGAGACAAGATTAAGCCTTTGGTCCGGTTATGCTGACCGTGACGGACGGGATCATGAATCCAACCTGTGTCGTTGCAGCCTGCAAAAGTGGCTACGAGAAGCACCACGATTCGCTAATATAGTCTGCGCCATTTACGTTAGGACACCAAGTATGGCAATCCTGTTTGGTATAGAACGAAACGGCGTCGCAGCCTTGTCCTAACGGATCTGACGGCTGCTATGTAGCCCTTGCTTTTACCGATTTATCCCTAAGCTGCTGGTCCTATGTCTGAATCTGTGCACGAATCTGTCGATGCCTTGTTTGACCGCGCGATTGAACGCTACAAGGCCGGTGAGGAGGCAGAGACGCTGATCCCCACGTTCAAAGAAATCTGCGATCGCAGCGGCAAAAGCAGCGCCGCCTGGACCTGTTTGTCGTGGCTGTACCTGCTATCCGAAAAGCCCAATGCGGCCTTCAAGGCAGCGCAAAAGGCCGTCAAAATCAACGCCCAAGACCCCCAAGCCCGAATCAATCTAGCCATTGCAATTTTAGATAGCGATCGCAAAGGCGTTCGCCAGCACGTGGATGTAGCCCGCCAGGTTCTGTTTGCAGTGGAGGATCTGCGCGATGAGATTAAGCAAAATTTTGAAGAAGGGTTAAGACGCCGCCCAGATTGGGACAGCCTAATTCGCGTCCAAAATTGGGTTTTCAATGGCTAAGGTTGGCCTAGGACAATGCTTGGCCGATTTCCACTAAGCCATCAACGGGGATCGTTGTATTTACAAAAATTGATGAACTTCAGTAAAAACGGCTCGTATAAAACAGTACGTCTGTTTTTGATGTTCCGATCCCCGGAGGATTTTGCGATTGTGCTGTAAGGCTTTCAGGGGGATGATCCCCGCGAGTTTTCCTCGTCACAATGGGTCAGATAACTTAATGAGAAATACGGAACGCCACTGTTAGGATTTGGTTAAGGAAGCCATAGAGTTTTCTTATTGGTTTCAGAAGCCTATTTTCTATTTAAGGAGCCCGCTCATGGACATTCGCACTGTAGAAGTGAAGCCCGAAACTCGGAATCACAAAGGCTTTTTCGTACCGGAAGGGGACTATACCCTAATGGAAATCGATAAATCGGGTTGGGCCCTCATCTGTGTGGATGAGGCCGTTTGCCACTACGTTGATCCCGACAACCTTTCGACTCAGGTTGCCAATAGCCTGAAGGTTGTCTGAGCGGGGTTTGGGCGCGGGCTTTAGGTCTGTAGTCTTAAGTCCTGTGTCGACAATTTAGCTTCTACAGTGCGGCTGGCCACTTTTGGTCAGCCGTTTTGCGTTAAAGCCGTAAACAATACGTTCTTCGAACGCCGGTTGACGAGCTATCCGCAGATCGGCAATTCTGAAAGCAGCATTTTTTTCTTTGCGGGCTAGCTATGACGCTTCAGTCGCGGCTGTTGGGCTGGTTGAACACTGCCCTGATGCTGAATTTATTTTTTGTGCTGGCTAGCTTTGTCTGGTTTGCGGTAGCGCTCTTGGGACGCAGTGCCCATATCGATCTGGGGTTTGACCTGTGGTATAGCCTATGGGACCCCGTCTTCATGCCGTCGATAGGCATCCTCATGGCCGGTGCCATCATCAGCGGCATCGTCAGCTGGGTGATGCGCAAGTTTTTTGATCGCTAAGACACCCGTGAATGCCAACGCATCAGGACTTTGGCCAAGCGCGGCGGATCATGGCGAATGGAGCCCTTTTCGGTCTCCTGCATGACGTTAGCAATAATGATGCGACGTCCGGACTCGATGATCGTGTCCCGATCCAGTTCAACGCGGGTTGCCCCCTCCTGCCGGTAGCGGGCCAGGGCAGCGGCTGAGGGAGAGCGTTTCTGCACCAGAACCGCGTCAAACAGACGCTTGCCCGCCGCTCGATCGATGGCACGGATATGGTCGGAAACCGTGTAGTCGTCAGTTTCACCCGGCTCGGTCATGATGTTGCAAATGTAGACGCGGGGGACTTGGGCTTGTGCGATCGCGTCGGCAATCTCCGGCACCAATAGGTTCGGAATAATGCTGGTGTACAAGCTACCAGGGCCAATGACGATATAGTCCGCCGCTTTGATGGCCTCCACAGCACGAGGGAGCGCAGGCGGGCAGTCAGGGGTACAGCCAATATTGACGATTCGCCCCCGAGCTTTGCCAATCTGCGATTCGCCCTCAATGCGGCGACCATCGCTCAGCTCTGCCCACAGGTTCACGTCCGTCAGCGTGGAGGGCAACACCGTGCCGCGGACCGCCAATACCTGAGAGCTCGCCATAATCGCCTGCTCCCAGTCGCCGGTAATCTCGTTCATCGCCGAGAGGAATAAATTACCAAAGCTGTGGCCGCTGAGCCCTTCGCCCGTGTTAAAGCGGTACTGAAACAGCTCGGTCAGCAGCTTTTCTTCATCAGCCAGTGCGGCCAGGCAATTGCGAATATCGCCCGGTGGTAGCCCCCCCATCATTTGCCGGAGCCGCCCAGAAGAGCCACCATCGTCAGCCACAGTGACCACAGCGGTAATGTTGGCGCTGTAGGTCTTGAGCCCCCGCAACATGGTGGACAGCCCCGTGCCGCCACCAATAACCACAATGCGAGGACCGCGACGGAGACGGCGGTGGTTTGCGATCGCGGCCCACAGCTCGTCTTCGCCACCATCTGGCATCAGCACCTCGGTAATGGCCCCTAGGGTCCGCGACTGACCCCACACAATCAGCAAGAACCCCATTAGGATAGCTAGGGGACCACTAATGTAGTTCGGAACCAGCTTTGTCAAATTGGTCAGCAGATTACTGAGAAACTGCGTCGTGTAAAAAACGGGGGTCAGCCGTAGCCAAATCATGGCTCCCAGCACCACCACAAAAATGCCAAACAGGCTGATAAACAGCCATCGTTTCACCAAGAGGCCCGGTGTGAGCCATTTCATCCAGCGGTTACGGCGCACGGGTTTCAGGTCCATGGTCTCCTGCACAAAAAACCGCCAAACAAGTTGCATATACCGACGTAAGAACTGATTGAAAGATCCGAGTACAAAAAACATCGTCGGTCGTAATCCTCACCTGACTGTGCGATCTGTTAAAAAGAATTCAGGAGCTACTGCTGATCTATTGGCTGACTATTATTAATGACACTAAGGCACCATCACTCAAGGGCTATATTGGCATAGGTCTACTCGACTGTCTTGACTATTATCAATACCCATACGCTGTCAGATTGTTGCTGAACCAACACCGCGATCATCTATGACTGACCCTCCTGCCTTCGCCCGATCCCCAGACATGCCCTGCGAAGACACAACGCTCGTTGATTTGCGCGGCATCAGTAAGCGATTTGGCCGCAACCAGGTTCTCAATAACGTAGACCTAACGGTGCAGGCAGGTGAAGCTGTCGCCATTATTGGCCCATCGGGTACGGGCAAGTCCACAATCCTGCGCATCATTGCAGGACTACTGCCATCGGACTCAGGCGAGATTTACATCCAGGGACAGCGACGCATTGGCCTGATCGAAGATGCCAACGATCCCGTCGGCATCGGCATGGTGTTTCAGCAGGCTGCCCTGTTTGATTCGCTGACCGTGCGAGAGAATGTCGGCTTTCTGCTCTATCAGCATTCGCGGCTGTCCAATCGTGAAATTGGCGACCTCGTGGAAGAGGCATTGGATATGGTAGGCTTACCGGGCATTGGGGATCGCTACCCAGCTGAGCTGTCTGGCGGCATGCGTAAGCGGGTTAGTTTTGCCCGTGCGGTCATCGCCAATCCCCATAATCCCTCTGACCGTCCAGCCCTACTGCTGTTTGACGAACCAACTGCCGGTCTCGACCCAATTGCCTCCACGGTGATCGAAGACCTGATTCGAGATATCCATAACAACCGAGGCTGCGGTGCCTACCTGATCGTCACGCACCAGGACAGCACAATTCGCCGTACGGCCGACCGGGTGATTTTCCTGCATCAGGGCCAGGTGCGCTGGATGGGTAGCGTCAACGAGATTGATACCACCGACAATCCCTTCGTTCGACAATTCTTCAGCGCCCAGGTCGAAGGTCCTATTCATGTCATCCGCTAAAGCAAGGTTTGATTTGAAACCTAAAGTGGATGCAGGCACTGGCGTCTTCTGGGAGACGACTTAGAGCGACGACTTAGAGCAATGAACTGGGAAGCAAAGAACCGGGGACAGCCAAGCGATTGTCGAATAGTTGATAATCCAGTAACTTACGACTCAATCAATTCAAGCAGCGCTGTATTGGGAACGTCTGAATGAGATCACGTGCGATTCGAGAGGGCTCTGTCGGTCTGCTGATTTTGGCGGGCATTGGGCTGTTTGGGTTCTTGGTGCTGTGGCTGAGGGGCATTAATCCACGCCAGCGCAGCTATAACCTACAGGTGAATTTTGCTAATACGACCGGGCTCCAAACTGGCACGCCCGTCAGCTACCGCGGAGTGCCCGTAGGGCGAGTTGTCGCTATCGAGCCCAATACGAATACTGTCGATGTCAACATCGAAATTCTAGACGGCTCCCTGCGGATTCCAGCGGCGGTGCTGATCGAAACAACGCAGTCTGGCCTGATTGGCGAAACTGCCGTTGCCATCACCCCCCTTGAAACGCTAACTGAAGCGCAACTTGCCATCAGCCCCTTAGCCAACGACTGCAATAGTCGCATCGTCCTTTGCAATGGCGATCGCTTAGAAGGCACCGTGGGCGTTAGTTACGAAGACCTGCTGCGCTCCGCCGAACAAATTGCTGATTTTATTGCTGACCCTGAAATTACGGCTGAAATCAGCCAAATTCTCAGCAATACTAACGACGTCGCAGCTAACGTCGTGGACCTGACAGAAGAGCTAACCCTGTTAGCGGAAGATACCCGACAAGAAATTGGCCCGCTGGCCCTATCTGCCCGTCAGTCCGTTGATTCAGTGGGTAGTGCAGCCCAGCAAATCGAAATTAGCACCGCCCGTACCGCGCAAAATCTCGACATTACGCTGGCCGAGGTCAACACCCTGCTGGTGGCCAACCGAGGGAATCTGTCCACAACGCTCGACAACATCACCGCCAGCAGCGTTCAGCTCCGCAGTACGCTGGATGTCCTGGGTCCTAGGGTGCGGGATGGTCGCCTCATCGACGACTTAGAGCTGCTGACTAGCAACGCCGCCGCTGCCGCCGAAGACCTGCGCGACATTACCAACTCGCTCAACACCACCGAAAATTTGGTCCTGCTACAGCAGACGCTAGAGTCGGCCCGTGACGTGTTTCAGGGGGCGCAGAAAATCATGGCCGACGTGGACGAGCTAACCGGTGACCCGGCCTTCCGCACCAATATTCGCAACTTGGTTAATGGCCTGAGCGGGCTGGTGTCTTCGACCCAGCAGCTCGAAACCCAGACCCAGCTGGCCTATCTATTAGAAAATGCCAATGCGCTCGGGGAGCGTGCGATGGTTCCCAGAACCGGCTTAGCCATCGCACCTGGACCAGACCCTGCCGCAAACCTGGGTCGTAGCGACGTTGACAATGTGAACACCCCCATTCCACAGGGTGAACCCGTCTTGGTCTTTGACGGACAGCGCTACACTATTCGATTAGCCGAGCGTCCTGCTAATCGGCCCACCGCCCTCGAAGATGACGAACAGTAAGTCGGAAAGACTAATCCATCTCAACTCGACGGCGCAGCGCTTTGACCTGTCCTCGCCGTGCCTTGTTGTCCAACCGCTTCTTCTGGACCGCTCGACTGGGCTGTGTGGGTCGCCGCCGCTTGGGGGTGACCATGACGCTTTGAATCATGGTCTTTAACCGTGCCAGGGCCGCCTCTCGGTTGCGCTCTTGGCTACGGTGTTGCTGCGACTTAATCACAATGACACCGTCTTTCGTCAGCCGTTTGTCCTTCAGCTTTAGCACTCGCTCTTTGTAGTTGTCAGGCAAGGAGGAAGCAGCAACGTCAAAGCGGAGGTGAATGGCCGTCGCAACTTTGTTAACGTTTTGACCGCCAGCACCCTGCGATCGCATCGCGCTAAGCTCGATCTCGCTATCCGGTATCGAAACCGCGTTAGAAATTTTCAGCATCGTCCGCTCCTTACCCCTCCCTTTAGCCTACCCGACCCTAAAAAGGGCTACAGCACGCTGAGGGCAGAGTTCGGTTGCCGCTACAAAAAACTACGCAGGTTCTCGTAGATTTATAGCCTTCGCCACTGTGCTTAGAACATTTCTGTGAAGTGCTTGACGCGGCAGCCCAGTGGCTCACAGTCGTGCACAAACGCTTGTGGCGACTGTCATGTAGCTAACGCCATATCGGTTAGGACACCGAGTACGGCAATCCTGCTTGGCATAGAACCCTATGGCGTCGCAGCCTTGTCCTAAAGGATCTGGCGGCTGCTATACCTTCCGGTTCAGACTAAGCCTCAACCATCTCTTTCGACTCGTCCCCAACCGAAACCAGCTCGGTCTCAGTTTCCATACTGGCCATCACCTCGGCCGACAGCGCCGGAATCGTGTCATCGCCTGTGATTAGACGCGCGCCGCGCTGGCTAGTGAAGTATTGCCAGCCCCACTGCATCAGCACCAGCAGCTTGTTGTCGAACTCGATGAGGTAATAGATGTGAACGAAGATCCAGATAAACCAGGCGGGGAAGCCAGAGAGCTTCGTGAAGTTTAGGTTTGCAACAGCCTCGTTGCGGCCAATCACGGCCATGCTGCCCTGGTCCTTGTATTGAAAGGCGGGGACGGTCTTCTTGGCCAGCTTACGCTTGATGGTTTTAGCCAGGTAGCTGCCCTGCTGCATAGCAACGGCTGCCGTACCGGGCAGGGGCCGCTCTTCGCCTTCAGGGATGTAGTGGGCCAGGTCCCCGGCAATGTACAGGTTAGGGTAGCCCGGCACACTCAGGTCAGATTCGACAATGACGCGACCGATACGGTCTAGCTCAGCGCCGGTTTTCTCAGACAGCGCTTTACCCAGAGGAGAAGCCTTGACACCTGCCGCCCAGATGACGGTGCAGGCCTGAGTTTTCTCAATCTTGTCGCCACTTTTGATGGTGACGTTATCGCCGTCGATATCCGTAACGAGGGACTTGGTACGGACTTCAACGCCCAGCTTCTCCAGCGACTTCTGCGCAGCGGCAGACAGGTCAGCAGGGTAAGGGGGCAGTACTCGGTCCATACCCTCTAGCAGGACAATCTTGGTCTCGCGGGGGTCGATGTTGCGGAAATCGTCTTTAATCGTTTCGTAAGCGACTTCGGCTAGGGCACCCGCCAGCTCAACACCGGTAGGACCCGCACCGACCACATAGAAGGTCAGCAGCGCCTTGCGGAGGTCGGGGTCGGTGGTCTTCTCGGCAGCTTCGAAAGCCAGGAAAATACGGCGACGCACTTCGAGGGCGTCCTCGATCGTCTTCATGCCGGGGGCAATGTCGGCCCACTGGTCGTTACCAAAGTAGTGGTGGCTAGAGCCCGTCGCAATGACTAGGCTGTCGTAGCTGATCACCTCATTACGCTTGAGGCGCACCTGCTGACGTTTGGGGTCGACCTCGACCACTTCACCCATGACCACGTTCACATTCTTCTGACGGCTAAGGATGGCGCGCAACGGTGAAGAGATATCGCCCGCAGAGAGGCCGCCCGTCGCTACCTGGTACAGCAGCGGCTGGAAAAGGTGGAAGTTTCGCTTGTCAATAAGGGTGACGCGAACGTTTGCATTGCCTAAAGACTTAGCCGCATACAGCCCCCCAAAGCCACCGCCTACGATGACGACGTGGTGTAGCGTAGACTGTCCTGTCTTCGGCTCAGCGGTCGTCGGTCGGCCTTGGAGTACTGCTGTCATGGATGTAACTAAATATTAAGTACATTGGGTTCAGTTTAGCCTGCGTTCCGGGCTCTTGAAAGCCCTAATAGGTACATTTACCAAAATTTCTCAATGGTAAGTCCTAGGGGTGAACCGGCTATTTAGTGGGCTTAATAGGCCCGCCTCGTGTCTGTGAAAACCCGTTCTAGTCTTGATTCTGCGAGGAACGATTAGATCGGTCTGCAGGCTCAAAACCATCACTCAAAATCGATAATTGGGTGCATATCAATTTTTTGGTCACCTAATCATGACGGCAATGCAGATTCTTTCTTCAGGTATGAATGCCTGCTCATTGACTGGTGTAGATTTATCTCAAGACAAGAAACCCCTACGCACAGTTTGATAAGCAGCAAGGTGCGATCGCACCCGTAGAATCTCGGCATCTAGTCCTAGATTGCGCTAGTAACTTCTTAAGCAATCTGCGAGATTCCAGGCTGATAAGCTGAAGGTATCCATAAAATTAGCCCAATGAACGGGCAACTCAGCAGGTGAGAGCATGGCGCTAGTCGTTCAAAAATATGGCGGTACCTCCGTTGGCACCTCCGAGCGGATTCGGGCCGTAGCCGAGCGGGTCAAAGCGACCGTTGATGCCGGTAATCAGGTGGTGGTGGTCGTCTCAGCGATGGGCAAAACGACCGATGGGCTGGTAAAGCTGGCAGGGGAAATTTCTGACGATCCCAGCCGCCGTGAAATGGACATGCTGCTGTCCACGGGTGAGCAAATTTCCATTGCGCTGCTGAGCATGGCGCTGCACGGGCTGGGCCAGTCCGCTATCTCCCTGACGGGCGCTCAGGTCGGCATTGTCACCGAGGCAAACCACTCCCATGCCAGGATTCTGGAAATTAGCACCGAGCGACTTCAGCGCCATTTAGCTGAGGGGCAGGTTGTCGTGGTGGCAGGATTCCAAGGCGTCAGTGAAGCAAAGGAAATCACCACCCTGGGCCGCGGCGGCTCCGACACGTCGGCGGTGGCACTGGCCGCTGCCCTACAGGCGGACCGCTGCGAGATCTATACCGACGTTCCCGGCATTCTCACCACCGATCCTCGTCTGGTGCCCGAGGCCCAGCTGATGGAGGAAATCACCAGCGATGAAATGCTGGAGCTGGCTAGCCTGGGGGCCAAGGTGCTGCATCCCCGCGCGGTAGAAATTGCCCGCAACTATGGAATTACGCTAGTCGTCCGCTCTAGCTGGAGCGACGAGCCCGGTACGCGGGTCGTCTCTCCCAATCGTCCGCCCCGCCCGCTGGAGGGGCTAGAACTCGCCCAGGCCGTAGACGGCGTGGAGTTTGACATGAACCAGGCGAAAGTAGCGCTGCTCCGCGTCCCTGATCGTCCAGGTGTCGCCGCTAGTCTATTTGGTGAGATTGGCGGGCAGAACCTGGATGTGGACCTGATTATTCAGTCCATCCACGAGGGCAACAGCAACGATATCGCCTTCACCGTTGAAAAGCCCATTCTGAAGCGGGCTGAGGCAGTGGCCGCAGCGATTTCCCCGGCTTTGCGGACCCAACCCAGCGCGACAAATGAGGCTGAGGTAATGATCGACCGCAGCATTGCCAAGGTCAGTATTGCCGGTGCGGGTATGATTGGTCGGCCCGGCGTAGCGGCGAGAATGTTCTCTACCCTGGCCGAGGCGGGTGTGAACATTCAGATGATCTCGACTTCTGAGGTGAAGGTGAGCTGTACGGTGGCAGAAAAAGATTGCGATCGCGCCATCGCCACCCTCTGCAAAACCTTCTATGTGCATCAGTCTGCGGTTCAGGTGGCTGATTCAATTTCTGAGAAAGCCCAGCAAGCGTCAGCCGTACGCGGTGTGGCCCTTGATCGTAGTCAGGCTCGTCTGGCGATTCGCCACGTGCCCGATCAGCCCGGCATGGCTGCCAAAATCTTTCAAACCCTAGCCGACCGCAGCATCAGCGTGGATATGATTATCCAGTCCCAGCGGTGCCACGTACGCGGTGGCTGTCCTACCCGTGACATTGCTTTTACCGTAGCCGACGGGGACGCGGACCTCACCAAGGATCTGCTCCATACCCTGACCCAGGACATGGACGGCGCAGAAGTAGTAGTAGACAAGAACATTGCCAAGGTCAGCGCCGTCGGCGTCGGCATGGTTCACAATCCTGGAACCGCCGCCAAGCTATTCCGTGCCCTGGCCGAACACGACATCAACATTCAGATGATCGCCACCTCAGAAATCAAAGTGAGCTGCGTTGTCGCCGAGTCCGATGGCGTAGATGCCCTCAAAGCCATCCACACCGCCTTCGACCTCGCTGGAACCGGGACCGTCATCGTCCCTGCGTAGTCCAATGACCCAGGCAAACTCGCACCCCCGCTTCGAGAGGAGAAGCTAGAACGGCTTCAGGAACAGTTGAGATCGCAGGGCATTGCACCAGAGCTGTAGTTTGCGACTTGCAACATGCACAACGCGAAATATTCCTGGGCTCGTGTTATCGCCTTCTACACGTCGCCCCAAGACTCAGCCGCTATCGGCAGCGCCGCCTTTGCCCAGCGTCCCGCGCCACAAGCCGAGCAGATAGGACTTACGCCGTTTACCTCTCATCAAAAATTGGTCATTACGGCTCACTCCCAATACCCGCAAATACTGGAAGGTAAGCAAGTATGTCTTTCCCCTCTGAAGCATCAACAAGTTCTGGTAGAAACTGTGAATGCTTCAGGGCATAAGCTTAAGTTCCGAAACTTTTCCCTGCTCTAGGGCGCTACCACATATTCTGTTGAGGCTGACGCAGCACCTAGCGAATACAGATGAGACTTAGCAGCGCCTGTCAGTTACTATCGACGATTTGTTGAAAGATACCTAGAACCTTTTCTAACTCGTTGATATAGTAGCGCTGGTTGTCTACCGAAATAGAAGTGTCCTGTAGTGATAGAAACTGCCAGTCCTCACCAGTCGTTACGCAACCATAAATAGTTGCGATCTCGTTGCCCTCGATCTGGTTACATCGCTGGGCGCCAAGCATCTGAGCAATGCACTGACCCAAACCACTTTTGATATCACTCTTCTTGGCTTCAACCAACGATACGATTGGAGCCTGCATCGTCAGCGCATTTGGCCCCGAGACACAATAAACTCACACTCGCCCCC
>CAWUKV010000157.1:0-13602 GCA_963923025.1 uncultured bacterium
GGTAATGCAAAAAAGGGAGCCGACATGTCGGCTCCCTTTTTTGTGGTTATCACGCCTATGCCGTAGCATTGGCTATTCGGTGGGCATCACATTGCGGCACGTTGCTCGAGCTCCTGGCAGTGCGTCTTACTCCTTGAACGTACACTCTACGGTGATGGTGAGATTGCTCTCTGCAGTGCCCTTGGTTACGTAGGGCACGCCCGCCTCACCGCCGACTTGAATGCCGAACTGGAGCGTGACTTTTTCGACATTGGCGGTTGCCATCTCTTTGAAGGCCCGCAGCGTGTGGCTGGTGTAGGTGCGAATCGTGCCTTCTATCGCCTGAAAACTCTGGGTAATGGCTGCCGTACCGGCTGTTGCCAGCGTTGCTGCGCCGGTACCAATACCTTTTTGACCGCCTCTCCGTCGTTCTACCTGGGGTTGCGGGGTTGACGGTGAGATTGCGTCTATATCGTTGGCTTCGATGTAGATTTTGACGCCGTCTTCTAGCTCAATTGGGACAATCTTAGACATAAGTACGGTCTCTTCGGTAGATGCCGCCTCAGGGTTCCCAATGGTGTCTTAGAAACAGCAGTTACTAGCTTTAGCGCTAAGAGATATCCTCAACCGATGAGAAACGTCCGTGTTTTTACGTGCGCTCTTGCAGCTTCACCCCAAACAGCGTCATCGGTGTGTCGCACGGGGTAGTGCGATCGCTTTAACCGTACGTGTTCGGATCTGGCGATTTAATGTAATTTAATGCGCTCGCTTAATACGTCCGCTCGACGGAGGATTCTTGCTTGATTGCTTCTGACTTCATTCCCTTTCAGTCAGCGTTGGTGCTGTCGATAGCTGACTGCTAAGACCCCCAAGACCAGTACCCCTGCGACCAACGTGGTGATCCAAATGCTAGCCGTTTGTGTGTGGCGAACCGCGATCGCGGTGTAGGCCCACAGAAAGACGCCAACAAAAGCCATGTCTCGCCTCAGCCAGGCTATGCCCATGCCGACGATGGCGCTGACCAAAATCATAGCGATGGTCCAGCCCACTGGGCCAAATAACCACCCTGTCCAGCCCGATGCGTACAGCGCTGAGGCAACGTTGATAATAGTGGCAACTGAGATCCAGGCGAGGTAAAGGCTAAAGGGGGTGCGAGCATAACGTCTGTAAGCACGATCAGCCTTGGGACGTTGCCAGACCTGTTGATAAGCCAAGATCAAGGGAATCAAAATACCCAGCATGGCCAGCACCGATAGCCAAAATAACTGTAAAGTAAACAGAAAAATCCAGCCCATTTGCACGAGGCAGGCCACTATCAGCCATCGGTTGGCCTGTCGGATGGTTGGCGATCGCCGTTGGGCTGGTTTGGACTGGTAAAAGCCGTAGGTGATCAGGGCTAGGTAGATCAGCCCCCAAATTGCAAAGGCATAACTCGCTGGCGTAATCAGCACGCCACCCAAAACCGTGTTGGAAATTTCACCAACGTTGAGGCCACCCGGGGGGAAGAAGTTAGACAGGGTATTGACGGCAAAGGTCCCGACAATGGCAATCCAGGTGGCGATCGCCAGTCGCCAGCCAACTCGACGGGGCAAGGAAGAGGTCATAGCGCTATTAGACAAGTCACTCCCCATTCTGCCGCCTTGGGGGACGGTGCGCACCCGCTGCCAAAGAGGGGCCAGTGCCTGCCGACCTAATCCCTATCGGTGCGGACCCACTGAATCTGTGGGGCAGTGACAAATTTTAGATAGAGCGGCACTTTCCAAAGTAAGTACAGCGGGACCGAGAGCAGCTGACCAAGGGCAATGTTGCGGGCAAAATGACGCCATGCTAGCAGCACAGCTGTCACAAACAGTAGTCCGGTACCGTAGCTAACCCAAGCTGATAGCCAGTTGCCACCTAACCAGCCGTATAGAGTAGTGAGACCAGTGGTCCCCAACCACAGCAGGGCTAGCAGCGTTAGGGGCGGAACGGCCAGGTCCAGGGCTAGGGCCAGCAGAGCCAGCTGACGCTGACGGCATGCAGTCCAGAGTAAACGGGGAACGAGGGCTAACGTGCGTAAATGACCGTGCTCCCAACGGGTCCGTTGGGTAGTAGCGGCATGGGCGGTTTGGGGTTGCGTGCCCAGGACCCTGGCTTCGGGGCATAGCAGGGGTGGATAGCCCGCCAGCGTTAGATCCAGACCTAGCTGCATGTCCTCGACTAGGTTACTGCTGGCGAGTGAGACCGACTGTAGTGCTTTCCAGGGAAAGGCCATCCCCGTCCCTGTTAGTAGGCAGGGCTGCCCCAGATGATGCAAGCCGAGGGGGCGAGCCCAGTTTTTGACGCGGATAGCCAGAAGCGAGACCAACTGCTGGGACGAAGGGTGCTCGGTGGCGGATTTGAACAGGTACACAGCCTGGGTTGGACGCTGGGTCTGAAGGGCGCGATCGCAGAGCAGATCGAGGGTGCCTTCTTCTACTTGACAGTCGGCATCCACAACTACTACTACACCGGGCGGACCAGATGAGGCTTGGGCCAGGTACTGTAGCCCAAAGTCTAGGGCGTAGCCCTTTCCTCGTTGGTTGGCGTCTTCTCGGGCTAAAACGGTCGCGCCCAAACGACTAGCCATCTCAGCGGTCCCGTCGGTGCAGTTGTCGGCTACGACCACGAGCTGATCGGTAGGGCGGAGCTGATGCAGCAGCTGGTGCAGCGTTTGTTCAATTACCAACGCTTCGTTATGGGCTGGGATGAGGACAGCGCGCTGAACCGATAACGCCTTGCTGTTAGTTTTTGGAAGAACTGGGGAAGGGAGCGCCACAGCCGCCAGCACCTCTACCCATATCACCACAGCAGGCAGCAGCAGGAGCCCTGCCAACAGGAGCAGCCCCCAATGAAGCACTATCATCGCAATACCTTTACCAACAGGTTAGTTAATTCGAAATATGTCCCTGAACAGCAGTCCGATAGGATTGCTGTAGCTACCGTTGTTTTAGTGTTAGACCTATGCACTATCACGCTATGTCATAGGTCCGACACCACCACCGCAGAACAAACCGTGACCAGACCCGTGACCAGTCGATGCCAGGTCGGTCCGTCTGGAAAATTGACCACAAGCAGAGTTGCGCTTCAGCGTTTAACTCCACCGCCTTACATCGCAATGCTTCGCGTAACAGCAACGTTGTTTCACACCACCCAGGTGATGGCGGCACCAACGGGTGATGGGTAGTAAGAAACCTGACTTGGGCCGGACAAAAAGGTTCCAGGCATCCTTGGGGAGAATTGTCTGAAGGGAGAATTGTCTGGACAAACATGGCTTTGATGGCAGTTCTCAGGTTTTGAGCTTCGCTGTAGCATGGGCTCACCAGCACTTTATGCCTGGGCGCAGAGAAAGTGATACTGTTCGACGGCATCATGTTTTCACATCTCTAACAATCAAACTGTTCTAGATTAAAAAATCACTTTGCTACTCGTTCGATCGAAGATTGTTCCTCAATCGACATGGTCTTTATGCTGTTTCAACAAACTATGACGTTTGAGGAAAGTGACTTTTCGGCCCCATAGTTACTATTGACTGTCTGATTCAAAACAGAGTTCTCCAACCCGTAGCAAAAGATACAAATTGTTATTCTGTACGCTTTTATACGGGTTTATAGCTAACGCCATACGGGTAAGGATCCCGAGTGGTTTGCGGGGCGAAATTGGGCAGTTTGTGACTATTGACCGGCAAAAAAACAGCCCTGTGCCAATGCACAGAGCTACTTGTTAATCATAAATGCAACAGATTAATTTCGAATGGTTACGTTGCGCCGCTAGGTCCGCAACTGGTAGTCATGGTCACTTGGATCATGAGACTTTTTTCTGCAGATCTAGCGGTTACGACAAGCCTAGTTCCCAAAAATGCCAAATAGATTGAGGGGGTTTAATACCCGACCCAATGTATCGAAGAAGGACAGATAACCCCGCTTGGCGACAAGAATCACGTCACCTTCTTGGACCTGGTAACTGTCGATCAGACTGCTAAGGTCCAGGGGTTGCTGAGTCACCTCACCACTCTCGTCCATCCGCACCAGCACAACGTTGCTGAGGTTGGCATCTGTGGTTGGGCCTCCCGCTGCGGCAACAGCCCCCGAGACAGAGCTATCGGGGGAGACCTGAACTTCGCCCGGTGTTGTCACCTCACCCACGACGCGCACTGGGATAGTCTCGGGGGCAATACTAGAGCTGGCAATTAGGCGACGATCCAATTCCTCTCCGTTTAGACGGGGTAGAAAGACCGTGTCGCCATCGCGGAGAACAAAATTTGCACCGATGCCCTCGGCTTGAATGGCTTCCCAAAGGTCGATAGTAATAGTTTGGAGCCGACCGTTGGGAAGCAGGCGGCGGACGGTGACCACGCGAATGTCGGCATCACGGGTAACGCCTCCCGCTGCTAGCAGCGCTGCGCTCAGGGTAGGCAGGCCATCGGTAAAATCTTGCTGGAGAGTACGCTCTGAGGCCGAGTTAGTATTAGTCAGACTGGTTAACTGCACTGGACCAGGGCGATGGACCGCCCCCGAAACACTGACAATGACGGGCCGAAGCGTTGCTAAGCCCACATCTACTACCGGGTCAACCAGATAGTATCTGAGCTGGCTATCGATGAGCTGCTCCACCTGGCCAAGACTCCGGCCGGCTACCGGAATTGATCCGGCCAGCGGTAATGTCACCGTCCCATCGGGCAGGACGACGTAGCCCCCTTCAAACTCTGGATAACCCACGACCGAAACAACAATTTGATCGCTGGGACCCAATACATATTCGCTGTAGCCCTGGGGGGTGACAAAGGGTTCTGGGATGATAGCTTCAGTGGTTTCAGCTTCCGTGACTGAGATAACACCGGGCGCGGATTGCTCCGATTGAGAGGCTGCTATCCGGGCTGAGACTAGCTGCTCTGGGGCCGACTGGGCTGAGACTGGTTGAGCCTTAGCCGTACTGACCAATAGAAGTAGAGCGATCGCCGCTTTGAGGCTGACCTGATAAACGCGATGCTGAGCAAAAAAGGCGCGATATTGAACAAAAAAGGTCATGGCTTACTCCCAAGGATCTTCGTCAATGGCGGTTACCGGCACGGGCTCAGACAGCCGACTAGTGCGGTCTACCGTTGTATCTTCGGTGTCGTAATTGGCCAGGGGCACGCTATCTGCGGCCTGTAAACCAGAGGCTTGAGCTGTGTAGGCATACTCACTCGACTCGACCTTGAGATCGGTACCGTTGGCAACTATGCCCAACACATTGGCACCCGAACGGGTCAGTAGCGTCTTAGCCGATAATGCTCCATCGTAGGTGACCCAGCGGGGGCGAACGACTAGTAAGATCCCGTCCGCCCAATTGCCGATTACTGCCGCGTCTGCTGTACCTGCCAGGGCAGGGCTATCGATGATGACGTAGTCGTACTGCTGGGCAAAGGTCGCTAGCAGGGTAGCCATCCGTTCTGAGTCTAGGAGTGCCAGTGGGTTGGGTGGCACTACGCCAGCGGGTAATAGGGAGAGATTTTCATTGATGGGCTGTACTGCATCCTGAAGTCGCCCTTCGCCGACCAGAACATGGCTCAGACCCGTAAGGTTTAGGGTATTCCAGAGGGCGTGCTGTTGGGGGTTGCGCATGTCAGCATCCACCAACAATACCCGACGCTGGGTTTGGGCAATGGAGGCGGCCAAGTTGGCACAGACCTCTGACTTGCCTTCACCTGCGGTAGAGCTGGTCACCACAATGGATTTTTGCTGCTTGTCGGAACTGATAAAGCGCAGGTTGGCCTGGAGCATTTGATAAGCACCCGAAACCATTGGAAACGTGTTTTGTAGCGTGACAATTCGCTCGGATGGGAGCCCTTCATCCATTGGCAGCAGGGCATCCTCCTGCCAGTCGGTAGAGGGCAGTTCAAACTTAGGAATAACGCCTAGCAGGACATAGCCCATTGCCCGCTCGGCATCTTTGACGGTTTTGATGGAGCGGTCCACCAGGTCCAGTAGAAAGGCCGTGGCGATACCCATAAATGCGCCGACAACGGCCCCTAACATCAGGAAGACAAATTGACTGGATGCCGACGGTTCACTGGGGACATTAGCTGCTTCGACCACTCGAGCGCTACCCACGTTCTGGTTCTCGGCCAGTCGGATCTCCTGTAGCCGTTGGAGCAGCGCTTCGTAGGTGGTCCGAGCATAGTCCAGCCGCTGCTGGAGCTCGATTTGGGTGCGCTCTAGACTGGGGAAGACGTCAGCCCATTCCACATAGGCATCACGGGTAGAGGCCAGGGTACCGAGCTGATTGTAAATACTAGACCGCTGAATCTCAGCCGCAACCAGTTCATCGGCAAGCCGCTGCTGTGTTGGACTAATCTGTAGGGTGCCACTGGAGATGGGCAGCCGCGTCCCTGCTACTTCAGAAATGCGTTCCTGTAGAACTTCGGCCATGGCCGCTTCCTGACGGGCAAGCTCTCGAATGGTGGGATGCTGAGCGGTATAGCGTGTGCGGCCGTTAGCGAGTTCGGTTTGGGCCAGCTGCCAATTGCTAAACGCCTGCTGAACGCTGCTGGATTGAGCCAAGGCCGACAGGGTTAGGGCATCGTCCAAGGGCATACCTAACTGCTGGCGGAGGCCAGAAGCGTTGGTTTCAGCGCGAGCCAGCTCCGCTTGGGTGTTGGCAATTTGACTATCTAATTGGGCAATGGCCGTAACGGTTGCGTCAGCCTCTTTTTCGAGGGAGACAATCCGGTTTTGTTCGTTGAACTGCTGTAGCGCCTGGGACAGCCGTTCAACGTCGGCCTCGGCCTGGGGCAACTCCCGCTCCAGAAACCGACGAGCCGCTCGAACCTCGGCCCGGTTGCTTTGGATATTGGTGGCAATGTAGGACTGCATAATCTGGTTGACCACCGCTGCCGACAGCTCGGGCTGGGCAGACTTGTAGTCGATTTGCAGGACATCGGTGCCGTCTAGGACGGTCACTTCTAGCCCCTTAGCTAAGTCCTCTGGGGTGACCAGTTCACCCTTGTCGTCACGAATGTTGAGGACACGAATGGTGTCCTCCAGGATGGGCCCTGAGGATATGATGGCCTCCTGGGTGTCGAGGGGGTCACGGGTCATCATCAATGACTCAACTTCACCCAGCTCTTGAGCGATGCCCGTTAGGGTTGCTGCCCGGTCTGTTTGAACAAGGACCTTGCCCGTTGCTTGATACGTGGGGCGTTGCGACAGGGCCGCAAATAGGGCTGCCGCCACAGCGGCCGTAAACACAGCTGATGCCGGTAGCCAACGCCGCTTTAGCACGAGCCAATAGCGCTGGACATCAACCTCTTCAATTAATAGTTCTTTAGACTCCATGACCTAGCCAAAACCTCAAGCAGCTCAGTAACCGACGCATCTTAGTGGGCTTAGATGGGTTACTGGTATAGACGGGCACCTGATTGAATGGTTTCAACAAGGAGCCAGTTTTTGAGGCTACAGTTTTTTGAAGTCTTGCTCAGGAAAGAGACTGTTGATCTAGGCTGTCGGCCTACAGACGATTACCTAAAGTGGTGCCAGGGCATCAGCATATAGCCGCAACTCGTCTAGGGTTAGCTGGGCAGCGATCGCATAAATCATGGCATCGGCGCGCCATACGAGTAGGTTGGTACCGTTACTCGATTCAATAAAGACCTGCCCATCGAGCCACAGTTCTGCGTCACTGCGGGGCTGGAGCTGGTAAATCGTGAGCACTGTGTCTGCGGTGGCTGGATTCTGCGGCCCCAGTCGATAGGTAAGCCGAAGGCCATGGAGGTGTGGCTGTTCGTAATAGCTGCCGCGTAGCAGGCGGACATCATCGTGGGTTAGGGCCTGAATACCAACCGTTTCGGCAAAGACCTGTTCTAACGTAATGTAGGCCTCGTCTAGCTCCGTGGCCGTGATATCTGCATTGGGTTGAGACGTTTGGGACTGTTCTGCTTGGGTAGCTTGAACCCGGCTGTGATCTTCGAGTAAAAACTTGAGGCTGTCCCAGGTCGTCAGAGACTGCGGGGCTTCAGCCTGTCTTGGAATCCAATCGCTGACAAACTGAGGTAGGTCATAGCGCTGGCGGAGCCAGGGCAGACTGACGGACATGGCTCCGACTGCTGCCAACGCGCTCAGGACAACAACCCATTTGGCTCGTCGCCGTTCCGGTGCTGGCACGGGAGCGGTGCGCCGTTTAACGGGGGGGAGAGCTGTCGGAGAGATGCGATCGCTGCGGCTGGGCTTCTCGACGGTTTCCAATGCCTGTTCAAGTTGGTAGAGCACTCGCTGCAGCTTGGGGTCGCGAGCCATTTGCTCTTCTAGATAATGGCGTTCAACCCGGTCTAGGGTGCCGAGCACATAGCCGGCGAGCAGGTCTTGAAGGTAGTCCGCATCGGGACGCTCGAACATCGCAGTTGGCCTTGGATACGCCGTTACATTAGACGACAGGGTGATTGGGTTTGCTCCGGTATTTAGGATTGTTTTTAGGTTGATGTGGATTTTGTTTAGAGTTGGCCATAGTGACGGATCTCGCTCGATGTGTGCTGAGAAGGTAGCGACAAGGGGGGCTCAAGTGCGGTGCCCAACGCTGTAGAAAACAGGATTGGGCCATTGCTCAGATACGGACGGGCGGCGCTTCACCCGAGGATCAGACTGGCATAATGGAGCAGAGTAGTTTCGTCTGACTGTTACTGCCTGAGTGGTTTGGTGTTCATTGCCCTGATTGTATTGAATTTGCTGACGGCGGGGGGCTGCTTGATTCTGGCCTATGGCTGCTGGCACTATCAGAGACGGTTGCGACACTGGCGTAGACAGCTGGATACGTGGGAGCGGCAGTGGACGTTAGGGTTGCCGGTTACCACGGTGAGGCTGATGCAAGGACGCTACACATTGGTCAAGGCGCAGCAGCAATATGCGGTGTGGCAGCGACGGCAGTTGCAGCTCATCCAGCTAATTGGACTGCTTGAGCAGATACGATGGATCCGGCGGCGATTTTAGGGAACGGGTCGAGGAGAACGAATTGAGCGTTCTAGAAACTTTATAATTAGGCGCACTAGCTGTACACATGGGCATCTACGCTGAGGGTGATCCGTGGGCAGGGCTGGGTTAGACCACGGACTCTCATGACTTGGATGTCTCTAGAAACGGCTCAAACCGACGGATTAGATCAGCAGTTTAGGCAAGCGGAGTAGGACAGTCACTATGGCAGAGAATTCTTCAGGTGGGGCGTTTGTGGGCGGAGTGCTGTTGGGCGCAGCCCTCGGTGCAGTTGCGGGACTGCTGGCTGCACCCAAGAGCGGTCGTGAAACGCGGCAAGTCCTGAAAAAATCGGCAGACGCGGTGCCCGAACTGGTTGAAGATCTGGCCACTAGCCTACAGCTACAGACCGACCGCCTGTCAGAAACGGCGCTCTACAACTGGGCGGGCACCCTGGAACGGCTGAGAAGTGCAGTGATTGCTGGGCAGGCTGCCACTCGACAGGAGTATGCCGCCTATCCCCCGCAGGATCCTATCGTTCAAGAACCGCCTGCCCATCGTGAATAGTCCAATGTTCTGGTTGGGGCTGTCGGTTGGGCTGCTGGCACTAAGCCTAATAGTCCTACTGGTACTGGCTATTCCAGCGCTGATTGGTTTGGCGCGGACGGCCCGGAGTGCCGAGCTGCTGCTGGAGATGTTGAATCGTGAGTTGCCCGCGACGCTCAGGGCACTGCGTCAAACTGGGGCCGATTTGGGTGATTTGGCAGAGGATGTGACCGGCACGGCCCAAAGCGCCCGTCAGATTGTGAGCCAGGTTGATCGGAGCTTGGTGACTGCACAGCGGCAGGCCCATCAGGTGCAGCGGACCTCACGCAGTCTGTGGGCAGGGACACGGGCGGCATGGACGGCACTGACAACACCAACCCCTAAACGACCTACCCGCAAGCGACGGAAATATCCGCCGACGCCCCGCCCACCAGTAAACGCTACTCGACCACAGCCAACGGCTGCCGAGATAGGTCCTGAGTTAACTGATGATGCTAGTGCCTTTGGCTCGGATACCACCAGTCAGAAACGTACTGCTGATCATGAGTCGGATGGACACGCCGCAGGACAGTCGAGAGAGCTTTCGTTAGAGCTATCGACTCCTACTGTTCCTGAAACAGTGACTGAACTGCCCCAGTCCGACTCACGGGCTGAGATGTAGTGTGCCGGATATGGCTGCTCGCCGATTTTGAGTAGGTTTATCGTACTTACATTGACTAATCTTGGGCTGACTCACTAACATTAAATATACGTAAACAAAAGTAAACATAATGATGAACCCTCACTGCAGTGAGCCGATCTGGGGGAAGTTTGGGCGTCGCCTAGCTAGCACCCTTTGTGTTCTAGGTTTGGCATTGGGACTTTGGACGATTGCACCAGCGGCTGAGGCCGTCAATAATCCAGCCCTGTTGCCAGATGAACCCACTGTGGTGATCGACCTAGCCAGGATTTTAACGACGGCTGAGGAAACCTATTTGGATGAGCACCTGCCAGAATTCGAAGCTGAAACAGGGTGGAAAATTAGAATTTTGACCCAAGTGGACGAGACCCCTGGGCGGGCGGTCAAAGAGTTTTGGGGATTGGACGAGCGGAGCATCATGCTTGTGGCCGACCAGCGCGGTGGCAACATCCTCAACTTCAGCGTGGGCGATGCGGTGTACGAGCTGCTGCCCCGAGTATTTTGGATTGAGCTACAAACCCGGTTTGGCAATCAGTTTTTTGTGCGGGATAACGGCCAAGACCAGTCGGTAATGCAGTCAGTTGCTGCCTTAGAGACCTGTCTAAACCGTGGTGGCTGCGCAGTGGTACCGGGTCTGCCGCGTGAGCAGTGGCTGCTAACGCTGGTGACGTCTATCTTGGGTGGTGTGATTTGTGGAATCACGGCTCACCCCCGCAAAGAGGGCCAGCTAATTGCTTGGCAATGGGTGCTGATTTTCTCGCCGCTGTGGGGCATTTTGTTTATTGCCTTTGGGCTGGGGCCTGTTGTGACGCGGACCTCCGAGGCACTTCCTGTAATTCGTAATGTATCGGGATTCCTCATTGGGGCATTAGCGGCTTATTTGGCTCCAAGCTTTAGTAACTCTTCCACAAGTGAAGCGTCATAGATGTGTCAATATGCGGGCATCCATATGCGGTAGTAAGGCGGTGCTGATCTGACGATGTATGTTCTGCATGGGGGTTGGTTTCCGACAGCGACAGCAACCTTCGTGCAGGAGGGCAATTTTTACCTCTGGGTTGAGTCTGATGTTCGAGGAACTCAACGGAAATCGTCTAAGGCGCACCAGCCTCGTCCGCACCCGCGGCATCTCTCTGAAAAGGCGCTGGCAGCGTTTTTAGGAACGACGCTAGGGGTGCAGCCTGAGTCCGTATCAATGGGGACTTACCCCATTGATACGGTTTACATTTGGTTGCCAACTGACAAACAGGGACCGCTACCCTCACCCGAGCTGAGTCCGTCTTCGGATGCGTCTGTCAGTGAGGCGTTTGAACTAGCGCTGTGGCAGGTGACGACCTGTCAGGTGACGGTACTGACGGGAACTGGCTTTTTGACGCCTGTGGTGGCACTGCTGCGTCGGCTTTATCAACAAGTTGCTGACAGCGATGGGGAGAGGGGTAACGGAGACTGGCAGTTTGGGGCCGACCTGCTGTTTTGGTATCGCTACAGCCAGACGCTAATCGGTTTGATCCAGGGCGATCACTACATTCCAGCGTTGAAGTGCGAGGCTAGCGGAGACGACGAATACAATATCTATTCGGGCTGGCAGCCAGTGGGTGCCCGATACGAGCAAGCGATCTCGACCTACGCGGCGGCGATGCCGCTGGTCTGCCGCCTGGGGCAAATGGAGCCTTCGACAGCGCCGACCCCCTACGACCCGGCTGCACTACTGCGCCACTTTTCTGAAAGCTGGCTGACGGACATGGTGACGCAGACGCCACTGCCTCGAACATTTCTGAACTTGGTTGACGGCACGATTGTGGCGGACTGCGTGACAGCTACCTTTGCTGCCCATGGCAGCACGCCAGCGCGACTCAAGACCTATCAGCAGTGGCAGGCATGGCGCGATCGCGTCTGCCAAACACAAACCAATAGCACGTTTTATCTGGTCTTTCGGTTGGATGCACCCCGTAAAACCGAAGACCCTTGGCCGCTGATGCTGCAGGTGATGCTCAAGGCCGACCCGTCGGTGCGGCTGGACCTGCTGGACTACTGGCGGATGAACCCCAGTCAGCAGTGGGCCATGAAGGTGCTCCTGGGTGAGACCTTTGAGCAGCAGCTGTTGTTGAATCTGGGGCAGGCGGCGCGGATTTATCCGCTGCTGTGGGAGGGACTGGAGACGGATCAGCCGGTGGGGCTGCTGCTGGAGATGGACGCGGCGGTGGCGTTCTTGCAGGAGGAGGCCTGGGTGCTGGAAAGTGCGGGCTTCAAGGTGATTGTGCCGAGCTGGTGGACAGCGGCGGGACGCAGGCGGCTGAAGCTACGGCTGAATGCTCGGAACAAGCCGACCGGCAACGACAAAAGCAAAACGTACTTTTCGCTGAGCAATGTAGTGGAGTACGAGTACCAGCTAGCGCTGGGGGATGACGCCATTACCCAACGAGAGTGGCAGCAGCTGGTTCGCGCCAAAACGCCGCTGGTGCAAATTCGGGGACAGTGGGTGATGCTAGACCCCAGCAAACTGGAGGAGATGCAGACGCTGGTGGAGCAAACGCCGCGGCAAACCTCGCTGCTGGGGTTCCTGCGGATGAGCGCAGAGCAGGGGGAGGATGTGGAAGTGCAGTGCGATCGCGCCTCTTCTTTGAGTGAGATGATGGCCCAGCTGGACAACCCCAGCCAACTGGAAATGACGGCGGACCCCGCCGCACTCCAGGGCAGCCTGCGTAACTATCAAAAGCGTGGCCTTGCCTGGATTCGGTACCTGGAGCAGCTGGGGCTAAACGGTTGCTTGGCGGATGATATGGGGTTGGGCAAAACGGTGCAGGTGATTGCACGGCTGATCCAGGAGCGGGAGCTGCCGGATACACCGGCACCCATCGCCCCAACGCTGCTGGTTTGTCCGACCTCGGTGATTGGCAACTGGTATCACGAGCTAGCAAGGTTCGCGCCGACGCTGCGGGCCACTATTCACCACGGACCCCAACGAACCAAAGCACCGGAGTCGTTTGCGGCGCTGTGCGATGAACAGGATGTGGTGATCACGTCGTTTAGCCTAGCCAGACGAGACAGCCAGCTGTTGCAGACCATCGACTGGCATCGGGTGGTGTTGGACGAGGCGCAAAATATTAAAAATCCTCAGGCTGCCCAAACCAAAGCCATTAATCAGATTGCCGGACAGCATCGCCTGGCGCTGACGGGTACCCCCATCGAGAATCGCCTGATGGATCTATGGTCGATTTTTCAGTTTCTCAATCCGGGCTATCTGGGTAACCAAAAACAATTTAGAGAACAGTTTGAATCTCCCATTCAGCGAGAACAGGATCCGCGTCGGTCCCAGGTCCTCAAGCAGCTGGTGGAGCCGTTTATTTTGCGGCGTGTGAAGACGGATGAGCGGATTATTCAGGATTTGCCCGATAAGGTTGAGCAGAAGCTGTTCTGTAACCTAACCAAAGAGCAAGCGTCACT
>CAWUKV010000158.1:0-13460 GCA_963923025.1 uncultured bacterium
ATACCCGTGAGCTGCGGTATCTACACTCTGGCCAACGACAAGGTGCTTGATCAGCTGATTGCACTGCTGAATAGTATCGAGACCAACAGCCCTGGCTACCCGGTTTGCGTCATTCCCTACGATGACAACACCGAAAAGCTGGCGGCGGTCATCGAACAACGTCCGGACCACGTCACGCTGTTTGACGATATGGCGGCCATTGAGCGTTGGGAAGCCTTTGCTGCTGAGATTTGGGCGTCGCATCCTACGGCATTGGAGTCTTGGGGTGATCGCGGGGTGCAGGGGGTGAATCGACTCGGTATGCATCGCCGCTTTTGCGCTTTTGATGGCCCGTTTGAGCGATATATCTATCTGGATGCCGACACGCTGGTGCTGGATAAGCTGGACAGTATTTTTGCGCCACTGGATGACTGGGACTGGGTGGTCTATGACTTTCAGTACAAGGACGTCACCCATGTTTTTAATGCTGAGTCACCCCAATTGCCAACGCTGTTTACGGCTGAGCAGCTGACTCACATTTTCTGTGCTGGGATGTATGCGTCGCGTCGAGGCGTCTTCACAGCGGAGCAGCTCAGCTGGATTCTGGAACAGCTCAAGTCTGAAGCCGGGGTGCTGTACATCAACGGCCCAGACCAGTCCATTGTTAACTACATGGTGCTGAAGCTGGGGCTGTCGGTCCATAACCTCTCTCAGCAACTGCCGCCAGACCGGCGGACGGGTTGCTGCGTAACGTCGCCGCATTTTGAACGGCACTTTGAGGGTAAGGTAGCTTACCTGTGCGATCGCGGTAACCGGCTCACCTACCTGCACTACATCGGGCTGTCTTCGAAATATTTCACCCGACTCTGCCAGGGTGAAAACCTCGACTTTGCCTACCGCGATGTGTTTCTGCACTATCGCTATCTCCACGCGCCAGACGAGCAACCCCAGTTCACGGGACCACCTCAGCCGCTGGTCCGCCGTCAGACCCGCCTAGAGAAAGGCGTCAACCAAATCAAGTCATTTTTTAAGACCTCACTACGGTCGTAGACCAGACTGTATGGGCGTTTGCCCACATGGGCGTTTGCCCACTGTTTGATGTTCAAGGTTCATTTTAGTTTTTACCCAAGCCGGGGCTAATCCCTATGTCTAGAGGCGTTTACATAGTGGCGAACGATAAGGTGCGAGACAACGCGATCGCGCTCCTCGCTAGCCTGCGCCAGCACGATACTGACGTACCGGTGTACCTGATTCCCTTCAACGATGACTACCAGCAGACCTTTGACACGCTACAGCGGCTTTATGGGGTACAGCTCTTTCCAGACCTTGAGTTTCTGAATGCATTCACCGAGAAAATTGGCGAGATCTTCCCTCGCGACTTTTTGGCGTTGCCTAATAAGGTACGCAAGTTGGTGGCCTGGTTTGGGCCGTTGGATGAGTTTCTATACATTGACACCGATATTCTGTTTTTCGAACCGGTATCGAAGACATTGGCCTATCTAGACCAGGCTGACTTTATCTGCTGCGACTACCACTTCAGCGGTCGTAAGCTGCGAGATGTATTTTCTCAAACGGCCATCGACCAGGGGGTGTTTTCCTCTGATATTGTCCAATCGGTCTTTAACAGCGGGCTTTGGGGGTCAAAGAAATCTTGCTTTACCCTAGAGCAAATGTACAACCTGCTGCGAGACTGCGCTCAGCATCGCGAGTATTTTGACTTTTCGGGGGGGACGACCGACCAGCCGATCATGAACTATCTGGTCCTAAAGCAGATTCCTAACCGGCTCAACATTGCTCAAGCCAATGCAGATGAACCCGGTAGCTGGGGCGGTATGAAGCACTTTCAAGAGCGCGACCATGTGCTTTACGACGGCGAGCGTCGACTGCGCTATTTGCACTGGGCCGGGACCCCCATGCGCTCCGATGGTCCCTACCGTAGCCTGTGGGAATACTATCGTTACCTTGACGACTCCGACGCCGTGCGTCCCCGCGCCGATTCGGGTGACACTAAACCACTGGCCGCGCCCCTCACCCAACTTAAGCGGCGGCTCAAGAAGCTGGTTCAGTCTTGATACTGAGACCTGTCACCTGAGCTCAATTCTGAATCAAATCCTCTCGACCGAACCCTTAATTTAACCCCCTATGTCTAATCCCAGCTGTTCTCTCTCTATCATGGTGGCCCGGACGGATATTCCGTTCATGATGGAGACCATTCCCCACCTGGTGCGGACCTCTCACTATCCTTTTACAGAAAAGGTGCTGTTTATTGACGTTGCTCCCCTGAGCGGGGAGAAACGCAACCGTCCGGGCATCGGCACGATGGAACAGCTGCGGGAAAATTGCGCTCAGCTAAAGGCGGCTGGTATTGTCGACCGGCTGGTCGATATGGAGTATTCCGATGAATACCGTCAGCGGGTCTACCAGAAGCACTTTGGCGCGAACCTCAAACCGACGCACAACTGGAAGGGGTACCCCATTCTCGGGACCATCTTTTCCCTAGAAGAAACCACAGGCGACTATGTGGTTCACTTTGACAGCGACATGCTGCAACACCAAAAGCCCGGTCATAGCTGGATCCGTGAGGGTATGGACCTGATGCAGCGACGCTCGGATGTTATTTTTGTGCGCCCTTTGGCCGGTCCCCCGGCGGCAGATGGTCAGCTGCACCAGCGGGTCACCTACGAGGCTGACGATGGCTTCTATCGTTTCAAGTTTTTCGGCAGTCGCTGCTACCTGATCAACCGTCAGACCTTCGACAACTTTCTGCCTATACCAGTGCTGTGGATGGGCTACAAGCGCGACTGGCTCAAGCAGTTGCCGCCTCGCGTCCTTAACTGGCTCAACCACTGGACAGGACGTGGCTTTCTAGATTCTTGGGAGGTGATGGTCTCCCGTAAGCTAGAGCAGACCCCCAACTGGCGGGCAACCCTGTCAAATCCTGACGGTTGGACGCTGCACCCGATTGCGCGAGGGCCAGAATTTATTGATAACTTGCCTGACATTATTCAGCGCATTGAGGCTGGTCGCTATCCGACGGAACAGGCCGGTCACTATGATCTCAACCTTGACCTTTGGCTGGACACTGTAGCCTCTGGCAGTTAAAAAATATTCCAATCACGCCGGTGCGTTTTGACGACTGGGGTATTCGTGTAGCAGGTCGAAGAATCGCACAAAGTTAAAGCTGCGGGGGTCCTGCCTGGAGTTAGACCGATCCACGGCGAGGTGGGTGGTCATCCGGTCGTCTGGAATGTTGGTGCGGGCCATTAGCCACGCCAGTGACTGATACTGTAGCTCGGTGTAGCCGCTGTGGACGGCGGCATTGTCGCGTCCGTCCGTGGGGGTCTCTAACGAGACGTGATAGGCAAAATTATTGACAGAGGCGGGGAATGCCGAATTGGTGACGACGGATTCAGGTCCACTGGGCCCATCAAATACGGAGTTGCCCGCGCCATAGGCCCGTCGCTCCGGCGGCACGATATAGATAACGGTGCCGTCGCGGGCAATCAGCGTGTGGTAGCTGACCTGGTCTTGGTCGCGGGGGTGGGGGGTTTGAAAGGTATTGATGGCGCTGCGGGCTGAGCCCACGGTCTCATGTAGAACTAAGATGAAGTCGTTGTTGACCGGGTTTCCGTAGGCATCTTCGGCGTAGCGATCGCCAAAGTTAGTTTCGTGGGCATAGGCAATTTCTTCGCGGGGCTGATAAGTTGGCCCGCTTTGGGCTAAGGTTGCGCCGCTGTAGATAAAGTCCTGAGTACTGCCAGCAGGGGAGGCCACCAGCGCCTGTTCCTGAGAAGCGGCTACATCAGGTAGCCCAGCCATCGCCCTAAACTGTGCGATGGACGAATCGGCTGCGCCTGACGCTATGACCAACAAAGCTGCCCAGAGAAATAGGACAACGCTAACTGCCCATGTGAACCAATGACGTTTCATAAACTCCTACACACCTTAACCAACGGCTATTTATAGCCGATACACCCCCACAGGATCTATCGCTTTGGCTACCCTGCCCAAGTTGCTGAGTATTGCTATTCATCTGTGACAGGTGCACCTATCGACGTGCACCTATCGACTCTTTTGGGGGTTGCTGTAGTCTTAGCCATATCCTTCATTAACTATCGTTGGTTTAGACCATTGAGACGGTTATCCATGATGCAACTTAGCCGCGATCCCAGCAAAAAACTCTACTGAGCAGAAAAAATTAGCATGCCTGCATCGTCATTGAGACGTCATTAAGAAACACGCGATAGCCTTTATGAGATATCGCTAGCCGCGATCGCGCTGGGTCCAATCGCTCAGTTCCACGAGATAGGACCTGACAGGGTAGCCGCTCATCGCCTTGAGATTTCTGCCTAACCTCATGCTTAACTTGATTCTATTTCCTACTGGATTCAGGCGGCTAGTCATTGATGGGACAGCCTACTGGGGCTTGCGATCTCGCGACCGGTTGAGATATCGCCGGTAGTAGCCGCGATACAGCAACTCTAGTCGGCCCGTGTAGTCTTCGATAATGGCCCGCTGACGGCGATAGAGACCTTGAAATAAGTTGGCAAAGAGTAGGGCCAGCAGTGCCACCATCAATCCGAAGGCGGTGGAGACCAAGGCTTCGCCGATGCCTGCTGTAACGGCGGCGGTTTCCTGTCCGCCAATGTCGCCGACGTCTACCGAGGAGAGCGCACCGATCAGGCCCAATATCGTGCCGAGGAGCCCTAGTAGGGGAGCTGCGCCAATCACCGTATCAAACAGAGTATTGAATCGCTTAAGTAGCGGTAACTCTGCCTGGGCAGCACTTTCTAGCGCCAGCCGAAACTCATCGGGGGTGGCCTGTTCCAGCGTTAGTGCCGCCAGGAAAATGCGGGCTAGGGGGAGATGTCGGTGCTGATGCAGGCCATCAATAGCGGCCTGGGGGGTTTGGGCGTAGGTTGTCAGCGCCTGCCGCAGAGCAGGTTCCTGCTGCTGGTGAATCTGCCACCAAAACCGCGATCGCTCTAACACGAGCGTCACGACCAGTATCGATGCTGCCAGCAGCGGCCACATGACGATGCCACCTGCTGAAAATAACCGAAAGACACCCATTTTTCCACCTTTGCCTTACAAAACGGCCAAAGTAACAGGGGTTTGCAATCTAACACGCTAATCAGCCGTCTTTCGCCCAGCAATATATCGTATTTATGCCCGGTTTCATGAATGGGTCTGATTTCATGGGCGGGGCCGGATTAGCGGTGCTGGCAAATGCGATCTTCAAATGACTGAAAGCAGTCTGGGATCAACCGGTAAACAAAGCCGGTCAATGCTTTATTTTTCTTCAGGATTGGCATTCATTTGAATTGAAGCTTGATGTTTCGTGTCATAAAAAACGTGCTGTTTAATTCTACGGGCTGACACAAACACTTCGTCTACTATTCTTGACTGAAATCGTTGGTCGGGCACGACGCTGATCTAGGCAGGGCACGGGTCAAGGTTAGATCACTATCTTCGTCAATATATCGTTGGGCGTAAAAACATGCCAAGTAGCTGAAAGCCTCTTATAGCATTCTATTCAGAGCTTTGGGGGAAGTGGAGGTTAAGCGTAATCGCTAAAGCTTTTTAACCGAAATAACGTGTTGTCAGCAATACCAAATAATTGTTAAACGTGTTCCGTCATGGTTTGACTATTTACTCCCTGACGGGTCGTTTCTTGAGATGAAATTAAATTCCTCTGGAGAGCACAATAAGCGGATTTCCTACTGTTATGATGAAACTACCGAAAACTACAGGCCTTGTTTTATCTGAGTTTGTTGGTATCTCTGTTCATTACCCTTAGCAAGGCTGTAACCGTTACCCCAAATCCAGTAACTGGTGTCAAGTTGCCAGGCTGATCAATCCTCACCTTTGGACACGTTTTCTCCTCCATCGTTTGCGAATCTTTCAAAACGTGTCGTTCCTCGTCAGATCCCCCTTCATAGCGCCTAAACTTGACCGATTAAGTTCCCTAAATAAAGCCTTTGGAATATCACGATAATGCTTAACCATCACGAAGCGCTGACACCTGAAGATAACGGCTCCCACAGCAGTTCAGTCCTAGAGAACCGCGGTCGAATCGCTATCTTCATTGACGGCTCCAACCTGTTCTATGCCGCCCTGCAGCTCGGCATCGAGATCGACTACACCAAGCTACTGTCTCGCTTGACGGCCGGGTCTCGTCTGTTTCGTGCCTTTTTCTACACGGGGGTTGATCGAGCCAACGAGAAGCAACAGGGGTTTTTGCTGTGGATGCGCCGTAACGGCTACCGCGTCATTGCCAAAGACTTGGTACAGCTTCCAGACGGGTCTAAAAAGGCCAATCTGGACGTAGAAATTGCTGTGGACATGATGGCGCTGGTGGGCTGTTACGATACGGCAGTCCTTGTGAGCGGTGATGGTGACTTAGCTTATGCCGTTGACGCCGCCAGCTATCGGGGTGTCCGGATTGAGGTCGTAAGCCTACGCTCGATGACCAGCGACAGCCTCATCAACGTTTCCGACCGCTACATCGATCTGGATGCCATTAAGGATGACATTCGCAAGACGCCGCGCCATGCTAGCAATGGATATGTCTATCGACCTCTGTCGAGCATCGGCGTTATGGATGACTCAGAGGAGTCATCTGCATCTTAGGTACGGAAAGGCAGAAGCAGAGCCCTGCTAGGTTAAGCTTTACAGCCTCCTGGAATGGTTCTTAATATTTTGGCTTCACTGTATTCGTCACGACATTCTGGATGTTTGTTTGTTGGATGGTGCGTTGGTTGACCTGAGTGACTCACGGGCTTGTTCGATGCCGCCCGTCCTGACGAAGCCCGATTCGGTCGGCTGAGCCCGCAATCTGCGAAAACCGCACTAAGCTTAAGGGTGGCAAGGTTCCGGTTAGGGGTTCGGGAAGTATGACAAGGTGGTACCGCTGGACTGCGATCGCGGCGACAGTGATAGTCGTTGCCGTAGGGGCTCGGACCTGTCAACAGCTGAGGCAATCACGCGCTACGTTAGACGAAGCGCCCCCGGTTCCCGAGGCGGGACTGACCTTACGCAACATTATCCTAGAGCAGCCGGATGAACAGGGTGGGCTACTCTGGCGGGTCAAAGCTAAATCAGTAACCTATAGCCCAGATCAGCAAATTGCCGACATTCGCGACATTGAAGGTGAATTTTTTCAGGGCGAAACTGTGATTTACGAGGTCACAGCAGATCGAGGAGAAGTCATCGACAACGGTCGGGCCATTTTTCTAGAAGGCAATATTGAAGCACTGGCCGTTGAAGACGATCTGGTGCTAACCGGGGATAACCTGGCATGGCGTCCCGACGACGATCAGCTAGAAGTAACAGGCGGTATTGAGGGCACTCACCCCCAGCTGTTGGCGACATCCGAAACGGCGCTGCTCTACAACCAGGAAAAGCGGCTGGAGCTGACCGAGGGCGTCACGGCCAAAACGGTGGCGGAGCCCTGGCTGCAGTTTGAGTCCGAAGCCGTGACCTGGAACCTGGCCGAGAACGTTCTCAATACAGACATGCCGATGATGGTGAATCAGTTCCTCGCAGAGGATGACGAGACTGTCATAGGTGAACTCATGGGGCAGCAGGGTACGGTTAATCTCGATGATCAACGCATTGAGCTCACCGGCGATGTGCAGCTGACCCGTATCGATCCACCCCTCCAGCTCAATAGCGAAACGCTGGTATGGCAAACCGAGCAGCAACTGATTACGACTGACCGACCACTAAAACTCATTGAGACGCAGCGCCAGATTGCGGTAACGGCCAATCAGGGGCGACTCAATCTTGAACAGCAAATTGTGACGCTTACAGAATCTGTACAGCTCACCAGTACGGAAAACGAGGCTCAGCTCACAGCAAATCAGATGACCTGGCAGTTTGAAACCGACGATGTCGAGGCCACGGGCAATGTTCGCTACCAGCAAAGTAACCCCGATACACGTCTGGTGGGTGAGCGAGCCACGGGCAATCTAAAGCAGCAGACTGTGGTGGTCACGGGTAGCGATGTCGTGACAACGATCGTGCCAGAATAGGGCCGACTGTCTGTAAATGGGAAAACTGAAGTTGAGTCTACCAACAGGCTCGATGGGATCTGCAAGCTTTGTTTTGTCTCAATAGCTTTGTCGCGATAGATTTATCCCGATAATTTGGCAGTGACCGTCCATCGAAGGGCCTGAACTCTGTGTAACTTCTCGTATTTATGACACCCGAACATCTGATTCGGCTTTACCAGCAGGGTAAGCGCGATTTTATTTGGGCTGACCTGCGGGGTGTTTGCCTGCGGGGGCAATGCTTAGCCGGTGTAAACTTCAACCGCTCCAACCTCCAGCAGGCTGATCTGTCTGGGGCCGATTTATCGGGCTGTAGCTTTCAAAAGGCGGATCTATCTGCTGCTAACTTGACGGCAGCAACCCTGACGGATGCGCGCTTTCGCAAAGCCAATTTGACCGGGGCTACGTTAGCGCTCGATCAGCTGCCGTCAACGGCACTTCAGGGAGCAGTGCTGCCCGATGGTACGCTTCAGCCCCTTGAGGAGATAGCGGTGGAGGCAGCCGATGGCGTCGCCGCGGCTGTCGATGGGTCCCCGCCAGAACCGGCAACTGCTCTTGATGAGCCTGAGCGCTGGGCCAAGAGTATTGATGTTCAAGCCGAGATAGCCAAGCGCCCGCCACCCCCGCCGCCGCCGCGTCCTCGCACTCGGGACGAGGTGCTGTTAGCGCTACCCCGTATACCGTTGGGATTCTTTGTCGGTGGGTTCTTGGTGGATGGACTGGTGCTATATCTCTCTGCGGCAGGCGGGACGGCCTGGGTAGTCAGCGCGATCGCAACGCAGCTTTGGGCCATCCACAGCGGCTTGACTTGGTTTATTCCAATTACGATTGCGCTAGCAGCGCTGCTGGGCGGCCCCATGGCTGCCTTCCCGCTGTTAGTGGTTCCCGCTGTTACGTTCGTGATGATGATGGGTGGCTTTCTGGTCGTCGGCTGGCACTGGCGGACCGCCTTGCATGGGGCCATTTGGCTGGCTGGGGTAGCCGCTGTGCTGCTATGTATGACACCGTGGCTGGTTGCATCGGGAGGCTTGACTGCAGTCGTGGCACCCACGGCCTTGCTGGCGGTGATGCTGCTGCTGGCGGTTGGCTGCGTTAGCGTTGGCCTGACTGGCATTGAAGCCATGCATATGGCGCGGATTCACCCCCGACACATGCGCCTAGTTACAGGTTTAGGCGGACTCAGTGGGCTCGCAGTCGGCGGACTGTTGGGTGGGGTGATCAGCCTGCTCGGAAGCTAGCGTATGGGTTTTGGAGCGTAGCCGTTGGGCGTAGAGAAAAGACCGCAGCTCAGCGACGGACGTTTCGTCCAGTCATTTTAGGGCGACGCCCGCTCAGCAGCAGGGCAGTGGCCACCATGCCAGTGGCTAATCCCAACCCGAGCCATAGGCCAAAAGGTAGCGCAACTGAGCGAAAAGCCAGGAAGGTTAGCGGAACCGGGGTAGCATTTTGAACAGACAACACCGCCATCAGGACGGCAACACTGGCTGGAATGAGAATAAGTCCCAGTCTGATCATAGGTTTGGGTGAGCGGTGCCTCGGCTGGCTATGCGTGTCTTGCTGCCACTATAACAGCCGCCAGAACCGAGCCTCCCATTGCGACGGCTGCAGGCTTGCAGGCTAATTGCGAGTCATGGAGCGTACTGGGTCTAGGGCATAACGCTACTGGGGTGTCAGTCAAGGCAGATAGTGTAGCAGCCGCCAGATCCTTTAGGACAAGGCTGCGACGCCATAGGGTTCTATGCCAAGCAGGATCGCCGTACTCGGTGTCATAACCGATAGGGCCCTAGCTGTATAAAAAGACAAAACCCCGACAAAACTGCCGGGGTCGCCTGCTCCATAAGCAGAGCCATTTCAATATGAGGTACCTATAAGAGGTGGGGTTCTGTATAACGCCCTTAACGAGCTGTTACTAAATTAGCCTCCTCTTTAGGTAATGTCCGTAAACCCTGCTTAAAGAACTATTAAGAAGTTCTGAAGACTGCGGGTAAATCTACGGCACTTAGCGGAGTAGACCGTCCTAGCGTTCATTAAAAGTGTTGCTGTTTCAGCGGTTTGACGGATTAGCTATCGTGAGCCTGGGTCACTTCTAAGTAGATATGTTCAAGCCTGACGGGACTACGTGTAATGGCGTCTACTGGAATGTCCTCAAAGCAGGCGACGAGTTCCTTGAGCGATAAGGGACGAGGGACCCAGAAGGCCAGCTCGTTGTCGTAATGGCGGGGTGTGAAGCCGTGCTGTTGTCCTAGCATCACAGCTGTGTCTTGGTCTGATGTTTTGAGGGTGACGACTTCACAGGCCGGAATACGGCGCTGTAGGTCGGTCAGCGTCCCTTCTGCTAGGAGTTGCCCCTGCTTGATGAAGCCGATGCGATCGCAGAGCCGTTCAGCCTCATCCAGTAGATGGGTCGTGAGCAGGACCGTCACACCGTCTTGCTTGAGTTGGCGAATCAGCGACCAGACCTCGTAACGCGCTTCGATGTCCAGACCGGTGCTGGGCTCGTCCAAAACCATCAATTTAGGCTGATGGACAATGGCCACCGCCAGACTGAGACGGCGCTGCATTCCACCGCTGAGTTGGCTGACGGGCGTGGTGGCCCGGTTGGTCAGGTTTACGGCGGCTAAGCAATCGTCAATTCGCTGCGATCGCGCCGACCGGCCCAGCCCATAGATTTTGCTGAAGAAGGCCAGATTTTCCTGACAGGTGAGGCTTTGGTACAGCAGATTCTGCTGTGGCATGATTCCCAACAGCGATTTAGTGGCGACGGATATAGGCTTACCGCCCATTGCAACCGTGCCCCTATCCGGCTTGAGGAGACCGCTCAACAGGTTAATGGTGGTGGTCTTGCCCGCCCCATTAGGGCCTAATAATCCATAGATCTCCCCGGGTTGCAGCGTCAGCGTCAGGTTCTGTAAAGCCTGATAACTGCCATACCGTTTCGACAGGTTTTTAATTTCGAGCATGGATTTTTGAGTTCATCAATAGCTCCCAGCGAGCGCCAGATAGCAAGCAACGCATCGCTGCTGCTGGCCTCAATGCATCCTACAGTAGTTGAACGGTTAACTGAGGCAACAACGACAAATGTCCAAACGCGGTTCTGTGTGCCCTGACAACGCTCACCCATCACTCATCCGCCGTTCCTCGCGTGCCCGAATTGCGGTTCCCATTCACAATGAAACGAATGTCTCGTTCTAATGACGATCAAATTGCCGTTGAGCAAGCTACTCAAGCCTTTTATCGCGCGTTCGAGAAAAAAGACCTGACCGCTTTAGCCAACGTCTGTTCGCAGAGTGTCGATAGTCTATGTATTCACCCCGGACGTGCAGCTATCAAAGGGTGGGTAGCCATTCAGTCCTCATGGCAGCAGATTTTTCGCGCAACGCAGTATCTGGAGATCGACATTGATATTCAGTCGATCCAAATTAGTGGCGATCTCGCCTACGTTGTCCTTATTGAAACGGTTCGGCAGGTTAGCGGTCGGCGTCAAATGCAAGCCCGTTCCATGGCCACCAACCTTTTCGAGCGGATGGGCGGTAGCTGGTACCTTGTCCACCATCATGGCAGTCCGATTGCACAGTAAAGCAATGGCAGATCAACAACTGTACGCAGCCTAGATCGCCCCAGCCTTGACCTTGCGACTAGATGCGGGGCCGGTTGTGCAGCCGCCTAGAACTTGAAATATGGGGCCATAACTTTGGCCAGCGCTTGATAATGACGATACCTGTCAGCAGTAACGTGAAGAAAATGACGCTGCCTAACCCTTCGTAGGCTGTTGAGCGTGGCGAGACAGACTGAAGTGGCGCAGATGGCGTTGCTGAGTGAGACGCATCTACTCGGATCGAAGACAACGTTAAGCGAACCGTAGGAAGGATATCCATTCCGTTAATGTTCCCACAGAATCTGCGCGAACTCACCCCGTCAGCGACCCGTTCAAAACTCCAAACCTATCAGTGTCCGATAGTTTGAAGCCCTCAGAGTTCTATACTTGGAACGCTCAGAATTCTATACCCGGCTGTGCCTTGACGCCTTGGGTTTTGAAGGGATGCTTCACCAAGGTCATTTCCGTCACCAAATCTGCCTGTTCGATCAGAGCCTCCGGTGCGCCTCGCCCTGTCAGGATGACGTGGGAGTCAGCAGGTTTTTCTGCTAAGCCAGCCAGGACGGTCTCTATCGACAAATAACCGAGCTTCAGGGCAATGTTCACCTCATCCAGTAGGACGGTCCGGTATGCCTCATCGCGAAGGTAGGCCAGTGCCTGCTCCCATGCTCTTGCTGCCATTTGAGTATCGCGATCGCGGTCCTGCGTTTCCCAGGTAAACCCTTCCCCCATGGCATGAAACTGAAGCTGATCGGGCCAGTGGCTCAGTGCGGCCTTCTCTGCCGGTTCCCAGCCCCCCTTAATAAATTGAACAATAGCAACCCTATAGCCGTGTCCTAACGACCTCAGCACCATACCTAGCGCTGCCGTAGTCTTGCCTTTTCCGTTACCCGTATGAACGATAATTAGCCCCTTCTGCTGCTGCCGTTCCGCTAGCCGCTGCTCTTGTACCGCCTTTCGCCGAGCCATTTTGCGTTGATATGCCTCATCCGAAAGAGACGGTTCTACGGCTGCTTCGTCTAGGCGAGTTGCGGTTTGGTCTAGGGCAGTGAGATCTGGGGACGAGTCTAAGGGATTCATTTCAAGGCAACCTCAATGATGGCAATCGGCAACTAAGACGAAGCGGTGATAAGTATCTGGCCATAAGTAAATCGAGGCGTGTGTCATGCCATGCTGAGCTTGTCGGTACGCGAAGCCATGCCCAAAGGGCTTTAGCATCTCAACGAAAGCTTGACACATCGAGAGATTCCTCGACTCCGTTGCTCCGAAGGAGCCGCTAAAGCGCGTTCATGCCCAGCGGGCTTTACGGAATGACATGCTGTCAAATAGTTAAGGCTATCTACTTAGCAGCATCATGCTCTACACAGCGAGTAGGAAACTGTAATGCACGAATATCGACGCTGGCTAACTAAGCTGCAATCTGTCATCGAAAACTTGGCATGTTAGGTGGAACACTCGACGCTTGAGCCAACAGATCGCGTTATGATATGAGACCGTACACTACACAGATAGTGGAACAGCTAGGCAATTGGCAGTGTAAACCAGATCAAATACTTTTCTAGCAATGAGCAGCAGTGGCTCATAACAACTGAGCATGGAATCCTTTCGGAAAGAATATGCCCTCCCAAAAGGAAGAATTAGCCGTTCGCTTTCCGACTGAGCACAGCATCTGAAACTCGCCGCTCATGCTGCACTTTATAAGCTCGAAATAGTTTTTCGAGGTGCTTTTATCCTGATTGACTGACAAAAGTTTAGTCGGGATGGCAGCGAATGGTACGGGACTGAAACTCCAACCTGTAGTTGCGTTTTTCATGCTGTACGCGAGAAGCCAT
>CAWUKV010000159.1:0-13452 GCA_963923025.1 uncultured bacterium
AGCTCGACCCTGATGTCGAAAAACTACGGGTTTCAACTTAGACGTGGTTTATTGTCTGCGACTGTGCCAGCAAGGCTGATGGTCGTTGTGGGTGTGCTGTTACCGTTGAAATAAATCTCTATGATGTAGTTTTCAGCACTCAGATCAACTGTCGCACCAGTACCGTTATAAATTTCAAGGACTTTGTTGTTGCTAGAGCCTTCGATGTACTCAGAAAAAAACAAATCAGCGGACATAGACAACTACGGACAGATACTTAGGCGTGTGAAGTCCCTCTCCAGTAATTATGCAGAGGAGACCCATTGGGAAATAACCCAAGAATTACTGACATTTTGAAGCTGACGAAGAATTATGCTTCATTTTTTTGCCCAATAGTTGCGCTGTAGCAGCCGCCAGTGACCTTAGGACAAGGCTGCGACGCCCCATGGTTTTATGCCAAGCAGGACCGTCATACTCGGTGTCCTGACCTATATGGCGCTAGCTGTAGCAGTCACCACAAACGTTTGTGCACGACTGCGGGCCACTGGGCTCCAGCATCAAGCACTTCAGCGCTAGAAATGTCCTAAGCACAGTGGCGAGAGCTATATATGGCAGTCGAAGGGTTGGTTAGAGCCTGCGACTGCGTCGAGGGGCTCCAGCATCAAGCACTTCAATGCCAGGAAATGTCCATAGCAACTCGACAAATGCAATATTAGGCCGATCAGGCAAAGTGACAACGGCCCCGAGTTGAAACCAACCCGCTGTCAAGACCCAAATCGGGTAGAGCTAGGTAGCCCTACCCGATTTGGTAATCTGACGTTTGAGATGTCAAAGAAGCTGGTGATCCGACTCGAACGGACGACCGGCTGATTACAAATCAGCTGCTCTACCAACTGAGCTACACCAGCGTTGCGGTCTTTGAGTATACCAAAAACTCGACCACGGAAGCCTTTGGTTGAGGACTAATTTTCAGACTGATGGTCTGAAAGCTAGGCCTTATTATTCTCAATGGCCCAACGGGCAAGCTCCGTACGGTTGTGCAGACCGGTTTTACCCAGCATGTTGCTGACGTGGCTTTCGATAGTGCGCTGGCTGACTTTGAGTTCGTCGGCAATTTCGCGGTTGGCCATGCCTCGAGCCACAAACTGAACCACTTTGAGCTCGGTGGGTGTTAGCTCAACATCAAACGGCACCTGAATGGTGGGCGCTGAACCCGTGCCCTTGTTCTGATGCTGAATCAGTCGGGAAGCCTGCTTAAGCGAAGATTCTACCTGGGCAACCAGCTCTTCTGGTTCAAAGGGCTTGACCATGTAGACGTCCGCACCAGTGGTCAGCCCCTTCACCCGGTCTTGGCTTTGGCCTTTGGCCGACAGAAATAGGATGGGAATCCAGCTTTTGGTGGGGTCCTGACGAATTTGCTCGACGAAGGAGTAGCCGTCCATTTCCGGCATCATCACATCGCAGATGATCATATCGGGAACGATATCGCTGAGCAGGTCTAGCGCCTTACGCCCGTGATCGGCAGTGACGACCTCGTAGCCCCGAAATTCTAAATAATCCTTGACCAGAATAATTAGGTTAGGATCGTCGTCAATCAGCAATAGTTTTTTCTGATCGCCTGTCGTACCGTCTTTAGTCATGCTCTGTACTCGCTTTACGTATTAATCCGAATAATTGGGGTAAAAAATATCCTTAAAGTTTAGGCGGGGGGCAGGTTAGAAGTCGGGCGTTTTCTAAAAAAATCCTTGATAAAGGACAAATGCCAGACAGATACGGGTGGGGACGATACACCATTGTTGATGATACTGTACGGACTCTCATCTCCGTACTCTATTTTTTGAAATCCTGCTAAATTATTTGCTCTGTGACGATCTTTAGTTCGCACTAACTTTGTCTGATTTGTCCCGTCAGACTATCAGTGTCTAGATGTGTACAGAGCAGTTACCTGATTGCCAGTCCCAGTGTGCCCATCACCTCAATAAAATTACCGACTTATTAGGTCAATTTGTTATGAGTGAGGGGATTTTGCAGAAAGATATAGTCTGTGACGGGCTGATTACCGATCAAATGCTCCTGAATGATGCGCTCAATGACCGGGGGCATCGCGCTGTGGTACCAGATACCGTCTGGATAAACTAGCAAGATAGGGCCGTTTTGGCAAACTCTAAGGCAGTTGGCTTTGGTCCTAAAAATGTGGGGCCGGGACGGTTCTTTTGGACTATCTAACTGGAGTGCTTTAAGACGGGTTTTGAGGTAGTCCCAGGCTACTAAACTATCGGCTTTGTCGCAGCATTTTGGCTTAGTTTGGTCGGCACAAATAAAGACGTGTCGCTCAATGGTATCGAGCCCCAAAGCCCGGACGCTGACCGATAATGCTGGGTCTGAATTTGCTAGATCTGCTGCTGGAAGTGGGGGTGTGGTAGACCCATTTTCTAAGGTTGATGCTGCTGGGAATGAGTCTGCTGAGGGCGATTCTGCTGGGGATGACATAGAAAAAGTTAAGCCATGAATATCTGGGAACGTAAGGCTGAGGCTCGGGATGAAGGCCTTGGCGACGTCTGCTTGTAGAGTAGTTTGCCGCGAATTGCATGGAGCCCGATATGAGCCTGATCACGCTGATGACTGATTTTGGAACGGGTGATGGATGCGTCGGCGTGATGAAGGGGGTGATTGCTCAAGTCAGCGCTACAGCAACGGTACTAGACCTGACGCACGATATTCCACCCCAGGACGTGATGGCGGCGCGCTTCGTTGCTATGAATAGCTGTCCATACTTCCCAGCGGGCACGGTGCACTGCATGGTGGTGGACCCAGGCGTCGGTACGAGCCGACGAGCCATTGTTGTGGAGGCCGAGGTCGCAGGTGTGATTCAGTATTTCGTGGCACCGGACAATGGCCTGCTAGACGGTATTTTGAGCCAGCAAATTCGGCAGGTCGTGACGCTGACCAATCAGGCGTATTGGCGGACTCGCCAGCCGAGTCAAACCTTTCATGGGCGAGATATTTTTGCGCCAGTGGCAGCGCATTTGGCAGCGGGGGTAAACCTGCGTGAGTTTGGAGCGGAGGTCTCCAAGGAATCGCTGGTCCGGCTGCGGGTGGGGGATGCGATCGCAACGCCCCAGGGTTTCCAAGGCATCGTCCAGTACATTGACCGCTACGGCAATGCGATTACCAACATTCCAGCGGGGTCAGTCACGGGTCGTTCCTGGCAAATGCGGGTAGGAGAGCAGGGCGTTCGCCAATACGCCAGCTACGGCGAGGCCCAACCGGGAGAGCTGCTGGGGCTAATTGGTAGCCACGGCTGGGTCGAAATTGCCGTCAACGGTGGTAGCGCGGCTGAGCGGTTGGGACTAAGCATCGGCGATGGGGTGATGCTGTACTGGTAGTCGATTTACCCCTGGCCTGAGGCCTGACCTTGCCGCTTTTCGCCGTGGGTAGGGCAGGGCGGTGCTTTGAGGCTGCGATCTAGCCAGCCGGTGGTTTGATTGAAACGTGCCAAGGCTTCCTCGGGCTGGTCTTTGAGCAGGTAAACCAGCGCCGCTGCGGCCTGTTCTTTGGCGCGCACCTGACGGTTGGCGCTGAGGCGATGCCAGTCGTTGGGGGCAATCGCCAGCTTGTCCATCAGAGCTTGAGCCAGTTCTAAAGGGGTTGCGGTGTCTAGTGTGGCTAGATTGGCCGTAGTGGGGTTTGATGTCGTGGAGTTTGATGTCGTGGAGTTTGATGTCGTGGAGTTTGATGTCGTGGAGTTTGATGTCGTGGAGTTGGGCGCTACCGTCATGGCAATGAAGGTTTAAGGGTATTTCTATTCTATAGAGCTTTTAGGGCATAGCCCCGCGACTGAGATGACGCCTGAACAGACCCCTGCTGAGCGCCCCGATCCAGAGGAACTAGCCCGGTTTGAAACTGCCCTGAAGGAAACGGCGAAGGACTTTCTGGCGCTGCGCGATCGCTACTTTGCTGTCAAACAGGCATACCGGCAGCGGGCAGAACTTCAGGCCCAGTTTGATCCAGCAACGCTACCCACCGCAGAGCGGCAGCGGCTACAGCAGCAGATTGACACCTTAGAAGAAACCCTAGAGGGCAAAATTCTCGCCTGGGAAACGCTCAAGGAACCCTTCTGGCAGGCGCTCCGGTTTGGAGGACTCGGGCTGGTGGTGGGCTGGTTCCTGCGAGGATGGGTGGGATAGGTCGCTTAGTCCCCGGCCTGCTTGCCGTCTAGAAATGCCCAGAGCCGGAGGATTTTGCCGGTGGTATCAAATTCGCCGACCAGGGTGCCGTGGGAAAGCACACCCTTGTCTAGATCACCCAGCCGCCAGGGTAGCCGAAAGAGCCGATGGTGAACGTCCAGATGACCGGTCGCTTCCAGCGGATAGTTAAACTTGCTGCGGAACTGCTCAATCAGGGCCTGTACGGCCTCAACGCCCTGTAGTTCGCCTGCATGGGGGTCAATGTAGATGACATCGGTTGTCAGTGCTTGGCGTAAAGAGGCGGCACGCTCCTCGGCGCTGGGGGCATTCCAGGCGTGCAGGTAGCTGTGGAGGGTGGTGCTAATGTCGGTCACAAGCTGGGCTGAACGAGACATAGGCTTTGAGGTGTGGCGCAGATATTTTGAGTTTTCAGGAGACCGTCAAGACAACGGATGTGGCCCTAGTGTAAGGACACGATTCGGGTTTTGTCAGTAGTTTAGAGTGGTTTAAGGTTTGGGCGAGTTTAAGGCTCGGGCTGGCAGCTGGGGCAGTAGTAGAACCGGCGACTGCTGGCAAAGTCTTTGATAATGGGCGTTTCACATACGCGGCAGGGTTTGCCCTCACGGTTAAACACCCAGTGGCGGTACTGGCTACGCTTCTGTCCTTGTGCTTTGAGCTGGTTGGCGAGGTCGAGGTCGTTGGTAATGCCGTTGTAGCGGTAAGACTGGTAGGGAATTGAGATCGCGCTTTCGGCCAGTCGTTCTAAATCAGCCGCGTCGCAGTCCGCAGGCCGCAGCCGGGGGTGCAGCTGGGCCACAAACAAAATTTCGCTGCGCAGGTAGTTGCCCACGCCCGCTAAAAAATGCTGGTCGAGGAATAGACCGGTAAACTGGCGGCGATGGTGCCGTTTCGCGGTGAGCTGCGCCATTGCCTGTTCCGGGGTTGCAGCCAGGATGTCTGGCCCCAGTTTGGACAAAAACGGATGCATGGGAATCTGGTCGGGCGTTAGCACCTCAATGTCTGAGGCGCTGTAGAGCAGCGCTGATTTTTTATCGTTGTGGATCGCCATGCGCAGCTGCCGCTTCGTGGCTGGGTAATCGTAGGCCGAGCGCACCATCCACACGCCGTACAGCTGATTGTGACTGTAGATGCTGAGGTCGTTGTCGAAGTGGATCAGCATCGCTTTGCCCCGCGTTTCTACCTCGCAGATATTGCGCCCGGTAAGTTCGGCCTCGTAGGGCTTAAGGTGTTCAAACGCAAAGAAGATTTCGCTGACGGGGTGGCGCTTTACCGCCTTTTCGACGCGGTCAGCAGCTTTACGAATTTCGGGGCCTTCGGGCATTGCACTCGGATAGATGAAAAACGGGATAACCCACTACCGTCGCCGCCAGAGCTTAATGGTTTTGTCGGAGCTGGCGCTGGCGAGGTAGTGACCGTCTTTATCGACGGTCACGTCCGTCACAGAATTGCTGTGCCCCATCAGCGTTTCAACCAGTTCCCCGGTGCGGGTGTCCCATACCTTTAGCGTACTGTCACCGCTGGCGCTGATCACCGTCCGTTGGTCAGGGGTGAGCGCCACCGCATTCACCTCGCGAGTGTGGCCGCTGAGGGTATGGATCAGGTTGCCGGTGCGGATGCTCCACAGTCGGACGGTGCGGTCTTTGCTGGCGCTGGCCAGCAGGCGCGCATCTGGGCTGACGTCAATGCCGCTGACGGAATTCATATGGCCGGTCAGTACCCGAAACACATCGCCCGTCTGTAGACGCCACACGCGAATCTTGTTGTCGAAGCCGCCGCTGATCACCAGCTGGTTATCTGCGGTCACGGCCACGCACTTGATCATGCCCGCGTTCCCAGACAGGGACTTGATTAGCGTCCCCCGGTCCAGCTTCCACACGCCCACTGTCCGATCTTCGCTGCCGCTGACCAAAATCGCCCCACGGTAGCCAATGGCAACGGCAGTGACGTCGCGGGTGTGCCCCTGGAGCTTGTGAATGGTTTTGCCCGTGCCCACATTCCAGACGCGAATGGTGTCGTCATCGCTGCAGCTGGCTAATACCTGCCCGGTCGGCCCAAACGACAGACCGTTAATTCCGCGGCTGTGGCCCGTCAGCTGGTGGGTCAACTCGCCCGTTTCGATATCCCAAATCTTGATGGTGTCATCCAATCCGCCGCTGGCCAGCATCGGCATGCGGGGGTTAAACGCCACCGCTGACACCCAAGAGCGGTGCCCCGTAAAGGTATTGGTTAGCTCCCAGCGGGTGGGGCCAGACACGCGCCGACCGCTAGATCGTCGGCTGTTACCCAGACCATTTGAGTTTGAAGGCGAGAGGGGAATTTCAGAGTCCGACGTGAGCGAAAAGTATTCTGACCCGGCTGTGTCATCCGCCGCACCGTTGGGGCTTTCTAGCTGGGTGGGCTGGTCCGCCACGGGAGCCGCTGGAGGAGCAATCTGGGGGGATTTTTGAGCGGGAGCTACGACTGGGGGCGCAACGGACGCCGCCGCGGCGGCGGGCGGGGCCGCCTTGAACAGACTGCCGCCGCTGATTGAGCCGGAAAGGGGACTACTGGGGCGCTGCCGGGTCCAACCGGGAACGGACTGGGGCAGGGTGGGCAGCTGGTTGAGGTCGCGCAACACTTGCTCGGCGGCAACGTAGCGATCGCTGATCAAATCTTTCACCAGCTTGTTCAGAATCTCGCTGAGCTGCGGGCTCACCGCCCGCCCCAGTTCTGCCAGTTTTTCGACCCACAGCCAGCGACCTTCTAGGGCGCTGTAAAGCTTTTCGGGCTTGTAGGCCGTCATCAGGCATAGGCAGGTGGCCCCCAGGCTGTAGAGGTCGCTGGAGGGAAACGCCTCACCGCTGCGCAGCTGCTCAATGGGAGAATAGCCCTCCGTGCCAATTTTGGTGCCGCGATGGTCGCCTTCGTTCAGCGACGACTCAATCTGCTTGGCAATGCCAAAGTCAATCAGCACCAGCTTGCCGTCCAGGCTACGCCGCAAAATATTGGATGGGTTAATGTCTCGATGCACCACCCGGCGCTCGTGGATGAACTGCAACACGGGCAGCAGGTCTGACAGTATCTGTCGCGTCTTTTCTTCGTCGAACGGCCCGGCCTGGTTGACTTCCTCCGTCAAGGTGTGGCCCTCGACCATCTGCTGCACCAGGTACAGGTTGCTGTCGTGCTCAAAGTAGGCCAGCAGCGTGGGAATTTGCGGGTGTTCGCCCAGCTCGTTGAGTCGCAGGGCCTCTTGGTTAAACAGTCGCACTGCTTTGACAAAGTTCTCGTCGCTCTGGGAGCGATGGGTGAACTGCTTAATCACACAGGGCGTGTCGAGTCGGTCGGCATCCTCGGCCAGATAGGTGCGGCCAAACCCGCCCTGCCCAATCAGCTGCATGGGTCGATAGCGGTTGCGGAGTAACATCTCTAGCCGCTGCCCGCAGGTTTCGCAAAACTCGGCGCTGTCCGGGTTATTCGGCTGGCGACAGTCCGGGTTCAGGCAGCAGGTCATAGGCGCGATCGCAACGTAGACGAGAGATGAAACAACGGCATGAATACCGTACTCCTATAACTTTATCGGGCTGTCGCAAAGCGCACACTGTTGCCCCACTCAATTCCAGATTTCATCGCCCATGCGCAGCATTTCTTTACATTGTTTGACCCTGTAGACCGTCAGCTTACGATAAGAGAATATTCGTGCCCTCGCGCCGCCGTAATTAGCCGTTAATCAAACACTGCATTCCGCCGTAATGGTTGCCTCTGAACGCCCCACTCAAAACAACACGTCAACAAACGGCCACAAAAGCGGCCACCAGAAAGCCAAAGCCCTACGCCCCGGCGCGGTCCGCCCCGCTAAAGACCTCTGTAGCGAATGCGGCCTCTGTGACACCCACTACATCCACTACGTCAAAGACGCCTGCGCCTTCCTCAATCAGCAGGTTGCCGATCTAGAATCTGCCAGCCACGGGCGCAGTCGAGATTTGGAGAACGAGAACGAGGTCTACTTTGGCGTCCACCAACAGATGATGGCGGCTCAAAAGCAGGAGCCCATCGACGGGGCGCAGTGGACTGGCATTGTCAGCACCATTGCCATCGAAATGCTCAACCGGGGCCTGGTCGAAGGGGCAGTTTGCGTCCAGAACACACCCGAAGACCGCTTTCAGCCCATGCCCGTCATTGCTCGCACGCCAGAAGAGGTGCTGGCCGCGCGGGTCAACAAGCCCACGCTCTCGCCCAACCTATCCGTCCTCGAACAGGTGGAGCAGTCGGGCATGAAGCGGCTGCTGGCTATCGGTGTGGGCTGTCAAATCCAAGCGCTACGGTCGGTGCAGGACAAGCTCGGCCTCGAAAAGCTCTACGTCCTCGGCACCCCCTGCGTAGACAACGTCAGCCGCGCGGGCCTACAGAAATTCCTCGATACCACCAGCCGCTCTCCGGACACGGTGGTCCACTACGAGTTCATGCAAGACTTTCGCGTCCACTTCAAGCACGAAGACGGCTCCATCGAAAAAGTCCCCTTCTTTGGCCTCAAAACTAACCAGCTCAAGGACGTATTTGCCCCCTCCTGCATGAGCTGCTTCGACTACACCAATTCGCTAGCGGATCTAGTTGTGGGCTACATGGGGGCTCCCTTTGGCTGGCAGTGGCTGGTGGTGCGTAACGATACTGGGCAAGAAATGCTGGACTTGGTGATGGACCAGCTGAAGACACAGCCGGTGATGAGTAAGGGCGATCGCAAGCAGGCTGTGCAAAACAGCATCCCCGCCTACGACAAAGGCGTCACCCTGCCCATGTGGGCCGCCCAGCTGATGGGCGTCGTCATCGAGCGGGTTGGCCCCAAAGGGCTCGAATACGCCCGCTTCTCCATCGACTCTCACTTCACCCGCAATTATCTATATGTGAAGCGCAACCATCCCGAGAAACTAGCGGACCACGTGCCGGACTATGCCAAGCAGATTGTGGGGCAGTACAAGCTGCCAGAATAATCGCCTGTTGCACTTCGCCGACCCAATCACCTACACTATTAGACCGTGTGAAATTCGCACCCCAATTTTTTGTGTCCGATCCACCAGTAAACTGCGACAACTAGAGGGAGACTGAGCCGGGGCCGCCGGTCGAGATAACAATCATGGCAAAACGAGTGCAGCTAGTCCTGAGTCAGGACGTCAGAAAGCTAGGCAAATCCGGCGACCTGGTAGAAGTCGCCCCCGGTTACGCCCGCAACTATTTAATTCCTCGCGGCATCGGCTACCGTGCCACACCCGGTGTGCTCAAGCAGGTTGAGCTGCGCCGCGAAGCCGAGCGCCAGCGCCTAGAAGAAATTAAGCAGGAAGCCGAATCGCTGAAGACGGCATTGAACACCATTGGCCTATTTACCATTGAGAAGCCGGTGGGTGAAGACAACGCTATCTTTGGTACCGTTACCCCAGCTGAAGTAGCTGAGCTGGTACAGAAGATGACCGGCAAAGAAGTGGACCGCCGCGACATTGAAGTCCCTGACATTAACAAGCTGGGCGAGTACAAGGTTGACATCAAGCTGCACAGCGAAGTGACCGCTCAGCTGAACCTGCGCGTGGCTGCAGGCTAATTCAGTACGAATCTGACATCAAACGCTACATCTGGGCTGCGTCGAGTCCTCCTCCGCTAGATATAATGTCTTAACCTGGAGACTCGTCTAACCCGTACAAATGTTCTTATGATGTAAGGACGGGGAAGTTTCTCCGTCCTTTTTGCTGTCTCATTGGGGCATCTGCGGAACATGGTTCAAGAGCTCAAGTTTCAGGCCGCGTTAGACCGTTTGCCGCCTCAGAATATTGACGCGGAGGAGGCGATCCTCGGTGGCGTTTTGCTAGACCCCGAAGCGCTGGGTCGGGTTACCGAAATTCTAGTGCCGGAGGCCTTTTATATTAGTGGCCACCGAGAAATTTTCCGGGCGGCGCTGGACCTGCAAACCCAGGGCAAGCCAACGGACCTGATGACCATCAGCTCGCGGCTTAGGGATAAAGAGCTGCTGGAAAAAGCAGGCGGCCAGGCCAAGCTGGCCCAGCTCGTCGACCGCACCGTTAGCGCCGCTAACATCGACCAGTACGCCAAGCTGGTGATGGAAAAGTACACCCGTCGCAAGCTCATTCAAACCGGTGGCGAAATTGCTCAGCTGGGTTACGAGAACGATGCTTCGATCGAAAGCATCCTTGACCAGGCGGAGCAAAACCTGTTTGGCATCACCCAGGACCGCCCCCAGCAGGGTCTGACCGCAACCGCAGACATCCTCACCGATACCTTCTCCGACATTGAACAGCGGTCCATGGGTATGGTGCTGCCCGGTCTCTCTTGCGGGTTCTACGACCTGGATGCTATGACGCAGGGTTTTCAGCGTTCTGACCTAATCATTGCTGCTGGACGTCCGGCGATGGGTAAGACTAGCTTCGTTTTGAACGTAGCTCGGAACATTGCGATGGGTCAAAAACAGCCTGTTGCGATCTTTAGCCTAGAGATGTCGAAACAACAGCTGGTTTATAGGTTGTTGTCGTCTGAGGCGAGAATCGAGAGCGGTAGATTAAGAACAGGCCGGATTGCGCAGCACGAATGGGAACCGCTAGGTCACGCTATCAGCACGCTTTCTCAGGTGCCCGTATTTATCGACGATACGCCCAATATTGGCGTTACCGAAATTCGCTCTAAGTGTCGACGCCTCCAGGCGGAGAACGGGGGGGCGCTGGGCCTGATCTTAATTGACTACCTCCAGCTAATGGAGGGCGGCAGCGACAACCGCGTGCAGGAATTGTCGAAAATGACGCGTTCTCTCAAGGGTCTAGCAAGAGAACTCAATGTCCCAGTGATTTCTCTTTCTCAGCTGAGTCGTGGGGTTGAATCTCGAACTAACAAGCGCCCGATGATGTCAGACCTGAGAGAATCGGGCTCGATTGAGCAGGATGCGGACCTAATTATGATGCTGTATCGAGAAGAGTATTACGAGCCAGACACGCCAGATCGAGGTATTGCTGAGGTGCTTATTGTTAAGCACAGAAACGGCCCAACCGGAACGGTAAAACTGTTGTTTGAACCGCAGTATACGTTGTTTCGTAATCTGGCAAAACCCGGTTAACCACTGCACACATTCTGGCAGATTCGCCCTTCAAGCCAGCGATTATGTGGTTATTGGGGAATTACAAACTGTGCTATCGCGCTATTTAGAAGCACTGAACGTCGCTGCATCCTCCTAAGACTTCCCGCCTCAAGTGAGGCCGTATCAGCTGAATTACGGTGACTAATGGTGTCATAGTCACGCAAAAGGCGCTGTCTCAGTACGAGGCAGCGCCTTTTGCAAAGATGGTAAATGCGACTCAGGCTAGTGTCTTACGATGCCGTTTAGCCTAATATCGCTTGGTCCAGGGTTACTTAGCCACCGATGCGCAGCAGTTCAACGTCAAAAATCAGTGTTGCGTTTGGCGGAATCACACCACCCGCGCCGCGGGCACCGTAGCCTAGGTCGGGGGGAATGATCAGCTTGCGACGCTCGCCCACGCGCATGTCGCCCACGCCTTCGTCCCAGCCACGGATGACTTGACCGACGCCCACACGGAAGGAGAAGGGCCGGTTGCGATCGCGACTGCTATCGAACTTGGTGCCATCTTCCAGCGTGCCTGTGTAGTGAACGGTTACAGTCTGACCATCGGCGGGAGAAGCGCCCGTCCCCTCCTGCAACACCACATATTGCAGGCCAGAATCAGTCGTTACAACGTTCTCTTCAGATTCGGGAGACACAGCAGGGTCCTCAATAGTTAAGTCGTCAGCGGTTTGAGCAATCTGCACAGTAGCCTGCTCAGGAGTGTCTACGTTGGCTGCGATGGCTTCGCCGCCACCCGTAAACTGAGCCACTACCAGCACTAGGCAGCAGGCCGCTAAAACGCCAAAGCTAATCAGAATTTCTTTCACGGTTACACTCCTTATCGCCGCCTTTGATTATTACTGCTAGTGTACGCCGTTACCAGCGCTTATTTTCCAGTTCACGCAACTGACGCTCCAGTCGATCTAGCCGACCCCGCAGCTCGTCTAGCTCGGACTGCCGAGGCACGCCCAGATCTTGCATGATGTTGCGTACCTGACGCTGCATCTGCTCCTCGATGGTGTTTTGATCTACGTTGAACTGAGCCATAAAATCGTCCACAAGCTTCCGCGCCTCGTCTGAATTGATGCGGCCGTCGCGCACCCACTCGTCGCTGATCTTCTTGACCCGCTCGGCCACTAGCGATGTGGTACCAATGCCGATCATCAGAAGCTGCCGAAGTAAATTGGAAGAATCCATAGCCCTGCCGATTGTCTACCGTTTTATTCTGGCAAACTATGAATAGGTCTGGCGGGCGGTTTTCCGAATGGTTAAAGGTAGCAAAGGGATACGTGGACTGCTGGCGCTGCTGCTGGCGCTGCTCATGTACAGTCTTCCAGTTCAGGCTAGTCTTGCAACTGACCTCTACGCAACACACCCCAACATGATTGTGGAATGGCTGAAGTTTCGGATGAATCCGGCCCAGCGGCAGCACTATATCGACACGGACAGCGCCATCTGGACCCCAGCCCTGGCCCAATATCCGGGCTTCATTGACAAAGTGACCTGGCTCGACCCCGATCATGACGATGAGGTGGTCTTCGTCATCCGCTGGGCTAGCCGAGAGCAGTGGAAAGCCATCAGCGAAGCCGAGTTAACCGACATTACCCAGCAGTTCGACTCGGCTTTTGGCGCAGACTACACCCTGCTGGAATCCAAGGAATTTTACCCGCACCCCTGATGCCCAACTGTCCCCGCTGTCAACAGCCGGTTAGCGTGACCGCCATTGATTGCCCCCATTGCCGTCTCACGTTGAAAGCCCACGGCCACCCCGGCATTACACTTCACCGGGCCAAGGGCGAAACCTCGCTATGCGACACCTGTACTTACCACGCTGACGATACCTGCACATTCCCCCAGCGCCCCAACGCTCAAACGTGCACACTGTACCAAGACCGGCACACTGTGGCAGAGGCGATACCGACCTATCAAATCCCGTGGTGGCGTAAGTACTCAGGCTGGATTGCCGTGATCGTACTTATCGTGATTAGCGTCATGATTACCGTACTCTAGCGGAGGGCTAGTAACAGTACTTTCACAGCAACAGACAATAGTCGCTGCTGTGAAAGTACTGCTGCTTTGAGCGCTTTACTTGAGCCTTCGAATGGGACGATTCCCCTTGGCCTAGAACGCTTCATGATGCACAATTTAGCTCAATCTATCCAGGCGCGCTGCCCCAAC
>CAWUKV010000160.1:0-13350 GCA_963923025.1 uncultured bacterium
GGGACCGCTGAGCTGAGACATGCGCAGGCCATGGGTCAACAGTGATGGGGCATAACGACCGACGGTTTGCAGGGCGCCTAGGTCAAAGCGGACAGCGGCGGGTGGCAGTGCGATCGCAGCTTTCCCCAGCGGCCCCATCACCCGCTGCAATTCCCGCCATTCTTGTACGGCTTGCGGGCCACGCAACCGTTCCAGCACGTCACAAAACTGGTCTCCGCCAACCTGAGTATCAAAGTCGCCCTCGGGTAGCCGACAGCCCCAGGTATCGTAATTCAGCCACTCGCAGTCTTCACCGAGTGCATCCAACACCTGCCGCAGTGGGTTAGGAGAGGGACTGTAGGACAGCCCAGAATAGAGCGACGGGCCTGAATCAAAGGTATAGCCACCGCGCACAAAACTGTGGGCTGCGCCCCCAGGGATAGAATGGCTTTCGCACACAACAACCCGGTCACCGTACTGTGCCAGCAGTGCGCCACAGCTCAGTCCGCCAATACCGCTACCAACAACGACGACATCTGTCTCAACTAAGGTCATGGCTAGATGTGAGCTTTGAATCCATCACGTTACTCACTTGGCTTAACACATTTCGCTCAGGAAGTAGCAGCTGACACAAAACCCACTGCGATACCACCTTTCCCCTTGCCCCTTTGCCCTTACCCCCTTCCCCCTTGCCCTACATGTACCGTTAGAGCTGAGCAACAGACGATATATGATCCAAATCTAGTATCACAGGGGAATTTAGAATGACGCTGTTTGGAGCGATTGAGGCTGGTGGGACAAAATTTGTCTGTGCAGTAGGGACCGGACCTGAAGATATTCAAGAGAAAATTCGCATTCCCACCACCACACCCGCAGAGACAATCTCTCAAGTTGTTGACTTCTTTAAACAGCAGATTGAGAAACTTGGCCCATTACGGGGAATGGGCGTTGGAGCTTTTGGTCCAGTAGATACCCACACCGATTCACCGACGTTTGGTTGGTTTTTAGAAACGCCTAAGCCGGGCTGGCAACAGATTGAGTTTGCCCGTGTGCTACAGCGAACGTTGTCAGCTCCGGTGGGGTTTGACACAGACGTTAACGCTGCGGCCCTGGGCGAAGGACGCTGGGGTAACGGCCAAGGGCTCGACACGTTCCTTTATCTCACCGTTGGTACCGGGATTGGCGGCGGTGCTATGGTCAACGGCAAGCTGATGCACGGGCTGCTCCACCCAGAGATGGGCCATATCTTGATTCCCCACGACCGCTCAGCCGATCCGTTCCCCGGCACCTGTCCGTTCCACAAAGACTGTTTGGAGGGCTTAGCATCAGGCTTTGCAATTGAGCAACGCTGGCAGCAACAGGCCACTTCACTACCAGCCGACCATCCAGCTTGGGCGCTAGAAGCCAACTATTTAGCAACCGGGCTGGTTAACTACATTCTGACCTTCTCACCCCAGCGCATCATCATGGGCGGTGGGGTAATGGGACAGCCGCAGCTCTTGCCAATGGTCCGTAAGCAAGTGGTCAAAAAGCTAAACGGCTATCTCAAGGTACCTCAGCTCATCAAAGACATTGATACCTACATTGTCTCTCCCGGTTTGGGCGATCGCGCTGGCATTACCGGCGCTTTTGCCTTGGCCCAACAGGCCGCAGAGCAAACATAGCCATACTCCAGCGCCAAATTTACCAACGTTTAGGAGATGACCAAGCTGATGGCGCGGGGCGGCCAGTGTGGCAACAGTGCTGAGCCTGCCAAGCAGCTGAATTCTGTGTAGCGTATGTGGCAACGTTTTTGGACCGCTGAAACAGAACACTCAACTCCCCCTGACGGCTGTATTCTCTTCCTCACAGGCTCCGATACTTACCCAGCTGGTGGAGCCGTCTTGCCAAATCTCTTTTTTCCAAATGGGCGCATTATGTTTGAGCGTGTCTATAGCATATTGACAGGCAGAAAACGCCTCGCTACGGTGAGGGCAGCCAACGGCCACCAAAACGCTAATTTCTCCCACCGTGAGTTTGCCGGTACGGTGGTGAATCACCACATGGGTAACGTCCGGCCACTGCTGACGAATTTCAGCAGCAATTTGCTTGAAGACCGCAACGGCCATCGGCTCGTAGGCTTGGTACTCCAGCGCGACCACAGCCTGCCCGTCAGTGTTGTTACGAACCATGCCGCTCATCAGTACAATCGCCCCATTAGCCCCGTCGTCAGCCAGCTGATAGGCCGCCTCTAGCGAGAGCGGGGCAAAGGTGATTGAAAAGCTATCGGCGCTATTAGGTTGCGTCTGAACGTCGAGGCTAAAAGGCAGGGTCGTTGCCATAGTTGGGAATAAAGCAGCAGCTTCATTCTAGATCCTCACCCCAAGCCTCAATGACCCAGGCGCTGAATAACCTTCCCGGCAGGCGTCCCTTTTCCCCTTCTCCTTTGCCCCTTCCCCCCTTTTCCCCAGCCCTACATTGAACGAGAAAAGTCCTTCCCGCACACATCCCTCACTGAGCTTGGGCCAGCGTAGGCTTGCCAAAGCAGGTCCGGCGACTCCACCAGTAGGCCCCAGCGCCCACTAGCAAATTCGAGGCCGTTGCGGCCCAAAACACGCCCAGCGGGCCTAGCCAAGCGCTACCCAGGTAGGCCAAAGGAATGTAGAGCACAAACATTCTGACTACCGTCATGACAACGGCAGGGAGCGGGCGACCCAACGCGTTCAGCGCGGAGCTAGCCACCTGAATGATGCCAGCGGTACCGTAGCTGAGGGGCACGATATAGAGATATTGGGTTGCGATCGCAACCACACCCTCATCCCCATTAAACAGCGGCGCAATCCACTGAGCCGTCCCAGCTAGCAATACGGCCATTAGCACTCCCCAGCCCAGGCAAAACCAAAAACTGAGCTGCAAAGCCCGCGTCACCCGCCCAAACTTCTGTGCACCCCAGTTCTGCCCGACAAAGGGGCCGATGCTCGCAGCCAGCGCCATCAGCACAATCATGGCAAAGGACTCCACCCGCGAGGCCACACCAAACCCGGCCACCGCCGTTGCCCCGTGGGCCGCCAGCAAACTGGTAATCACCCCGATTGAGATGGGCGTGATCATGTTGGTCCCCGCTGCAGGCAAGCCCACGTAGAGAATGTCGCGCCAGCACCACAGCGTTTCCTGCACGTCTGGAAAATGGGAGGACAGCATGTGAGCTTTGAACTTAAGCACCAGCAGTGCCGCCACCAGCGTTACCGCCCGCGCAATCACCGTTGCCAAGGCAGCCCCGGTTAGCCCCAGTTCAGGAAACCCTAGCCAGCCAAAGATCAGTAGCGGGTCAAGCAAAATATTGAACCCGGCAGAAATGGTCATAATCAGACTGGGCGTCCCCGTGTCGCCCGAGGCTCGGATAGCGCTGTTGCCAATCATCGGCACCACCAGAAACACCATGCCGAAGTACCAGATTTGCATGTACTCCCGAACATAGGGCATTACCTCTGGCCCTGCGCCCAATGCTCGAAACAGCGGGTCAATGGTTAGCAGACCAATGGTTGAAAGCATCGCTACGGCTGTAATGCCCAGCGTCAGGCTGTTAGTGGTAAATCGCTGTACCCGGCTCTGGTCCCCCTGGCCAATGGCCCGGGCAATAATCGACGAGGCCCCGACGCCCAGCCCCAATGCCAGGCTACCCAGCGTCATCACCACCGGGAAGGTGAAACTCATAGCGGCCAGCTGCTCTGTTCCGAGCTGCCCCACATAGTAGGTATCGGCCAGGTTGAACGCCACAATCGCAAAAACGCCCCACACCATGGGCAGGGTAAGTTTGATCAGGCGAGCTGCAATGGGGCCAGAAGTCAGGGACTGAGCCATAGGTCTCTTTTGAAGAATGCACCCACTATTCTGACATTCGATGCAGTCAACCACCGCAGGCTACGCTACGTTCCATCGATTCACATCCTTCCCCCATAGGAGTTTTGGATAGGAGTTCTGGGATAGGAGTTTTTGGGGAGGGTCAGAGTAGGAATTTTGGCGGGTGCTGTGCCTTCCGGCAATAGAACGGGAAAACTTGATGCATTGGTCAGAGAATATCCCATTCTTTGAACATGTTGACGGGGTTAACAACTAGAAGCGCCATGAAATCGGGAATCTTTGCTGTGGCCAACATTGGCCAGTACCGCATGTACGTGGGCGAGACGCACCATCTGAGGACACGCTGGCCGCAAATCATGCAGCAGTTTGCCCAAGGCAAGTTTCCATCGGCAAAGTTGCAACAGGCTTGGTTAGAATCAGGCAAAAGCCGTCGCTTTACCTTCCACACGGCAAAGCAAATTGTGGATGACGGCACTATTTTGGGCTACAAACAATTCCTCAAGGATACGGCTGGCAAGGTTTGAGCTGGCCCACGGGATTAGCAGCATTGACCACCTGTTAACCACTTCCCCGATCCTGAGGGCCTGGGGGCCGATCATCGACGCAGCAATCCATAGCCAGCGCGTCATCCAGCCGTAAGGTACAGCAATCCGCGAAGAGGTTGAGCCGGATTGCGAGGCACAAAGCACTCTCAACAAAGGGGAACAGCTATGCCTGGAGGCTCAAGTGAAGTGCCCAAAAATACAATCCCACCCCCCTCTTACTCAAGAAAGATATCCGACGTCCTCTTTCTTGAGTAAGAGGGGAGAATAACACCGGGTCGCTACGGTAGTAACCGATAGTGTTGTTTACCCCATAGACCCATTAATGAAAGCTTTTTTCTCCAAGATCCGTGCCGCTGTAAAGGCGTTGCAAGTTCGCCAGTTTGTTGCGATTGCGCTAATGGGTGCCCTACTGCTGACGACCAGCGTTGATGAGGCAAACCTATCTGCCAATGCTAAAGCCCGTCTCAATGACATTGCGGCTCAGGGCGAAACAGGCCGTCCCCGGACATCTGGTCAGTGGGAAGCCCGTAACGAAGCGCTGCAGGGTAATCCCGGTGAGCAGCTCAAGCAAATTGCTGAGCAGACCGTAGACGCCGTGGGCGAAATGGCTGAAATCTACCCCCAAAATGCCAAAACGCTGGCCCCCGGCATGGACAATGGCCGCCTACCTCGCGATGACTAGGCCACCGTTGTTTTGGGCTAAACCGCTTGCGGATTAGCGCCACCCATCAGGTAGAGCAGCGCCATGCGGGTGGCTACGCCATTGGTCACCTGCTTAGGAACCAGGCTGAGGGTGGGATCATCCATCAGGTCAGACGTGATCTCAACACCGCGATTGGTGGGGCCAGGGTGCAGCAGTTTGACATCGGGAGCACAGGTTTGGATGCGATCGCGGGTAATCCCAAACTGCTGGTGGTACTCTCGTAGGCTCGGCAGCAGATGGTCCGTCATCCGCTCTTTTTGTAGCCGCAGCGTCATGACAAAATCAGCATTCTCCAGCGCTGGAGCCAGCGACCAATGGACAAATACCTGACGATCAATTGTCCCCTCCGACGCCTCTAACGGCACCTGAAACGCATCGAGAAAGTACTTCGGCAGCAGCGTCGGTGGCGCGGCCAAATGTACCGCTGCACCGCAGGCCGTTAGACTCCACAGGTTCGACCGCGCCACCCGCGAGTGCAGAATATCCCCAACAATGGCAATCTTCTTGCCCTTCAGGTCCGCCACCGTCGGCGCAGCAGCGTTCAAGCTGGTACAGATGGTAAAGAGGTCCAACAGCGCCTGGGACGGATGGGCGTGCTGACCATCGCCCGCGTTGAGCACGCCCACCCCCGACTTCAGCCGGTCCATTTCGCGCGCGATTGTCCCCGGCACTCCCGCCTGCTGGTGGCGAATCACCATCAGGTCTGTGCCCATGGCTAGATAGGTCTTAGCGGTGTCAAGAATTGTCTCGCCTTTGGTTAATGACGACGATCCTGGCGAGAAATTTAACGTGTCTGCCGACAGCCGCTTCGCCGCTAGTTCAAAGCTGCTGCGCGTCCGTGTCGAGGGCTCAAAGAACATATTCGTCACTACCCGCCCCTGCAACGTGGGCACCTTTTTGGTACGGCGGGATAGGACTTCGCGAAAGCTAACCGTGGTTTGCAGAACCGTCTCGAACTCTGACGGGGTAAACGACTCTAGTGAAATAATATGACGACGATTCCAGGTTTCGGCCATAGAACGGCCCCAACGCGCAGTTAGTTAACAAATCCGCCGCTGTGCTCTGAAGGGTTTGGCATTATTGCCTAGCGCTAGAGCCCAGCGAGGGTTAGCGTCCATAAGCGTACTACAACTCCGTCCCACCGCCCCACCCCTTGCAAACTGGCACAGCCTTACGGTCCACCTAGGGACAGTTGGCTAGGATTGGAAGGTGATCGGTTTTAATATTTGTTGCAAAAGTTGATCGCTACAAAACCTATGATTCGCTTTTCTAAGCCCCTGGCTGGCAGTGTGCTAGCCCTCAGTCTTTTAATCGTTGGCTGCCAGACACAGGATGTGGCCGAGCCAATTGATTCTGCCCCGGTAGAAGAAGAGGTTGCTGACGATCCCGTGGGAGAAGACGCCCCCGATACTGTCCCCGAAGCGCCAACTGAGTCTGACGCCCCCGTTGTTGCTCAGCCTGACGATGCCTCTGGAGACGTAGACCCGGCAGACATGATGGCGGTCTCCATCTACAAAATGGACGACCAGTGCAACGCCTACGAAGAAGAAACTGTTCAGGTCGAGCGCGACGAAGCCATGAGTCAGGCCGTGGGCAAGGTCATGGCCGTGGCCCAAACCTACGAGAAATTTGAGCTGGCAGGCTATCGCCTCAGCTATGACGATGAAAGCGACACAGCAACGGTAGACCTGCGCCTCTCCCCGGATTCGGAGCGGCAGTTTGTCTCTCTATCGAGCTGTGAACAGCTCTCGCTGTTCGGCAGTGTGGAAGAGACCCTGACCCAAAACCCCAACTGGGCGGTAGAGACCGTCGAGTTCACTAACCGTGGCGAAGAATTGCTGATGTAGCGCAGCCGTCTCGGCTGAGGATAGTAAGGCTGCGGTCGGTCAGGCAGCTGCCCGATCCCGAATCAGAGCTTCACCGCTTTGACACGGCGGGATGTCCCGTCAGGTACCACCGCCACGGCTGTTCAATCGCCTTGGAGAGGCCAATGCGGGTAGTTTGAGTAATCTGCTGATCCCCGTTCTGTATGGCCTGGTCAAACTCAGCCGTCCGCGGGGTAATCCATAGGCCCGTCTCGCGGGAAAAGACCGGCCCGCTGTCGCTGCGGTCAATTTGCAACGTACGACACAGCTTACCCGGTCCGGCAGCAATGCGCTGTGGCTTGCCCTTGTCGTCTACACCGGGCGGCACCCGATCCAACGCCACCGCTCGAATCAGCACAGCACTGCCGATGCCTTCGGGCATTGTCACCACATTTAAGCAGTGGTACATACCGTAGATAAAGTACACATAGCTACGACCCGGCGGGCCAAACATGTGGCCATTACTGGCAGTCTGTCCCCGGTAGGCGTGGCAGGCGGGGTCGTCGGGCATGTACGCCTCGGTTTCAATAATCACGCCGCTGTAGGTCTGCCCGTCAAGCTGCCGATGCAGCCTGCACCCCACCAGCGCTGGTGCGACGAGCGTTGAGTCTTGCGCAGTAAAAGGAAACCAGTCTTTGGATGTCTTGTACCGTCTCACCGTTACTAGCCTGTACATCTGTAGCAGCCCACGCAAAGGTTAGGCCGGTTTGCAAGTCACAGAGCGCTCTGCGGACAGTGGGATAGCTGTAGGGGCTCAAGCGAAGTGACCAGGGTTATATCTCAGAACGTAACAGACTTTAGCTTTCGATACATTTTTATTGCGCCTCAAAAGAGAATTGCTACGATCAAAAAACACTTACTCCCCCTTACTCCTGCTTCATGGACATCAAAACGATTCTGCCAGTATTGGCTGTTGTCTTCACTGTGGCCTGCCTATTCTTTGGCACGAAAAACGGCTTTTACGACTCTGACGACTACCACGGCAATGGATCGGCCCACTAGTCCTTTCATAGTTGTCTGACGTTCTTTTGTTCCTCCGGTAGCGACCTGTGACGACGTTATCCTGCATTCCCTTCGCGGTCGGTCACCGTGACGAAGGCGTGTGCCTGGGCATCGAAATTGGGTCCTACCGGGTACTGCTGGACTGTGGGCTGGGCGATATTGCGCCTTTGCTGCTAGATGATAAGTGGGATGCGGTGGTCTGTAGCCATGCTCACACGGACCATGCGCGGGGACTGCTATCTCTACGTCGCCATCTGCCCGATGTGCCCGTTTTTAGCAGTGAGCCGACTGCCGCCCTGCTGCCGCTCAACTGGCCCGAGGCAAAGTTTGATGCCGCAGACCTGGCACAGGCCCTACCCTGGCGCACGTCGTTCTCGGTTCCGGCCCGGTCTGCGGCCAGTGCCCACCTCTCCGTTGAGCTGTGGCCTGCGGGTCACCTGCCGGGTGCCGCAGCAACGCTGCTGACCTACGAATCTGCCCCTGAAACCTACCGGGTGATGCACCTGGGCGACTGCTTCCTTTCGGCGATGCGGCTGGTGGAGGGGCTACCGCTAATGGCGCTGCGCGGGCTAGAGCCAGACGTGCTAATTGTCGATGGCACCTACGGCACGACGCGATATCCCCATCGGCGGCGGCAGGAAAATGACCTAACGGCGCGGCTGCGGCATGTATTGGAGGTGGGGGTGCGATCGCGCATTGTCTTCCCCGTCCCCACCCTGGGCCTGGGGCAAGAGCTGCTGATGCTCCTGCGCAGCCATTACCACACCGCGGGCTACCCGGTCACCGTTTGGGTAGACCCGATCATCGCAGCAGGCTGCGATGCCTACCTGGCAATGCCCGAGGCGCTGTCCCAGCCCGTACAGAATTTTGCCCAGCACCAGGCCATCTTTTGGGACGACCGCGTCTTCCCCCACGTCAAGCGGCTACCCGACCTGCAAACGCTGACGGCGGCACTGGCAAACGACGAGCCTGCCATCTTCCTGGTGCATCCGGCCACGCCACCCATTACCTACTGTCAGGACGCCACCGCCGAATGGACCGTGTTTTTGTCTGAGACGGGGGATCTGGCCACCTGGCAGGCCGAGCAGAACTGGGCCCCAGAGACCGGCCCCTCAAAGACCGGCCCCCCAGAGACCGGCCCCTCAAAGACCGTCACCGTCGCCTACGACTGGTTAGACGCCATCAAAAACGCCACCGCCTCTGGCACTGTCCAGCTTGAAACCTACCTGCTGACCGACCATTGCGACGGAGCCAGCACGACCCAGCTGATCCACAACCTGAAGCCGCGCCACGTCATTTTGCAGCACGGCAACCCCACGGGACTGGCTGCACTGGCAGATTTAGAGACCCTGCAAACCCGCTACAAGCTGCACATCCCTACCCCGCAGCAGACCCTCACCCTGCCGCTCGACACCCAGTTCTGGCGACACCCACAGCCGGTTGAGCCCGTCCCGTCCCCGGTGTACGAGGGCGAAGTTGGCGTGTCTCAGCAAGACATTGCCGTCACCCTGCCGGTAGATGTAACGGCAGACCCACGCTGGCGCACCTTTGCTGAGACGGGTCTGGTAACTGCCCAGTGGCAAGGGGATGAGCTGGTCATTCGTGGGGTGGCACCGGGCGATCTAGTGAGGATGCAATCGCAGTCGCCCACCCGGCCTATCTGCGCCAACTGTCAGGCCCTGCGCGGCCAAACCTGCCGCCAGCCAGCCTCCCCCCTATTCAACAAAACCGTCGCCCTGGATGCCACCTGCGCCGAATTCCACCCCAATCCGTAGGGGCATGCCACCCTCGCCTGGGTTATAGTACTCGCCACTGTGCTTAGGACATTTCTGGCGCTGAAGTGCTTGATGCTGGAGCCCAGTGGCCCGCAGTCGCGCACAAAAGTTTGTGGCGACTGCTATATTGCATTCGTCGAGTTGCTAAGGGCAGTTCCTGGCATGAAGGCCTTGACACTGGAGCCCCTCGACACAGTCGAATGCTTTAACCAACCCTTCGACTGCTATATCACCCGTCTGCCGCCCATTCGCTACAGTGAGGAGGCCCCTCCCCCTTAACGAATGACGCCGCCCTCCGATTCCCCCAGCCCTCACTATCTCCGGCGGCTGTGGGAGCCCGTTCAAGACTGGCTCCCACAGCTTCGCCGCGAAATCTGGATTCTGGCAGGCGGTCAACTGTTGCTTTATCTGGGCCAAGGCTTCACCCTGGTCTATGCATCCATTTATTTTGTCAATACGCTGGGATTCTCGCCTACGCAGGTGGGGCTGGCACTGGGCAGCAGCGGCATTGCAGGCATCTTTGGCCGGTTTTGGGCGGGCAGCGCCATCGATTCAGACCGTTGGGGACGCCGGGGTACGCTGCTGCTGGCGGCGGTACTCACCGCACTGGGCTGTTTTGTGCTGGCCTATGCGGCAACGTTTCCGTTGTTAATTGGCGGCAACCTTTTGTTGGGGTTAGGCATAAGCCTTTACTGGCCTGCCAATCTCGCCGTTACAACAGATCTGACCACTCGCGACAACAGAACAGAAGCCTTTGCCCTGACGCGATTGGTAGACAATCTGGGGCTAGGGGTAGGGGCATTGCTGGCGGGACAGTACATGGCCATGTCCGGCAGCTATAGTCTGTTGTTTATCATCAAGGGGATAACCTATCTGCTATTTGCTGGGGTAATCTACGGGGCTATTGCCGAGACCCACCAGTCGACAGGTGTAGCGCCGACAGATGTAGTGCCGACAGATGTGCAGCCGAGTGCCTGGAACGGGTGGGGCGTAGCGGTGCGCGATCGCACCTTCCTCACCTACCTCATGGGCAACCTCATCTTTACCCTCTACGCAGCTCAGCACACCAGCACCCTACCGCTCTACCTCTCCAATCTTGTCCCCGGCGGCAACACCGCTACCGGCTTTTCTGAGCAGTGGATTAGCTATTTCTTTGTCTGGCACGCGCTGATCAAAATTGTCTGCCAGCTGCCTGTCACTCGCGCCGTTAAAAGCATCAACTACGTCACGTTGCTGCTGGTGGCTTTAGGATTGTGGAGCGGCGGGTTCATGCTAATTTGGGGCGCGGGCGTCACGCTAGGCAGTGCGCTGCCCTTCGCCGGTCTGGCCTTTACCCTAATTGCCCTAGCCGAGGTCATCTACGCACCAGCGGGCGTCTCTCTTGTAGGTGAGATGGCCCCTGAGAACCTGCGCGGCGTGTATTTTGCAATGGAGTCCCAGTGTTGGGGGCTAGGGTTCATCATTGGCCCAGCAGTCGGCGGCTGGGTGTTAGATCAGCCGAGTTTGGCAACGCATCTGTGGGTGCTGTGTGTGATGGTTGGCGGGCTAGCGAGCCTGTTGTTGTTGTCGCTGCGGCAGCAGGTGGCAGGGCAGGCTGAGGAAGTCGTCGGATCATGACTGCTCGTTTAACGTTGTCCCTGTGAGCTGTTGTAACGGAACCCAACCTCCGGGCTTGATACTCACCCCCAATGTTCTAGCTGGTAATCTTCAGCTCTTTATTAATCTGGCAGTCAAATAGGAGCTATCTCTTATGGAATGCCCTTATGACAGAGGCTTTCGACGATCTCGCTAGTGCGCTGCTTGATCGCCGGAGTAATAACAGGGAAATTTCTAAAGAATTTTTCTCCCATAACAATCTTGGTTAATGGCTTTTCAGAGATTTCTCGGAGGACAGATGGGGTTGAGAGAACCTCTATCAAGAAAAGTTAGAATGAGAATGAGCGAGAAGGAATGGAGGAGACCCATAGTTGTCGATTATTTCCGCTTCGTACCGTGACACCTTCCTCAGCTTGCTCCGGGGAAGGTGTCACGGATAATGATGATGATCGACTTGGCCTTAGTATCTAGGGTTGTTGACATGGTATCTAACGCTGAAGTTCAACGCAGCAGTAACTTTTGATTCTAATCAACTGCTTATACTCCGCCGTTGCAATGCAGTGTTAAGCATCACCGCCTGTTTTTGATGGTGCTTTGGTAGCGTCTTGTATCCTTTGCTGAAGAAGAGCAACCGTGTCAGAGTCCAACTCCTTTTCCGGTGGAACTGTTTCTCGTTCACTCAGTGCCGTTACAATCTCAGATGAAGCAGCCTTTCCTAGATCTTGTATCAAAGATTGGAATGACAGTTTTTGTTGTTTAATCTCTTCTTTAGGAACTTCACTAACAGAATAGGCAAGGGTTACCTGTCGCGTCAGAGCGTAGACGATATATTGATTTAAGGAAACACCTTCACCTTCTGCTAAGTTAGCTAGTTGCTGGTGTAGTGTCTCTGGTAATCGAAGGGTTAATCGACTCATGATTCACCTCCATTTCCTACTAATTTGACGACCAACTCAACCGGAGTCATTATCTGTAATCCTAGCGACGCTTCAGCACTTCGAAAGTCACGAAGGTTGGACGTAATGACTGTGGCTCCCGTATTCATGGCACAGTCTACAACCAGATCATCACCTGGATCTGGTGAAGTCGGTCTCCACGAATAGTGAATTGCTGCAAATTGACAAAGCTCTAGCAATTTACCTAGAACAGGACGGAGTGTTTGCCAACGTTTTTCGGAAAGCTTACGGGATAAAACATCGACGTACTCGTAAGCAAGGGCATTAGAAACACAAACGGTTAACAAACCAGCCAACCATGCATCTATGATTAATCCAGCAGCACCGCCCTGCTTGGTTAACCCCTCGAATAAAACGTTTGTATCAATCACAACCTGCAAAGATGAATCAGCAGCCATGACACTACTGTAGCACCGTATTTAGTGTCATGATAGCAAGACCTATTACGCAACAATGACTGAGAACTCTAGCCTTACATCCAGTTTTTGAGCAATCTCAAGTGCGCCTGGGTCAATACTAAACCCAGAGTGATCGCAATTTGACCTGTAGCCGCAGAAAATATCTACTTTTGCACCCGATTCTATGAGGGATCGAAAATAAGCCTGATGTGGTTGTACTTGCTGCCACAGCCAGTTGAGATGCTCAGCAAGTTCTGATGTCTCTTCAAGAGGAGATGATAGAAGCCAGATGTTGTTTTCCCAACGACGTTTCGATTTTTCATGGGCGAGTTCTCCCTTCATGTGAACATGTGAAGGTTTCAATCCAGTCACTTCTTCAATCTCTCGATGGCGTTCTGGTGCATCCAGGACGCGAAGCGAAGCAGAATATGAAAAATAGGTTTCAGGTTCTTTATTCAATAGATTGGATACCCAGTTAACGAACGGCCTAACGGTCGTGGTCAGCGGCGGCAAGTAACCTCGGCAACTTACCCCAAATCTCCTTTGTCCGCTTCATCGACTGGTTAGCTGGCGCTATACATTACTAGCTGACTCAAATACACCCATTTTCCCAAGCCGGATTGTGATAATTTCAACATCTGTAAGGGCTTTATGGGTTCCTTGTTGAGTGTGAGCAGGTGTAATCCAGAAC
>CAWUKV010000161.1:0-13083 GCA_963923025.1 uncultured bacterium
AAAGTCGAGTTGCCAGGATGGGGGCATAGGAGAAATCGCGAGGGGCAGAGCGGTGCTGTGCCCGTACACGGTCGATGATGGCGAGTTAATAATGGCGAACGGTAATGGCAGAACCCAACGATACGGTAGATATCAGGACTTGTGCAAATACAGCTCCGTGACGTATTCCGAGACCATTCTGTCACTATTAAAGTACGGTGCGATAGTCCGGATTGAGGCCTTCATCCGCTTCACCCAGCTATGGGGCACGCCCTTGCGGTCCTGATCGTAGTACAGTCTGACAATCTCACGTTCGAGCTGCGCATAGAACGATTCGGCATCAATATCATTCTGCACTTCCTGGTCGGTGGTCTCGGCATCTTGACCAATTTTCCAGCCGTTAAGTTGCGGTTTGTAGCCTTCGCCCCACCAGCCGTCTAGCACACTAAAGTTGATCCCACCGTTGATGGCAATCTTCTGGCCGCTGGTACCCGAGGCCTCTAGCGGACGGCGCGGCGTATTCAGCCACAGGTCTACTCCCTGTACCATCAGCTTGGTGGTGTACATGTCGTAGTCTTCGATAAAGGCAATGCGATCGCGCAAGGCCGGGTGGCGGCTCCACTCCATTAGCCGTTGAATTAGCCGCTTGCCCTCTTCATCGGCTGGGTGGGCTTTGCCTGCGAAAATAATTTGAATCGGCCGCTTGGGGTTGGCAAAAATTCGCGTGGCTCGCTGCAGGTCCCGAAAAATTAGCGTGTTGCGCTTGTAGGCACTAAAGCGACGGGCAAACCCCAGGGTCAGCACCTTTGGGTCTAGCATTCGCTCCACGGCGTTGATGTCGTCCGGTGCCTCGCCTCGGTTGCCCCGTGCCTGACGAACCTTGTCGCGGGTATAGGCAATCAGCCGCGCCTTAAGAATTTGATGCCGCTGCCACAGCGCCTCATCGGAGATAGCTTCAACCTTGCTCCACATCTCCGGGTTGCTCAGCTGCGTTGACCAGTGCTTGCCCAGGTAGTCATCGAACAGATCTTCCATCAGCGGGGCTATCCAGCTACGGATATGCACACCGTTGGTGATATGGGTAATGGGCACCGCTGACGGGTCTTTGTCCGGGTACAGCACCTGCCACATCTTGCGCGATACCTCGCCGTGGCGGCGGCTGACGCCGTTGGTGCTGCGGGCCATGCGCATCGTTAGCACCGTCATACTAAACGGCTCCCAAACGTCGTCCTGGCGGCGCGTTCCCAAGGCTAGAAACTCCTCCCGAGATAAATCCAATTGAGGCCAGTAGTCAGCCATAAAAGAATCCATCATGTCCACCGAAAATACGTGGCCAGTGGGCACCGGGGTATGGGTAGTGAACATCGTCCGGGCCTTGACCTCGGCCTGGGCCTCAGCAAAGGTGCCATCGCTTTGCTCCATTTCGAACCGGGCTAGTTCCAGGGTGGCAAACGCCGCATGCACCTCGTTGAGGTGGTACACCGCAGGTTCGTAACCCAGCGCCTGCAAGAGCTGGACACCGCCAATACCCAGCAGCATCGACTGGGCGATCTGGGTGTCGGGGTTGCCGGCATACAGCCGTTCGGTGAGGCGACGATCCAGGGGGTCATTATCTGGCAGGTTCGTGTCCAGCAGATACAGCAGGCTGCGGCCAATTTGTACCTGCCAAACCTGAGCTTTGACCCGACGCTGGCGAATCAGGACGCGAATTTTTAGCCGCTGACCGTGTTCATTGCACACCGGCTCAATCGGCATCAGATCCGGGTTGCTGCTGGTGTACACATCCTCCTGCCAGCCGCTGCGGTTGAGCCGCTGGGTAAAGTACCCCTGCTGGTAAAACAGCCCTACACCCACGACCGGCAGCCCCAAATCAGACGCTGATTTAAGGAAATCTCCGGCCAGTACGCCCAGTCCGCCGCAGTACAGGGGCAGTGATTCGTGAATGCCAAACTCAATGCAGAAGTAGGCTACTGGGTGATCCGGCGTCACGTGGGGAGCCGCCTGCGCGGCCCACGTTTGCTCTTGGGAGACGTGGGACAGGTAGCTGTCGAGTTGGGCCGAGAGCTGCTGGAGTCGCTTCAGGTAGTGGGGATTTTCGGCCAGCTGCCACAGCCGTTCGGAGGTGACGGCTTCTAGCAGGGCCACCGGATTGTGCTGGCACTGCTGCCACACTTCTGGGGCAATTACCCGGAACAGGGACAGCCGCTCCGGAGTCCAGCTCCACCAGTAGTTGTAGGCCAGCTCGGCCAGGGACCGGAGGGGGGCAGGAAGCTTAGCCCGAAGCTGTTGGCGAGTGTTCATAGACGCTGAAAGAGGGGGGCAGAGAGGTGTCCGAATAGGGCAGGGCCGATAATTTTATTCAAGGCATCGTCAGAACGCCACAGTATAGTGAAGCTCAGCCAAGAGTCGTTCCCTAATAAGTTTTCAGCATGACGCCCACCCTGACGCAATTTGGTAAACAAATGTCGCACCTGACGGGGGTGCGAGCGATCATGCAGGACATTCAGGAGACGCTGCGGTCCGGCCAGTCGTTCATTAACCTGAGTGCGGGCAATCCGGTGATTTTGCCTGAGGTAGAGCAGCTGTGGCGAGACTGCACAGCAGAGCTGATGGCCGGACCCGAGTACGGCGAGGTGATCTGTCGGTATGGCTCTAGCCAAGGGTACGAACCGCTAGTGGCGGCGGTGCGGGATGATTTTAACCAGCGCTATGGTTTGTCGTTGTGCGATCGCAACATTCTGATCACCCCCGGCAGCCAGTCCCTCTATTTCCTTGCTGCCAACGCCTTTGGGGGCTACACCCCTGACCATCAGCTCAAACCTATTCTCCTGCCCCTCAGTCCGGACTACACCGGCTACGGTGGGGTTTCGCTCTATCCCGAGGCCGTCCGCTCTGTCCAACCCGAGATCGACAGTCTCCCGCAGCCCCACCGCTTCAAATATCGCCCCAGTTTTGATCAGCTACAGATCACTGAGCAGACTGGGTTTGTCCTGTTTTCCCGTCCCTCTAACCCCACAGGGAATGTGCTGACCGATGCCGAAGTCAAAGAAATAGTCGACCGGGCCGCTGTGTATCAGACTCCCGTGTTCATCGACTCGGCTTATGCTCCGCCCTACCCCGCGCTAAACTACACCGCCATGACGCCGCTGCTGGCGTCTCCCCAGTATCCTCATGTTGTTCACTGTCTTAGCCTGTCTAAGGCAGGGCTCCCCGGTGAGCGGGTGGGGATTGCCATTGGCGATGCCCACATTATCCAGGTGCTCCAGGCGTTTCTGACCAATCTGTGTATTCATTCTTCGCGCTATGGACAGGCCATTGCTGCCCGCGCCATTCGCTCTGGGGCACTGGCCGATCTATCCACCCGCGTGATTCGCCCCCACTATCAAGCCAAGATAGCTGCCCTAGAAGCTGCCTTTGATGCTGCCATGCCTAACGTCCCCTGGCATTTGCACCGCGCCGAGGGGGCCATATTCGCCTGGCTGTGGCTACAGGATCTACCCATTTCGGATGCTGACTTTTATCAGCGGCTGAAGCAAAAGAGTGTCATTATTGTGCCGGGTCATCCTTTCTTCCCAGGGCTGCCCGACCGGAGCTGGCCCCACATTCACCAGTGTTTCCGCATCAGCCTAACGGCCACCGAAGGCGAAATTGTCGAGGCGGTGAAGCGCTTGGCCGCTCTGGTCGATGAGGTATATAAGGCGCAATGAACATTCCAGATGGCTGGATCAGTATCGGACGCGTTGTTGGTCCCCACGGCCGAGACGGTGAAGTGCGGGTGTATCCCAATAGCGATTTCCCCGAGCGGTTTTTGGACCCCGGTGAGCGCTGGTTGCTGAGGCCCAATGCCGCTGAGCCAGAATCCGTTGAGCTTCGCCAGGGGCGCTACCTGTCGGGTAAAGGACTCTACCTGCTCAAGTTTGCCAAGTTTAACTACCGCAACCAGGCCGAAGCCCTGCGAGACTGCCTGCTGCTGGTCCCAGAGGATGCGCGGCTGCCGCTGGAGCCAGGAGAATTTCACGTGGACGACCTGATTGGCTTGCAAGCCATCTTGCAGGCGAGTGGCGAGGTGGTAGGGACCGTGTCTGACGTATTCAGCGCGGGTAACGACCTGCTAGAGGTGACGCTGGCAACCCCGGTAGAAAAAGTGAGTAAAGTCCTGGTGCCCTTCGTGGAAGAAATTGTCCCTGTTGTGGATGTGCCGAATCAGCGGGTTGAGCTGAATCCACCGCAGGGGCTATTCCCGCAGCCTTCCGAGGAACTGGCGTAGGGCAGCAGCTTAGATCGCTGCTACCATTGCGACCCTACCGTCTAAGTCGCGGCCCGGGTCAGCAGGCCTCGAATCCGCTGTAGGGTATCGTCATCTTCAACGCGCTGCTCGTGGTAGCCCTGTTGCCACACGGGGGCACCAGGTAGGCTGCGCATCAGGTTGATCCGCTTAGCTGCGCCCGCCTTAAAGTTAGCAACAAAGGACGACAGGACCCGAGGCTTTGTAGACGTACGAACCTGACCATAGGCCAGTAGCGCGTCTGAACTGTCTTTACTTTCAACCCTGACCAGGGCTCGCAGGCCGTCGGGCAGTACTCGCCACTGGTCCAGTTGAATATCTTTGAAGGTGCGGGCGGTCTGCTGCCATTCTGCGGCGACAACTTGCCCTACCGCGTTCAGAATGACCTCACTATCGGCGTGTTCTCCAAACAAATTTGCCTCGTCATACGTTCTCAAATAGAGATGGTAGACCGTCGTTTGTTTGCGGGAGGCCCCAAGTTGGAATGTGTTAGTCACCCAGCCCCTATGCCAGTGGCATCGTATGTTTCGCTACTGCTAGCTTGCCCAGTTGATTTAGCAAATTCCCGTCTAAACCACTGGGCGCTTAGGTCTCTTTACAGATGGGAATAACGCCATCAGGAAAAGGGAAAAACACTGTGATGAAATGGGAGACAATACGGATGGGTAGACGAGACAGACGCTGCCTACCAAACTAAAGAGAGTTTTAACAATCGTAGATTCTGTGAACAGTTGGCAGCGGTATGGCAAGGTTTTAAGGCGGTTTTGGGGGGCTGCGATCGCGGCTGAGCTAGAATACCGGCTCAATTTTGTGATTGCGGCCCTCAGTAGCCTTACGGCTCTATCGAGTAGCCTATTTGGCCTGTTTTTGTTCTATCGTACGGGCTACAGCTTCCAGGGCTGGTCTTGGGAAGAGGCGCTGGTGGTGTTGGGTATTTTCACACTGTTACAGGGCGCGTCCGCCACCCTACTGACGCCCAATTTGAACCGCATCGTCAATCATGTGCAGGACGGCACGCTAGATTTTGTCTTGCTAAAACCGGTGAGCAGTCAGTTTTGGCTGTCCACCCGCACCATTTCACCTTGGGGACTGACAGATGTCGTCTTTGGCCTGTTTCTAATTGCCTACGCTGGCACGCGTCTACAGATCCCACTCTCCGGTTACCTGATCGGACTGCTGCCGCTTGGCTTTGGTCTTGTCAGCCTGTACAGCCTTTGGTTCATGCTGGGGGCCACCAGCATCTGGTTCGTCAAGGTCTACAACGTCACAGAAGTCTTGCGAGGCTTGCTGGACGCGGGCCGTTTCCCCATCGTGGCCTATCCTGCCGCCTATCGTGTCTTCTTCACCTTTGTGGTTCCTGTGGCCTTTTTGACGACGGTACCGGCCCAGACTTTACTCGGTCGCACCCAGGGCACTTGGCTGCTGGGATCAGCGGTCCTGGCTGTGGTTCTGTTCTTCTGTAGCCGCTGGTTCTGGCAGTTTGCCCTGCGGTTCTACACCAGTGCGTCGAGTTAAAAGGAGGAAGGAACAAGTCAGAATGTAGGATTCAGGCCCCTTCTGTCTCCTATCTTCTGTCTCCTATCTACTCAAAATCCATCGCATAACCCAACACCAACGGCTGCAAATCCAGCGCTTCGGGCGTCACGGCCTCAGCTTCGAAGAAGGCCAGCATTTCTCGTAGGCTGGGCTGTCCTCGGGCTGCGCCAGTGGCCCCAGAGGCGATCACCACACCGCAGCGTCCCTGGCTTTTTTGTTGATGCTCCTGCCACCTTTCTATAGCGGTGATGTGGCGGGGATTGTCCATTTCATATTCGTGCAGCAGATGTAGCGACTTGTCCTGAGTCTGCAGCAGGGCCAGCTGGTACACCTGCTGATGAAAGGGGTCGCTGCCGGGGTTAAAGCAAACTGCGGTAATGCCACCGTGGGCCTGGAGCTGCTCAATCAGCTGCTTGGCTTTGGGGCGGGAGGTTTGCACAATAACCGTAGGCCAGGCCGTCGATTTAGAGAACTTATGCGACTCAGACAGTAGCGGCTGGTGGTAGATTTTCCGTGCTGCCCGCAGGTCATCCAGCATCTCAGCCGATAGCTTCGTCAGCAAAATCAGCGCCCCATCTGGGACTGTATCGTTACGGAGGGCGGGAACTGGCAGTCCAGAACCGACCGTCGGCGACAGTTCTTCGGTTTGTTGGATCAGCTCTTCGGCGACGTCCGGCAGGGTTTTGACCGTTACCGTTACCGTTTTGGGCTTGTCACCCGCCACCGGGTTTGGAATTTTGAAGCTGCTGCTGATCTGCTGCAGCACGTCCTCGGTCAGGTCATCGCCATTCTTGGTCACAAACCGATGGCAAGCGTCCAGGGCCACAATCAGCGTTGCCGCTTCCTCCGCGGCTAGGTCGGTGCGTAGCCCTTCTAGCGGATGTAGACTGCCAAAATCGCACTGCACGGGCGGATCGTTGGAAATCAGCAAATCCGTTTCGCTGGTGGGCGGTGAGGGGTCAAAGTTAATAAACAGGCAGTTTTGGTCTAGAAAGGCCTGCTGCAGCTCTCGGGGGGACTGATCCGCTGTTAGCACGCGCTGGCGGAACTGTTTCAGTGAGTCAAGGTCGCGATACAGCAGCAGCCCGTACTCGACATCCGCCATACCCAACACCGAGACGTACAGCGTCTCAACGCTCCAGCGGTTAATCGTAATCGCCAGAATGTCCTGCTCTGTAAATAAGTACCACGGCGCAGTCTTCCAAACTTGAGCGGCGGCAGCGCTCAACGGCGCTTCGTAAACCGATGGAATGGATGAGGCGGCGGGCTCTTCGGCCTCGATCAGGTTGCTGAAGATATCGTCAATTAGCGGCAGCTCACGGGCATACTCCACGTCGATCTCTAGATCTTGCAGTGCCCCCCGTAGGAAAAACTGCAGCTCTCGGTCTTTGACCACGATTTTTCGTGGGCGGGCGGGTTCGCAGCCGCTATGGGGATGCTCGATTGCTTGAATCAGAGACCGTACGACGGCCTCGTTACCCGTATCTGACGGCACCATCTGCAAAGTGCGGATCATGCCCTGAGTGCCATCGACCCAGAGGATGCAGTCACCCGCCGGATCGGCCCCGTCCTCGTCGCTGCTTTCTAGCTCCAGCATGTTTTCAGGAAGTCGGCGGCGGTCACCCTCCCACACGCTAGTAAGCCGGGGCAGGCGATTCAAGCGGCGGCAGGTAAAGGGACTGAGATGCTGCATAGCGGGTCGATCAGGTCTGGCAAGTCTGGCAAAGCGTACTGCACGTGGCGAACAGCCTGAGTTCAGGCACCGTGGGATGAGCCCGACAGAACCTTAAAGCCTCAGAATCTGAGTTAAACGCTCACAGTAGTTTAGTCTGACAGCTCCATTGTGGGAAAGGATCGGCTCCCTGGTGGTGATTAGTCATTATCTGTATAGATTTGTCCCAGTTATCGGACCCGGAGGTCTGAGCTAAAATAATAGCCAAGTACTTTGCATGCTGGAATAGGCCACTGAACCTGCGATGACTCAAGCAACCCAACCGAAACAAGGCATATTAATGTCCGAGGCGGCTCTCAAGCACGTCATGGCACTCAAAGAAAAACAGGGCGGTGACCTGTGCCTGCGGGTCGGCGTGCGGCAGGGTGGCTGCTCGGGCATGTCCTACATGATGGACTTCGAAGATATTGCCAACGTCACCGAGCATGACGAGGTCTATGACTACGACGGGTTTAAGGTGATCTGCGATCGCAAAAGCCTGCTCTACCTCTATGGCCTTATGCTGGACTACAGCGATGCCCTGATTGGCGGCGGTTTCCAGTTCACTAACCCCAACGCAGCGCAGACCTGCGGCTGTGGCAAATCGTTCGGGACGTAGATTACCGAAACACAAATCCGGGACATAGAAATCCGGGACATAAAAATCCGGAACACAAATCCGGGATACAAAAATCTGGGACACAACCCCATAACGCCAACAGGGGCACAGCATGCTGTGCCCCTGCGTGTTTTCTGATGAATGTGCCTAAATTTGTTTAGGCTGCTGCCGTCTCACCCGGCGCATAACGCAGCAGATATCCCCGCTGACCCAGGACAAATCCCTGGTCTTCTCCGAAGAACTTAATCCGGTACAGGTTGGACGGTACGTTTTCAATCTCCTGGTCCTTCAGCCAGGTTTCGCCCTTGTCGGGGCTGACGATCAGGTTGCCGCTGCCGCCCGATACCCACATCTCATCAGGGGTACGGTAGGCCGCGTCCAGTAGCCCCCAGCTAGTGCCCAGCTCAGGGTTAATCGGCTCTTCCCAGTCTTCGTAGGCTGTCTCAGGAACGCCAAACTGCATCTGACCGCCGCGGGCAATTAGCCAAAGATTGCCGTCACTGGTGAAGCCCATGTTTTGCAGACGCTTTGAGTTTTCGCGGTTGTGGGGCTGCCAAGTACGCTGGCCGGGCTCCCAAGTGGAGTAGAAGTTACCGCGGGAGGACACGGCTACGTAACGGCCATCGGTGCTGCGGGTGATGTTGCGGACGACGCCGACCGCCCCTTCGACCATTGCTTTCCAGTTGCGGCCGCCGTCGTCTGTGCGGTAAATCGCGCCGACATCCGTGACCATTTCAGCCTTGTTTTTGCCCAGCGCGGTCACCATAAACGGGCTACCCGGCAGCTTCTCACTCAGGGGTACGTTTTCCCAGGTTTTGCCGCCATCGGGGGTGTGCAGCAAAATGTTAGGAATGCCAGTAACCCAGCCGTCGTTACCTTCAAAGTCAACGGTGGTGAAGGTGTAGTTTTGGTCGCCAAGTTCTAGCTTCCGGGGCTCCCAGGTTTTGCCGCCGTCAAAGGTTTCGAGCAGGGTGGACCGGCTACCGACCAGCCAGCCGTGGCTGGGGTCTTTGGTAAAGCCCAGATCCGACAGCGTAGCCTCGGTATCAATGGTCTCAACCTGCCAAGGGTTGCTCTCTAGACCGGGCAGCAGCAGGTTGCCGCAGCTGGTCAGGGCGATCGCGATCGCAACTACCGCAATCAACTTCTTCAACGGATTTATCATCGAACTCAACCGGGTTTCCATAAGCTTTTAATTTTGCTCCTTTTAAGGAGCCCATTGACCGTCAGTGAAACTCAAGCAGATCTATCGCAGCCCGTACAGGCTCAGGAAGAATGCGATCGCGATCGCCATGCTGCCAAAAATCAAAATATTCTTTTGCCCTGGTGTCATGGCATTGACGCCCAGGCCGTAGCTCAGGTTTTCCTTAAAGCCGGAAGCCGTGCCCTGGGGGCCAACATTAGAAAACTGTGGCTTACGGGCTCCGCAAACCGGACAGCGCCACTCTGCATCCAGTTCTTCAAAGGGAATGCCCGCAGAAATTCTGCTCTGGTTGTCGCCTTTGACGGGTTCGTAGGTGTAGCCACAGGACCGGCACTCAAAGCGGTCCATCTGCTCCGGCGTTAGCGGTTCAAGCTCGGCGTTTTCCTCGCCTTCGGGGTCGTCATTGACCGCTTCACCCGTAACTAGGTTCACGGTAGAAACCTCGGCAGTGGGCTCAGTCGGCTCAGATGCTGCGGTGGGCTCTGGATTGGCGTTGCTGGGCTCGGTACTCATGGGTGGGTCCGATGTTAAAAGTCTGAGGGGTTAGAAGTCTGGCGTACTAGCAGTCTGAATCGCAGCAGTTCTTAACGCTAAAGCGGCTAGTGTTAACAATTATTACACATCGAGCTGCCTCTCCTAAGATTTGGCGATCGGTATTCTGCGGTACAAAATCTTTCGGTCAGAAAAACAGTGTCTGAAGCAGCGACCAATGACCTACGAGCCCCACTCACGCGCCCAAAGGTATTGATGAAACTGTACTGATTGATTAGGAATCTGTCTTCTGACTTTAGGCTAGCCGGGTGGGGCTGGCTAGAATAGACTATGTAAGGGCAACCCGGCCAAGTATGGCAGCTATGGCTTACATAGAGTGGCTTGCATGGTCGGGCAGAAACCCTTGACAGTTTCAGGTGAGCGCGTGTTTGTCTTAAGCGGTTACGAATACTTTTTAGTTTTTCTCTTAATTGCCAGTTTGGTGCCGGTCATCGCTCTGACGGCATCTAAGGTGTTGCGTCCGGATGCTGTGGGTGTAGCACGACGGACGACCTATGAGTCCGGCATGGAGCCCATTGGCGGTGCCTGGATCCAATTCAACATCCGCTACTACATGTTTGCGCTGGTGTTCGTTATTTTTGATGTAGAGACGGTGTTCCTCTACCCGTGGGCCGTAGCCTTCCACAAGCTGGGCCTGCTGGCCTTTGTTGAGGCACTGGTTTTTATCGCAATTCTGGTTATTGGTTTGGTCTACGCCTGGCGTAAAGGAGCGTTGGAATGGTCATGAACCCCCCCAAAGATTTATCCTCCAAAATGGCTCAGCCGGGACCCGGTGAGCGCATTATGAATCCGGCTGCGTCGCCTACAACGGTGACGCAAGACCTGTCTGAGAACGTGATTCTCACCACCGTAGACGACCTCTACAACTGGACGCGGCTCTCTAGCCTGTTTCCGCTGCTCTACGGCACGGCCTGCTGCTTCATTGAGTTTGCGGCATTAATCGGCTCTCGCTTCGACTTTGACCGGTTTGGCCTATTGCCTCGGTCGAGCCCGCGTCAGGCCGACCTCATCATCGTGGCGGGTACGGTGACCATGAAAATGGCCCCGGCCCTGGTGCGCTTGTACGAGCAGATGCCCGAGCCCAAATACGTGATTGCGATGGGAGCCTGTACCATCACAGGCGGCATGTTCAGCGTCGATTCGCCCTCGGCGGTGCGCGGCGTGGACAAGCTGATTCCAGTGGATGTGTATATTCCCGGCTGCCCCCCTCGTCCCGAGGCTATCTTCGACGCCATCATCAAGCTGCGCAAAAAGATTGCCAACGAGTCTATGCGTGAGCGGGGCCAACTGGTGCAAGAGCACCGCTACTACACCCGCAGCCACAAAATGAAGGTGGTTGACCCGATTCTCACGGGCGAATATATTCGCTCTGTATCCCGGCAGGCTCCACCGAAGGAGCTGGCCCAGGCGATGGGTATGCCGGTTGAGCTAGAGGCGGCTGAGGAGAAGCAGGAGACAGCGTAATGGCAGACGAAGAAAAGAAAGAAGGCGCTGAAGGCGGTGCCATTGTCGAGGCGGGGGAAGTCTCCAAATGGCTAACCGAGCAGGGCTTTGACCACGAGTCCTTAGCGCCAGATCATGCCAATGTTGAAATGATTCGAGTGGAACCGGAGTTTTTGCTGCCCTTTTGCACGGCGCTGTACGCCTATGGGTTTAACTATCTGCAGTGCCAGGGCGCGTACGATGCGGGTCCGGGCAAAGAGCTAGTGAGCTTTTACCACCTGACGAAGGTGAGCGACAACGCCACAAAGCCGCAAGAGGTGCGGGTTAAGGTCTTTTTAGACCGGAAAGAGCCCAAGATACCGTCGGTGTATTGGATCTGGCGCTCTGCGGATTGGCAGGAGCGGGAGAGTCATGACATGTATGGCATTGACTACGAAGGTCACCCAAATCTGAAGCGTATTCTGATGCCGGAAGACTGGCAGGGTTGGCCGTTGCGGAAGGACTACATTTCGCCAGACTTTTACGAGCTGCAGGACGCGTATTAGGTTGATGCGGTTGGCTTGAAGTCTGTTACGGGCAACCCAAGAGTTTTCCTTTTCTACGACCCTTGCTTGCCAGCGGGGTCGTTTTTCGGTTACTACGTAACGCATGTTAGCATTCAGCAATTTTGGAAAAGTTTGATCCAGATTGTGTGTCATTGAGCGCTCTGTACCGGAGAGATACCCCCATTCGGCGGCTCAAGCAAACTGACCAAAGTTATACTCTTAGGCGGGTTGAACAGAGGCAGTTTTGGTATGAGCAACAGCAATCAGGACTCCACTACCTCGCTGGAACAGCTTCAGCGCGATCTTCTAGCCCTTTCCCCTGAAGATAAGGCCAGCGTAATTCAACTATTGATAGCTAGCCTTGACGGCAACTGGGACACGATTCGGAAACTGCCCGATTCAAAGGGAGATGCCTTTGTGGGTGATACTGGTATATCGGTCTGGTTTCTTGTCTCTAGACGAGAGAAGGGATCGGCAGATGCTGAAATTTTGGCTGAGTGCCCCGACCTATCAGCGACGGACTTAGCTAACGCGTGGCTTTATGCTCGGCTACATGAGGATGAGATTCAGTCAGCTATTCAGCACCATTTAGCTGATTCACAGTCTGATGTCGATGACGATTCAAAGGAAGATATTGTCAATAGCCTCAAGCAGGCTTGGAGAGAGGTGAAAGCAGGGGATACAATTCCGCTGTCTCAGATGTGGGAAGGGATTGATGTCTGAGGAGCCGCCATTGATTCGGGTGGAACTGTCACCAGCGTTTCAACAGCAGCTACGGAAATTGGCAAAGCGCTACCGCAGTATTCGTAAAGACCTCGATCCCATTACAGAACAGCTTTCTCGGGGAAATCTACCAGGTACTCAGGTTCCTGGATTTGACGGTGCTGTGTACAAGGTCCGTGTTAAGAATAGCGATATTCAAAAGGGCAAAAGCGGTGGATATCGGCTGATTTACTATCTGAAAGTTTCGGAGCTAATTATCCTGCTGGCGGTTTACTCGAAATCAGATCGTTCTGATATTGGCGTTGATGAGATTCAGCGTATTTTGGCAGAGGTAGATGGGTAGATATGTTGAGGTCTCGCTACCGCTAATTCAACTACGTTAGGAAGAGATCACTTTGTCTTGTTGATGGCCTGGGTTGGGAGTTTGGAAGGGTTTTGTTGCATGAACAGGTCAAAGAGAGAGCTGTTGCAGGGGCTGTGGTGAAG
>CAWUKV010000162.1:0-13061 GCA_963923025.1 uncultured bacterium
CTTATTTGTCCGACAACCTGTACTCAGGTAGGGCTAAGGCTTTAAAGATAGGCTCTGTGCATTACTGGTTAATCAATTTAATCAATCACTTTTGAAATGTCACGAATCTCTTGGGTTTTTAGCAGTTTTTTGTTCTCTGTTACTCGTGGACTGAGGTAAGGCTCTGATGTCAGATATGCTGTTGCGTGAGCTCAGTAATGCAGATATTGACTGGTTTGTAACAACGGGTACGCGGCAACAGTTAGCCGATGCAGCAGTGCTGATTCAGCCTAACCAAGCGTTGGATGAGATGTATCTGCTGCTGGAGGGGACGCTAGCGGTTCGATTGCCCAACAAGTCAGCGACGGGGCTGGGCAGTCCGACCAATCCGACCAATATGATCGCGCAGATGACGCGTGGTGAGCTACTGGGGGAGTCCTGGCTGTTCAATGCCCGCCCGGTCGTGCAGGTCGCCGCTGCGCCCGAGGCAACCGTCCTTTCAATTTCTCGATCGGCACTTGAGGGCAAGCTTCGGACCGACATCGAGTTTGCAGCACACTTTTATCGGGCGCTGGCGCTGATTATGTCAGAGCGGATTCGACGCATTTTTGAAAACCCTGACCAGGTGCGCTATGGCGCGCACCGAACCGTTAAAGAGGCAGTCTTTGTCTTTAGTGAGCTGCACGATAGCGACATTGACTGGATGGTTCGACAGGGCACCGTTGACGAAGTGGCATCCGGCGAAATTTTACTGCACGCTGGGCGACCCGTCGATGCGCTGTACACGGTTGTCGATGGACAGTTCGCGATCGCGATGGCGGACCAGCCCTGCGATCCGCTGTCGTTCTGTTCTCGGGGGTTGTCGGAACAGGCTGCCCAGCAAACCTTTAGGACTGCGACCTACATCTCTCGTGGCGGTTTACCTGGCATTATCTCTTTTCTGGATTTTCGGCCTTTGCCAGTGACCATTCGCGCCATGGAGCCCTCGCAAGTTCTGTCTATTCCCCGTCAGCAGGTGGCAATCAAGCTACAAGAAGATCTGGGGTTTGCCTCACGCTTCTATCGGGTAATTGCTACGCAAATGGCAAACCTGTTGAGCGCTGTCACGCTGCTGAGGGGAGACGACGACGATGAGATGGACGAGGAGCTAGATGTAGCGGCGCTGCAGCAGGTTTCCCACGGCGGTACCAAGTTTGACTGGATGTTGCGACAGCTTGGAGTTGGATGCCCATGAGTGATAGCAGTATTTTTCGTCAGGAAGCGCTGGAGCGGCTGTCGTCACCCGAGCAGCTTGACCAGCTGATGCAGATTGTTCGACCGAGAAGCTGGTTGCCCCTCCTGACGCTGGGCGGGCTTATCGGTGTGGGGCTGATTTGGAGTGTGGTGGGTCGAATTCCGGTAACCACCACCAGCCATGCCATTCTGGTGCAGCCAGAGGACGGAGATAGTCAGCTGATTGGCGTGGCGCACTTTGATGCCGGGGAGATTGCCCAAATTGAGCCGGGTATGGATGTGTTGTTGATTCCCGATGTAGAAGGCAGCCAGCAGTCGGCGGGGGGCATCTACGGTACGGTCAGCTACGTGCAGTCGCCTCAGGTGATGACCCTGGCAGGCATTCGCGAACTGGCCGACCCGGCTGCCCCGATGACGATTGAGGTGATTATTGATTTAGAGGCCGACCCCGATTCGGCCAGCGGCTACCGGTGGTCGGCCAGCAGTAACAAAATGTTTCCACTGGCGGGGATGCCCGCTGCCGCCCGCGTCACGCTCGACGAGCGGGCACCGATTGCCTTTGTTTTACCGTTTTTGGATCAGTAGGTTGGCAACACCATCTGTGAAATAGCATTCTTCGAGAACCTCCTGTAGTCCCCCTTAGCAAGGGGGACAGCAAAGCCGGAGGTCTGCGCAGTTATATCTAACTTTAACAACAGCGTTTAGAGGTGAAGGGTGAACAAACGCGTTAAAACCCCAACAGTTCTGCAAATTGAAGCGGTGGAATGCGGGGCGGCAGCCCTGAGTATCATTTTGCGGTACTACAAGCGCTACGAGCCGCTGGCGGTGCTGAGGCAGTCCTGTGGGGTGTCACGAGATGGTGTGACCGCTGCCAATGTACTCAAAGCGGCCCGACGCTACGGGCTGGTCGCCAAGGGCTTCAAAAAGAGTATCGAGCGACTCAAGGCGCTGCCGCCGCCGTTTATTGTGTTCTGGAACTTCAATCACTTTTTGGTGGTAGAAGGCTTTGACCCCCGCAGTGGGCAGGTGTACCTCAACGACCCTGCCAGTGGCCCACGACGGGTGACAGCTGAGGAGTTTGACGAGGGCTATACCGGCGTTGTGCTGACGGTAGAACCGGGCGAAGCGTTTCAGCCTGGAGGTGAAAAGTCCAACCTCAAAACCGCGCTGATAAAACGTCTGCGAGGAGCTGTGGGGGCGCTGTTGTTCTGCACGGTAGCGGGCTTTTTGTTGGTGCTGCCGACGCTGGCGTTACCGGCCTTTAGTCGGGTGTTTATTGACAACGTGCTACTGGCGAAGCGGGTTGACTGGCTGCCCTATGTGCTGGCAGGTATGACGTTGACCATTGTGGTGCAGGGGCTATTGACGGGGCTACAGCTCCGCTACCTAAGAGCCCTAAAAATCAAGCTGGCAGTGGGCATGACTAGTCGTTTTGTGTGGCATGTGCTGCGGCTTCCGGTGGGGTTTTATGCCCAGCGCTTTGCCGGCGAGATTAGTGATCGCATCACCCTAAACGACGATGTGGCCGATGTCCTATCTGGTCGGCTGATTACCACGGTGATTAGTTTGGTCATGGTTGGGTTCTACGCGATTGCCATGGCCTTTTACGACATTCCCCTAACCGTTATTGTGGTTGCCTTTGCGGTGACGAACGTGGTGGTGCTGCAGTGGGTTTCACGGCAGCGGGTCGATGCCAACCGTCGCATCATCCAGGCCTACGGCAGTGCCTCCGGTGTGGGGATTGCCGGTTTGCAAAGCATGGAAACGCTTAAGGCTTCTGGCATCGAGTCTGACTTTTTTTCCCGCTGGGCGGGGTACTACACCAAGGCCATCAACGCCCAGCAGGAACTGGGCATTGTTAACCGGCTGATGGGGCTGTTGCCTGGGTTGTTGTCTACGCTGGCCGGGTTGGCGCTGCTGATTATTGGCGGCTGGCGTGTTATTAAAGGTGAAATGAGCATCGGTATGCTGGTAGCCTTTCAGCTGCTGATGCAGAGCTTCCAGTCTCCGGTCAACAATCTGGTTCGATTTGCCAGCACCTTGCAAACGCTGGAGGGGAACTTAGAACGACTGGACGATGTGCTTGAAAACGAAATCGATGTTGTTTTTGAATCCCCTACTCAGCTTGAGAACAAGGCAACGGCACAGTCAAGTCGTAGTCACGGGGGCACAGGTGCTTCCTCAGCTAACCAGACCCAGATTAGTACTGACGCTTCTATAGATAAATCTTTCCAGCTGACGGGCGAAATCGAAATCCGTAACCTCTCCTTTGGATATAGCCCCCTTGACCCGCCGCTAATCGATAACTTCAGTTTGCACATTCAACCCGGTCAGCGGGTAGCGCTGGTAGGGGGCAGCGGTTCTGGGAAATCAACGCTGGCGCGGGTAATTGCCGGTCTCTACCAGCCCTGGTCTGGAGAGGTGTTGTTTGACGGACAGTCGCGTGAGACGTTGGACCGCGCGGTAATCACCGGATCCGTCGCCATGGTGGAGCAGGATATTCTGTTGTTCGCTGGCACTGTTCGCGATAACCTCACCCTGTGGGATACCACCGTACCGGATGCGGCTATTCAGCAGGCGGCTCAGGATGCGGCCATTGAAGAGGCGATTCTGTCCATGCCCTACGGCTACGATGCTGAAGTGTTAGAGGGTGGGCAAAACCTCAGCGGTGGGCAGCGTCAGCGGTTAGAGATTGCGCGATCGCTAGTCAACAACCCGAGCATTCTGATTATGGATGAGGCCACTAGCGCCCTCGATACCGAGACCGAAAAGATTATTGACCAGAATCTACGGCGGCGGGGCTGTACCTGCATCATTGTGGCCCATCGACTGAGTACGATTCGCGATGCGGACGAAATTATTGTGCTGGATCGGGGGCAGGTGGTGCAGCGCGGCACCCACGACCAGCTGTGGCAACAGCCCGGTTTATATGCCGATTTGATCAAAAGCTCCGGTGCGCTTACCCAGTTGGGAGGATAGTCATGGTTTCACTGCAGCCTCGAAAGCTTGAGAACTGTACCAACAGCCGACGTTCACTGGCTGGCAACGACCTGCTACCACTCGATTCATCGGCTCCGGTTTGGCAGGTCTTATCCGGTCAGGTGGGCGTGTTTAGCGTGCGCTGGCAGGATGGCGTACCCGTCGGGGCGCGGCGATACCTGTTTACGGCCAGTCCAGGGGAGTGGCTGCTGGGCTGTCAGTCGGGCGCGCTGGGGCTGGTTGCGATCGCGTTTGAACCGACAGAGCTACAGGTTGTGGCGTCACCCGCGGCGGTTACCAATGACCCGACCGATCAACGGCTGGACCATTGGCTAAGGCGGTTTAGCCAGCTCAGCGGCTTCCCGGTTTTGTCCGCAATAACTGCCCTGCCCGAGCCCGACTGCAAATACTGCTCTCTCAACCCCAACGACGTGTACCAGCCACCGGCGCAGGTCTGGATCAAGATTCAGCGGGGGCAGGCCCATTGGCTAGGGCAAGCCGACTGGCCCATAGATAGCGAATCCGACTGGTTTCCCCTCTCTCCAGGTGCCGGACTTCGGGCCGTCACCTCAGTCGAACTCGAAACGCGATCAACAGCAGAACTGGCTCAGCTGCCAGTGGCCGGTCTAGCCCAATTCCATCACTATACGCTTGAGGCTGTCGCTCAGCTCCTCGACGCCGAGAGCCAGCAACAGCTTCAGCGGTTCCAGGCCCGCCAGCAGCTCAACCAACAAACCACGCAAACGGCTCTATCCGGGCTAGCTTCGCTGCTGGATCCTGACAACAGAACCTACCTGTTGGCCGAAACGCCCCTGCTGATTGCGGCGGGCGCTGTGGGGCATGCGCTGGGCGTCACGGTGCAGCCGCCCAGCACCGCAGAAGATTTGTCGCGGGTGAAAGAACCGCTCGAAGCCATTGCCCGCGCCTCTCAGATGCGGTTGCGCCGAGTCCTGCTGCGCGGCCAGTGGTGGCGTCAGGACGGTGGCCCCCTGGTGGCCTACCGTCGGGACAATCACCATCCTGTAGCGCTGCTGCCCGTTCGCAACGCCCACTACGAACTGCTCGACCCTGATGCTCCAACCGAGCGTCAGCCGGTGACGGCGGCGGTGTCCAGCACCCTAGAGCCAGTGGCCTTTATGCTGTATCGGCCCCTGCCTGACGAGCCCCTGAAAGCCTGGAGTCTGCTTAAGTTTGCCTTCTACGGGCGGCAGCGAGATCTGTGGACGATTGTGCTGCTGGGGGTAGCGACGACGCTGCTGGGTATGGTGGTGCCCCAGGCAACGGCGGTTTTGGTCGACCAAGCCATTCCCTTTGGTAGTGAAGGTCTGTTATTTCAGCTAGGGCTGGCGCTGTTGGGTGTGGCGATTGGCCGCGTCAGCTTCAAGTTTGCTCAGGCCGTTGCGGCGATGCGACTGGAAACGGGCTCCGATGCCACTTTGCAGGCTGCGGTATGGGACCGGCTGCTGAAGCTCAAAACCAGCTTTTTCAGAGACTATGCCACGGGTGACCTGCAGTCGCGGGTGTCGAGTATTACGGCCATTCGACGGCGGCTGAGTGGCTCGGTGTTGGATGCCATCCTCTCCGGCGGGTTTGCACTGCTGAACCTGGGACTGTTGTTTTACTACAGCAGCCGACTGGCGCTGCTCGCACTGGTCGTCGCGCTGATTGTGATGGCGGTGACGGGCATTTCTGGAGCCCTGCTATTGAAAAAACAGCGCCCGCTGCTAGAGCTAGATGGCGCACTGTATGGCTTGATGGTGCAGCTGATCAACGGGGTTTCGAAGCTGCGCATGGCCGGAGCCGAGGGCCGAGCCTTTGCCCAGTGGAGTGAGAAGTACCGTCAACAGCTCCGCCTCACCCTCAGTACCCAACGCTTAGAAGATGCGGTGGATGTGTTCAATACCGTCATGCCGGTCTTTACCGCCATTGGTCTTTTTTGGCTGGCAACCACATTGGTGGACCCCACCCAGACGACGGTACAGGGGTTCTCAACAGGAACATTTCTGGCATTTAATGCGGCGTTTGCCATCTTTATTAGCGGGGCTACCAGCCTTAGCCAGACGCTGATTGAGGTTCTAGATGTGATTCCGCTGTGGATGCGATCGCAGCCTATTCTGACGGCCACACCTGAAATCACCACGCAAAAGGCTGACCCCGGTAAACTGTCGGGCACCTTCTGCGTGGACCACGTCACTTTCCGCTACCGCGAAGACGGCCCCCTGATTTTGGATGACGTCACCGTGGAAGCCAAACCGGGCGAGTTCATTGCCTTGGTCGGTCCGTCTGGTTCCGGCAAGTCTACGGTCATGCGGCTGCTGCTCGGGTTTGAGACGCCCCAGTCCGGTACGGTGTACTTCGATGGTCAAGACCTCAGCGGCCTGGACGTTTCGGCAGTGCGTCGCCAGCTGGGGGTGGTGCTGCAAAATGGGCGCATTAATGCGGGCACTATTTTTGAGAATATTTCGGGTGGGGCGCTGATCTCGCTGGACGACGCCTGGAAAGCGGCGGAAATGGCCGGGTTCGCTGACGATTTGCGCAGCTTTCCGATGGAAATGCACACGGTGGTCAGCGAAGGGGGGGGGAACCTATCTGGCGGTCAGCGCCAGCGCCTGATCATTGCCCGTGCCCTGGCGCTGAATCCCAAAATTCTGTTGTTGGACGAGGCTACGAGTGCGTTGGATAATCGCACCCAGGCCATTGTTAGCGAGAGTTTGGACCAGCTCAACGTTACCCGAGTGGTAGTGGCCCATCGGCTCAGCACCATTCGTAATGCCGACAAGATTTATGTGATCAAGGCTGGTCGCGTGGTGCAACAGGGCAGCTTTGATGAGCTGGCCGCGCAGCCCGGCACGTTTGCGGAGCTGATTAAGCGGCAGTTGGCATAGGGGATGTTTCTCAGTTTGAGCTGGGGAAAGGGGCAAAGGGAAAAGGGGCTCGCTGGGAACCTATTGGCTGCTCTTTCCCGAGTTGCTGCTTGGCCTGTTAAGCAGCGCTGCGTGGTCTGTTTTCGAAGGTGTTAGCTGCATCGTTGAGCATGTCGCTAAACCCGGTAACGGTGCTGAGGTGGATGAGGTCTTCGGGGCGGTCGATGTCGTGGAGCTGCTCTAGTAGGGCGGTGGAAAGGTTGAGCTGGGTTGCGATCGCGCTTGTCTGCTCAAAGACATGCTCGGTTCCCCAGGGGATGTCAAGAAACAGGTTGGGCTGGGGTTGGCTTAAGCCGATGAGATAATACCCACCATCTGCCGCTGGCCCCAACACTAGGTCGTGGGACTCAAGCTGTTGAAACGCCTGTTTTAGATGGGCGGTTGTGATCTGCGGGCAGTCTGAACCGATCACAACAACGCGAGTTTTGCCTGTACGAAACTGGTTAATGAAGGACCGGTGGAGCTTTGTGCCGAGCTCTCCAAAGGTCTGGGGCTGATAGATGAAATCGTTGCCGAGCCAGTCCTTCATCTGGGCGTGTCGTCCACCTGAGAAGTGAATCTCTAGATCGATAGTTGGCGAGAGCGATCGCATTTGCCCAGCCATGTGTTCCGTCATGCGACGCTGAAGGTTTGCCGCACTGACAGGCCCTAGATGAGGAATGAGGCGGGTTTTGGTGTTACCGGCTTGGGGATACCGGCTATACAAGATCAAACATGAATCGTTGCCCATGGGTTGTTCTAAAGTGTTGATTAAACTGCGTCTTGGAATCTGTTTGAGGTTGATCCCATAAAGCAATCAGGAGAGAAAGACCGTCCTCTCCTGATTGCTGACTTACGATTGGCTGTTGAGCGACCAGTCGTAGTCAAAATATTGAATTTGATAGTCTCCGGCCTCTAAATAGGCTCGGTCTTCTTCGCTAACGTAGCTGCTAACAAAGTTCAGAATGGCCCGTTCAGCTTCGCTGCCGGTAAAGCCGTCTTCAACACCGTAGGAGGGAATCCAGTCATCACCGAACCACTGGAAGATTTTGGATAGACGTACCTCTCCGGCCTCCCGATCGATTGCAAAGCCGTCAGGCAGTGCGAGCCACCGCTCCACCTGATCGTCTAGTTGGGCGTCAAGCTCTGCGCCAGTGAACGGTTCCGTCCGCAGCGGCGGGCAGCTAATGGCCGCACAAACCAGGGCCGCGTGGATCCGCGGTTCGTCGAAGTTGGCCCGTAGCGTCTGGTGTTCAATGTTATCGAGGGTTTTGTCCTGGCCCAGGATGGGGTGTTTGCGAATACGCCAGACCCCGGTGATGTCTTTAATGCTGTCCTTGATTGGGTCTTGGTCGATGATGGACTTTAGCGTAAGAGAGTTGTAAGCGTTTACCCAGTAAGCAATTTGTTCCGCCTCATCCCAGCTGGCGTAGGTCGTTTCATTGACAGCGTCCAGGCCATCGTTGAATGCGTCTAGCGACTGACGAGCTTGCTGTAGACCTTCGTAGTTAACTAAGCCGGTGTCGTCTACATAGTCTGCCAGTACCTGTGCGTAGGAGTCGTAATCGAGTGGAGATGACGCATCGGCCTGTGCGGTTTGGATCCCAGGTTCCGGCAAGTTAGCAGTAGTGGAGCAGCCCATCAGCCCTACGGAGGCAGACAGCAGTAGTGCAGAGACGTGAACAAATTTCATGGGCCGAAGTCTTTAGTAAACTTTAAGCGGTATGTTCTTCATCTCACACGGTTTGGCTGAGATTGCCCTGAGAACGTCCTGAAGGTTTTGCAAGTTTTGTAGGCTTTGACTGTATTGCAGGCAGATATTGCAGGCAGACCCAATCGTCTACTTGGCCGTCTGTGGTGTAGATGAATGACCTTCGGCTATTCCTAGCCCGCTGGCCCGTCCACTGCTCCATAGCAGCCCCAGCAAAAACGGCCCCCAGAGCCACCATCGCTCCAGGCCCATTAAAATCCAGCTGGTATCGTCTAGGGCAATTCGGTAGGGCAAGGCAAAGTAAACAAAGGCCGACAGGCTGACCAACCGAATGCCCCAGTTGCGGCTAGCCACGGCAAAGGGAACCAGCCAGGTGAAGTACCAGCCATGGACGATGGGAGAGAGCAGCAGTAGCCCGATAAGATACCACTCTGCAAAGCGTTGAAAGCGCTGGGCGCGAAGCAGCAGCCAGACCACGACCAACGCAAGGGGAATGGCAAACAGCCAGTTTTCCCAGCGGGAAGGTTCCCACACCCTGGCAATCCAGTAGGGGAGAAATTCTGCACTGCGGCCGTAGTTGACAAAGACCGAACGGGTCGGAATCAGTGAACAGGCCGCGCCGCTGCAAAACGACAGGGCACTCAGGAGCATGGGCAACAGGCCCACCCCGAACGTTGCGATCGCAACCCCCAATCCCGACCGCCATCGTTTGCGTCGATGCCACAACGCGTGCCAGCTCAAGAAGGCGAGAACCGGCAGAGACATGTACTTTACGGCGATGCTGATGCCGACAAGCAGAGCGCTGCCTAGATAAGTAAAGAGGGGATAGGCCGTTTCAGGCTGGCTTTCTGAATGGCGCTCGAACCAGAGCCACCCGCCCACTAGCGGCAGCAGAAACCAGCTATCGTAGTGGCCGCCGCCAGCAAAGCTGTAGATCACCAGCGGATTCCAGGCGTAGAGCAAGGTGGCCCGGTAGCCAAACCGCCCGCTCAGCAGGCCGCAAATTGCCAGATCAGCGGCCACAAAGGCAGCTTTGAACAGGGGCCCCCATAGGCCAATGCTGGCTAGGCTACGAAAGCCCAGCTGGGTGATAGGGGGGTAGATGGCAGAGACATCCGGGTGGTTAATCAGGGGCCACCAAACGGTCCGCAGCGGTTCTAGAATGTCGGCGTTGGGCGGGAAAGCGTAGGGGCTGATGCCTTGGGTTTGCAGGTAGCCCTCCCAAAGGTAGCGCCACAGGTCGCTGTTGGGATACATCCCCAGTAGAATCAGGCGAGGCGCGATCGCAACGCCCCAAAACCACCACCGGCTCACACCCTGAAGCATCCAAGACAGGACGAAGCCGAGACCCATGATGCCCATGCCCAGCCAAAACTGGGGAACAGTCGCTGGGTCTTGACCAAAATCACCGTGGGGAAGCGCGTAGATACTGCCAACCATGAGTAGGCAAGCGCTGAAGAACAGCAGCGTTTTATGTAACGGCCCCGTGGGCTGAGACTGCGGCGGTGGCGCAGACTGCCAGAGATTGTGCCAGTAAAGCTTTGCCAGGGTCGTCAGGATGATGGTGCCAGCCTTAACGCTGCCGGAGAGCGTACCGGAGATCTTGGATTGGCCCCCCTGGCGAGGATAGTAGTTGACGGGAATTTCGATGGTGCGGAGGTTGCATTCGACCGCGCGGACCTGCATTTCGACCGTCCAGCCGAAGTTGCGATCGCGCATCTCCAGTGCCTCTAGGGCTTCCCGACGAATCAGCCGTAAGGGGCCTAAGTCGGCGAACTGTTGGCCCCAGCCGAGGTGAATCAGGGTGCCGGAGAGCCAATTGCCAAATTGCTGAACGGGGGTGAGCTGCTGGCGTCCAGTCAGAGTACCGCGACGGTTGCCGAGGATCAGGTCGTGGGTTTCTCTGAGGGCTAGGAACTCAGGGAGTTGGCTAAGGTCGTCGCTACCGTCAGCGTCGCAAAATAGGATCCACTCGATCTGGGGAGGAAGGTCTTGAATGCCGGTCCAGCAGGCTTGACCGTAGCCGCGAACAGGTTCGTGGAGGACTTGGGCACCGGCAGCGGTGGCGAGAGTAGCGGTGTTGTCTTGGCTGCCGTTGTCGATGACGCGGATGTGGGTGAGGCCCTGAGTTTGGAGAGTTTGGATGACAGTGCCGATAGTGGTTGCCTCGTTGAGGGCAGGGATGATGGTGAGGATGTCGTCTAGCGGCATTGCGGGTTGGAGGAGTGGGATGTTTTTTGATTAAACAGGGGGTTGATGAGATTTCTCTGAGTGCAGGATCTTCGACAGTCACCTAAAATCCCAACTACCCATCCCAGGCACCCCAACAATGCCAACCCCCTCTCTCACCCAAACCCACCTCACTCTCCTAGAAACCTGCCCCCGCAAGTTCCAACACATCTTCATCAGCGGCTTCACCCCGCCCCCCGACCCCTCCCTCCAAGACAGCGCCACTTGGGGTAACCAGTTCCACCTGCTGATGCAGCAGCAGGCGCTATCCCTCCCGATTACGGTGATGGAGCCCGTCAACGAAAAAATGACCGCCTGCCTGACGCAGCTTCGTCAAACGGCTCCCGAGCTATTCGAAACCCCCACAGGCTGGCAGCACCAGAGCGAAACCCAGCGGACCCTGTTGTTTGACGGCTACCTGCTCACGGTGATCTACGACCTGCTGCGGCTAGGACCTGGACGAGCTGAGCCCCAACAGGCCGAAATTGTGGATTGGAAAACCTACCAGCAGACGCCCAAGCGAGAATGGGTCGAACACGATTGGCAAACGCGCCTGTACTTATTCGTCCTGGCAGAAACCAGCAGCCTCTCCCCGGACCAGATCGCCATGACCTACTGGTTTGTACGCGGTAAAGACGAGCAGACCCAGCAGACCCAGCCCGAGTCCTACCGGTTTAGCTATTCGCTTGCCCAGCACGATCAGACCCGTTCCGACTTACTAAGGCTGACCAAAAAGTTGACTGGGCTGATGCAGCAGGCCGCAAACTTTCCAAAGGTGGACGTTGCTGCTGGGAAGTGCGATCGCTGTCCCTTTATCCATCGCTGTGGCCGAGCGGACACTAACGAAGCAGGTACCCCCGTTGCCGTAAGCTTGGATATAGACGAGATCGCAGAAGTAACGCTGTAATCAACCTTTGAAACCGATAACTTAGGCTGACTGTGGACATAAAAAATAGTCTATTGGTCAACTGGCTTTTTGCTATGCAGCCCATTAAACTGGTCTAAAGGATAGATTTTTGGCAATGATTCTGAAGGTCTCTATAGCTCTACGTAAATGAGCTACTCCTTTTGACACATGCCCTTTCAAACGCACGTCTGATCCTGCGAGAGCACACATGGGAAACGTCTGGCTTAATACTGGCTGGCTCATACCGCTATACCCCCTGCTCGGAGCGCTATTAAGCGTTCCTTGGTCTCCAGCCTTCATTAAAAAAACAGGACCGCGTCCGGCAGGCTACATCAACCTGTCTACGACGGTCGTAGGGTTTGTCCATAGCCTGCTGGCACTACAGGCCATTTGGGGTCAACCGCCGCTGCATTGGAGTTTCACGTGGTTTCAGGTTGTAGAGCTATCCATTCAGATTCCGTTTACTCTGTCAGCCCTGACCCTAGGGGCTGCAACCGTCATCATGGGGCTGAACCTACTGGTGCAGGTTTACTCCATCGGCTACATGGAGATGGACTGGGGCTGGGCTCGGTTCTATGCACTTCTGGCCCTGTTCGAAGGGGGCATGACGGCGCTGGTGTTCAACGACTCTTTGTTCTTCAGCTATCTGCTCCTAGAAATTTTGACGCTGGGAACCTACCTGCTAGTGGGCTACTGGTTCAACCAGTCGCTGGTGGTAACTGGCGCACGAGACGCCTTTTTGACCAAGCGGGTGGGCGACCTAGTGCTGCTGATGGCGGTGATTGCGCTGTATCCGCTAGCTGGCACCTGGAACTATGACGAGTTGGGCGTGTGGGCCCAGTCCGCACAGGTTTCCCCGTTGACGGCAACGCTATTGGGTGTGGCACTCGTTGCAGGGCCGATGGGCAAATGCGCCCAGTTTCCTCTCCAGCTGTGGCTAGATGAAGCGATGGAAGGACCATTGCCGAGTACCATTCTGCGAAATTCGGTGGTGGTTTCGGTAGGGGCCTGGGTGCTGATTCGACTAACGCCAGTGGTGGCGCTGTCCGACGTGGCGCAAGGGCTGGCGATTGTGGCTGGTGCCGCCACGGCAGTGGGCGGGGCGCTAATTGCGGCGGCT
>CAWUKV010000163.1:0-12992 GCA_963923025.1 uncultured bacterium
TGAGGTGATCAATATTCATCGGCAGGGCGAGGTTCCCTGCGATCGCGTCATGGTTTTACTACAGGAAAAGATTGACAAAATCGAAGCGCAAATTCAGGAGGCGATGGCCCTGAAAGCCAGTTTGGAAGACTACCGCGATCGCTGGGAAAAGACGGAGAACGTACCCCAACCTGGGGATATTTGTCCGCTGATTGAAACCGTCCAGCCTTCCAAGATGTAGCCCTTCCTGCTTGCCCGGCTGTTTCACGCGAGTTTCATTTTCTCCACCTATTTTGGCGAAGTCACAACTGGCAAAACATGATTGACAGTTTTGCTATGCAACTTTGTTTGTAGCGGATTCAAAACGAGCTTGAACCCGTATCTCGTCTGCCCGGTGTTGTGTAGAGTATTTGTCTGAGGAGGGCCTGGGTAGGCGAAGAAATTGCCTTTTTTATTCTTTGGAAACGATGCGAGTTCTTTTAGCTGAGGATGAGCCCGACCTGGGGAAGGCCATCAAACGGGTGCTGATGCAGGAAGCTTACGTGGTGGACTGGGCACCGTCTGGAGACGAAGCCCTGGGCTATTTGGAGGCGAATGCGTCCATTTATACGTTGGCGGTGTTTGACTGGCTGCTGCCGGGGATAACGGGTCCGGGGCTGTGCGAGTGGCTGCGATCGCACGGTCACGCGCTGCCGGTACTGCTGCTAACTGCCAAAGATAAAGTCGAGGACCGGGTAGCAGGCCTCGATGCCGGGGCCGACGACTATCTGGTCAAGCCTTTTAGCATGGCCGAGCTGCTGGCAAGGTTGCGGGCACTGCGGCGGCGAGCCCCTGACTTTAAGTCGAGCCAAATGACGGTGGGGCCGCTGACGCTAGATTGTGATCTCAGAGTGGCCCTGCTGCATCGAGGCGACCCCGACGAGCAGCTAATTGAACTCACCCAAAAAGAGTTTCAGCTGCTGCAGTATTTTATGACCCACCCCAACCAGATTCTCACCCGCGACCAAGTGCTGAACCAGCTTTGGGAACTGGGGGCCGACCCCAGCAGCAACGTGGTTGCCGCCCAGATGCGGCTACTGCGGCGTAAGCTGGGGGCATTTGACGCTCTAATTGAGACGGTCTATGGCATGGGATATCGGTTCAAAGCGCCGGAGTAAGCCCGCTCGGGTCAACAATCCGCTGTTTCGCCGCTCTAGGCGGCAGCTGGCCCTACTCTATGCCAGCGTGATGGGCGGCATTTTGACGGTGCTGGGGCTGGGGGTTTACCGGGCCATTTCTCACGCCCACGAGGTCACGGTTGATCGAGAGCTGGCATCGGTTGCGGAGGTGATTCGCAACAACCTACAAGGGCTATCTAATTTAACGGAGCTTGAACGGGTAGCGCTAGAGCGGCTGCCGGGGTTCTGCGTTCTCAGCCAACCTTGCCCGACCTCACCCGATGCCCCGCTAGGCCTAGCTGAGCAAAACTATTACATCCGCATCGTTGGGCCGGATGGAGGACTGCTGGCAACGGCTGGACTGCGTCCAGACGATTTGCCGGTAACCGCGCCGCCGTTTCCTGATTCGGAGCCGGTGTATGGCGAGAATGGGCAAGCGTATCACCAGGTTGCTTTATCGCTAACGAGTAGAACTGCGACGGTCAGCCCAGCCCAGCCCTGGGCCTACTTGCTGGTCGGTCGCTCGTTTCAAGACTTTAGCGAATATCTGGCGCTGGTGCGGTGGAGCCTGCTGTTGGGGTTACTGATTGCCCTGGCGGTGGTGATTGCGGCGAGCTGGTGGCTGGCGGATTTAGCGATGCGTCCGATCTACCAGTCTTACAGTCAGATGCAGCAATTCACCGCTGATGCCGCCCACGAGCTGAGAACGCCGCTGGCGGCGATGCAAGCCACCCTCGAATCGGTATTGCGGCTACCCCAGCTAACGGCAGGTGACGCAGAGGAAACGCTGACGGTGGTGACGCGTCAAAACAACCGCCTGGTTACCCTAGTGGGCGATCTGTTGTTTCTGTCTCGTTTAGATCGGCAAAAGCGCCCCGTGCTAAAGCAGCGCTGCTTGCTGGCCGATCTGCTTGAGGACATTGGCGAAGAAATGGCGGCGTTTGCCCTTGCAAAAGAGATTTTGCTCTCGGTTGAGATTCAAGCGGCGTCTTTGGCCGTCTTGGGGGATGAGGAACAGCTTTATCGGCTAGTGCTCAATTTGGTCAATAACGCGCTGACCTATACGCCACCGAAGGGAACGGTGACGATCCGGCTAAGGCAGCAGCAACAGCAGGCCGTGATTGAGGTTGCTGATACTGGCATTGGCATTGCTCCTGAGCATCAGGCGCGTGTCTTCGATCGGTTCTATCGGGTAGATGAGTCCCGTTCGGGACCAGCGGGCAACTCGGGATTGGGGCTTGCGATCGCATCTGTCATTGTCCAAACTCACGGCGGCACCATCACCGTAGACAGCGAACTCGAAACGGGTAGCATTTTCAAAGTCTCCCTGCCTCTCAATACCAATTGAGGCGTCACTAGTGCCCGTTCCGCGAGGCATGTGACGTTTCTTATGTGACCTGAATCGTTGTGTTTGGGCAGAAACTCGATAGAACAGCAAGCCAATTGAGGCACCAGTTTCACGCCCATTTCACAATCGCCCTTTAAGCTCATTGGCGCGCTGGTAGCGAACTGCCAGCTTTTACCCTGCGTGAATTCTCTCATGAGTCAACTTCCCGAATCGACTGAAACCCCGCTGGAACCGTCTGAAGACGTTTCCTCGGCAGAGATAGCAGCCTTGGCCGAGTCTCAGACGGTTGACTCGAAGGTCGATTCAACGCCGCGTCCTTGGTGGAAAACCTCGGGTAAGGTACTGCTGGGGCTGGGGGTCTTTACCGTACTGAGTGCTGGGGCACTGGCCGCGACCCATGTGCTGGGCGGCATGGCAGGCCATGATATGTCAGGGCACGATATGTCGGGGCACGAAGGCCACGACATGTCTGGCATGGACCACAGCGAGATGATGCGAGTGGATGGGGCTTTTAACCCCACCCCGGTCACCGTCGAAGTGGTACAGCCCAGCAAGATGGACGTCAGTGTCAACTACACCGGGGCAATTTACCCCTACACCGAGGTGACGGTGTACCCTCGCGTGGCGGGTCAGCTTTCGAACTACAGTATCTATCCGGGGGACCGGGTGGCTGCGGGACAGACCCTGGCCAGTTTGGATGCCGTGGAGCGAGTGGCCGAAACCAACCAGGCCGAGGCCGCTGTGCTAGCGCTGGCCGCGTCGGTGGAAGGTAGCCAAATTGAGCTGGAGGAACAGCGCCAAGAGATTGGTCAGATTCAGGCCGACCTGGACTATTTAAAGATTCAGCGCGATCGCTTTGCCCGTCTGACGTCCGAAGGGGCGGTGTCCCAAGACCAATACGACCTGCTCGCCTCCCAGGTGGCCGCCAAAGAATCCGCACTCCAGGGCGCACGGGCCAAGCTCACCCGACTGGAAGCGAAGGTGGCCAGCGACCGCGCCCAGGTGGCCCAGGCCCAGGCCCAGGTGGGAACCGTTTCTGCCTTCGAGAGCTACACCCAAATTACCTCGCCTATTAGCGGCATTGTGCAGGAGCGTATGGCCGATCCGGGCGTAGTGGTGCAGCCAGGCATGGGCATTTTCAAAATTGGTAACTACCAGCAGGTGCGGCTGCGGGCCAACGTCGCCCAGCAGGACGCCAACCGCATTCAGGTGGGGACGCCCATCATCGCCCAGGTGCCAGGAGCCGATGCAGGGGTGGTCCGGGGCGAAATTACCAGCATTTTTCCGCAGACGGATATGACCACCCGCACCGTCACCGTCGAGGCGGTGGTGGATAACCCTGACCAGCAGCTGCTCTCGGGCCAGTTTGTGGATATGGAAATCATCACTCAACAGCGGCCCCAGGCGCTGTCGGTGCCCCAGGCGGCCTTGACGGAGTTCAACGGCGAAGCTGCGGTGTGGGTGGTGGAGGGCAGCGCGGCCCAGCGGCGACGGGTGACCACTGGACTGAGCAACGGCGATCGCATTGAAATTACTGACGGACTGGACCCGGGCGATCAGGTGATCACCTCCGGCTTTAGTCGCCTGATGGTGGGCAGCGAGGTGACGATTGTGGATGCGCTGGGCAACCCGGCAGACGGTTTTATCAGCAGTAACAACAGTTTAGAACTGGCCCTAGTCAGCCCCAACTCGGTGACGTCGGGCAAGACAGAGCTGGTGATTGCGCTAACGGACAAAGAGACCGGTGAGGCAGTTGCGATCGCACCCGACGACCTCACGGTAGATATCACCATGCCGATGAAAAACATGGCCCCTATGACCACCAAAGTCGAGCTAGAACCCACCGGCACCCCCAACCAGTTCAAGGTCAATACCTTCTTTGGCATGAAAGGCGACTGGATGCTGGATGCCACGGTCACCGATCCGGACCAGCCAGGATCCGCCCGCCTTGTCTTGCCCGTGGAATAGTTTTTGTTCCTCACGCGCGATTATCCTTCACTCATCACAATCATGGAAAAACTGTTTTTAGCCCTGCTTTTCACCGGTCTGCTGGCGGTAGGCTGTGCCTCTGAACCCGCCCGCGACGTTGCCACGACCGGAACGACCGATACAGCTATGCCCGAAATGGACGGTATGGCCGAAAACGAAGGCAATGTTGAGATTGCTCTGGTCAACCCGGACGAGACTGTACCGATGGGCGATGCAGAGCTAGTGGTTGCTGTGACTGATAAGGCCACCGGCGAACCCGTTACCACCGACAATATGGCCGTCGAGGTCTATATGCCCATGGACGGGATGGAGCCGATGCTGGCTGAGGCTGAGGTGACGGCCGCTGGCGAACCCGGGCAGTATGCGATCGCAACCTACCTGGGCATGGAAGGTATGTGGGTAGTCAATGCCGAAGTCTCAGAAGGCGACCAGCAGGGCAAAGCCCACTTCATGCTTGAGGCCAAATAAACCATCATGAAAGAATTTTTCACCCGCTGGTCGATCAAGAACCCGGTCGTGGTCGCAGCTATCTACATCGCTGTCGTGATGCTGTCGATCCTGACGCTGGTGCTGCTGCCCGTGCGGATGATGCCCTACGTGGAAAGTCCCCTCGTGTCCATTGTCACGATGGCGCCTGGCTCATCCCCCGCTGAGGTAGAAGCCTACATCAGCAAGCCGATTGAACAGCGGTTGAGCGTTCTCGATGGCGTTCGCTTTATTCGCTCTAGCTCCCAACAGGACAGTTCTCTTGTCACCATTCAGTTTGCCTGGGGTGGCGACATCGATAAGGCTGTGCAGTCCGTCCAGAGCGTTATGACTGCCGCTGAGGGTGACCTTCAGCTTGACGGCATTAACTCTCGCACCTACTGGGTCTTGCCGATTGATCCGCTGAACCGGCCTGTTCTCACCCTGGCGTTAAAGGGCGATGGCTGGGACCCGCTACAGCTCAGAGAGTTTGCCGATAACACTTTGGTCGATAAGCTGACTCAAGTCGAAGACGTGCAGGCGGTGTCTATTTTTGGCGGCTATCGTCGGCAGCTCCAAATTGTTGTAGACCGCCAACAGCTTGCAGCCTACGGCCTCTCTATTTTGCAGGTGCGCGATGCCATTGACGCCAACAACGTCAGCCAGGGTGCAGGTGTTCTCACCCAAGGCGACAGCGAAATTATTGTGCGTACCGATGAGCGCACGCTGAACGCAGCAACCGTGCTGGACTACCCGATTCTCGAAAACGCGGGACGAGTTGTCTACGTGCGGGATGTTGCGACGGTACAAGACACCTTTGAAGAACGGCGCAGCGGCTACCGTTACAACGGCGAACCGTCGTTGGCGGTGAACATCATTCAAAAGCCCGACTCCAGCTCTCCAGAAGTGATCGCGCGGGTCAGGGCCACACTAGCAACGATTCAGTCGGAGTATCCGGGCCTGACCTTCCAGGAAGCCTACGACAATTCCTATCTGGTCAACCTGATTCTCCGCAGTACGTTTCAGGAGCTGCTGGTCAGCGTGGTGCTGGCAGGCATTGTGATTTTGGTCTTCCTCGAAGATTTTCGAGCCACGGCCATCATCATGATTTCAATTCCTACCAGTTTGGCCCTGTCCACGCTGCCGTTTATTCCCATCGGCATGTCGCTGAATTCGTCCACCCTCATCGGCATGATGATGGCGATTGGCAAGCTGGTGGATGACTCAATCATTGTGTTGGACTCTATTGACCAAAAGCTGCGTATGGGGCTGATGCCCGTGCAGGCGGCGATTCGGGGAACAGGAGAAGTGTTCCTAGCAAGCGCGGCGGCGAGCTGTGTGATGATTGCGGCATTGCTGCCAACAATTTTGGCTGGGGGACTGACGGGGCTAATGTTTGTGGGCATTGTTTGGCCGATGGTGTTTGCCTTTGTGGCCTCGCTGCTGGTCTCGATTACGCTAATTCCTATCGTTGCAGCCTTCACGCTCAAGCCCTACCCGGCTTCGCCCCAGCGTCGCACCTGGTTACAGACGCTGCTAACGCCCGTCCGCTTTGGTTTCCGTCAGCTAGAGCGCGGCTACGGCTGGCTGCTGGACCTGTGCCTGCGGAACCGTGAGGTGACCCTAGGCATCGCGGGAGCTTCGGTTGTGCTAGCCGTTGCCCTCTACAGCATCATTCCCCAGGAGATGATGCCCCTAGGAGACTCGGGGCAGTTCATGGCAACGCTGGAAATGGAGGCGGGCAGCTCCTTTGCCGCCACCGATGCCGCCGCTGCCCGCTTCGAGCAGATTGTTCTACAACAGCCGGAGGTAGAAAAAGTCTCTTCTCAGGTGGGCTTCGAGCTAACGCGCAACAGCACCTACTTCTCGGGCTACAGCATGGGCGGGGTCAACACGGCTTCGCTGACGGTCACTATCACGCCGCTCAACGAACGGGCACGCGACATTTGGGCCATTATGGATGGCATCGAAGCCGAGGCGCGGCAGACCATCCCCGGCATTCGGCGTCTGGCGATCAAAGAGATGGGTGTAGACGTGATGGCCACCTCTGCGGCCCCCATCCAGCTTGCCGTCTACGGCGATGAGTTTGACACACTGTATCGGCTAGCGGCGGGCGTGCAACAGATTGCCGAAGCCAACCCGGACATTGTCATGACCCACACCAGCTCGGCTCTATCCCAGCCAGAGTATCGGCTCAACATCGACCGTCGCCGCGCTCAGGAGCTGGGCCTCAACGTGCGGGACGTGTCGCAGCAGGCCTACTATGCCCTCAACGGCGGCATGACCCGGCGCTACTACAACCGGCCTAACCTACGGCAAAACTCGATCCTGGTGCGCTACGCAGAAGCCGACCGGGGGACGGTACAGGATCTGTCCAATACCTACATCACGACTCGCAACGGCGACCAGGTACCCCTCAGCACCGTGGCCACGCTGCAGCGTCAGCAGGGACCGACCCTAATTGAGCATGTCAACGGCAAGCGAGTCGTTTACGTCAACGGCTACTACCGCAAGAACGGCCCAGCGTCGATGGATTTGTCGATGGCGATCGCCATGCAGGCCGGAGAAGAACTAGATTTTCCACCGGGCTACGGTGTGGACTCGATGGGCGATATGACCGACATGATGATTGAGTTCGAGCGGTTGCTGAAGGGTTTGGTGGTGTCACTTATTTTGATCTACCTGATTCTTGTCGTTCAGTTTGGCTCGTTTGTGCAGCCGCTGGTGATGATGCTATCGGTGCCGCTGCAGCTTGTCGGCGTGTTTGGGGCGCTGCTGCTGGCGAATCAGACGCTGTCTACCGTGTCGATTCTCGGTATTGTGATCCTGTCGGGGATTTCGCTATCGGCGGCAATTTTGCTGCTGGAGCTGATTTTGGCGAAAAGAGAAGCAGGGGTGCCGCGTGCGATCGCAATCCGGCAGGCCGGACCCGTACGCCTCAAAGCCATCGTCATGACGACCTTCACAACCCTAATCGTCATTGTCCGTCTGGCGTTTTTCCCCGAAACCGGGATGGACGCTTACTCCCCCATTGCTACCGTTATTCTCGGCGGTTTGGTGATTTCAACACTACTGACGCTGGTCGTTGTTCCAGTGGTTTACACCTTTGTCGACGATGCTGCGGTAGCCTTACAGCGTCTTCGCCGTCGGCAACAGCGGCGCAAGTCCTCACTTACGCTGCCGCAATAGAGATGATGCATGGGCTAGATAAATGGCAGAGCTCAGATTTTTGAAGCGCGTACGTCGTAGCCTATTTCACCGGCAAAACCTCCTACCACTAGGCGTTGTACTGCTCTCCTTAGGCGCGTACTACTGGGCATCTAGCCATGGCCAGGCAGACATCTTAACCCCAGATGGTCTCAAGTCAGCCGTGGCAGGAACAGGGCTGGCCGGCATTCTGGTTTACATCAGCATCATTTCATTAGCAGTCGTCATGAGCCCGATTCCCGGCGCACCGCTGACGATTGCAGCAGGAGCTGTTTGGGGGCCGCTTTGGGCAGGCTTCTACAGCATCATTGGGGGGTTCCTCGGCAGTTTGATTGCCTACTTCATCGGCAGAACCCTGGGCAAGTCTGCTGTTCACGCTCTAACCGGCAAAGTGGTGTATTTCTCGAAAGAGCGAGGAGAAACTTACGTTGGCTTAATTATCTTTGTTACCCGTTTGCTTCCTGTCCTCTCATTTGACCTGATCAGCTATGCCGCAGGCATGACAGGATTGTCTCTCTCTGTTTATGCCCCAGCAACGCTGCTTGGCATGACGCCCTCAACGCTGCTGTTGACCTACATGGGAGCTGCGTTTACATTCGGAGCTACCGCTAGCATCTTGTTAGCGGTAGTGTTTCTAGCCGTTTTAGTTGTTTTGCCTTGGGGCATTCACCGTCATAACTGGCTTGGACTGCAAGATATCATTCGGGTTGAATAATGTCCACGTTCTGTTAATAAGCTTCTACCGATGACGTGTAGCAAGAGCCGAAACCCCACTATGATAAGGCTGAAACGTCATATGGTCCTGTCCCAAGCAGAATAGCGCTACTCAGTGTCATGATTTATAGCAGCCGCCAGATTCGTTAGGACAAGGCTGCGACGCCATTTCGTTGTATGCCAAATGGGATCACCATACTCGGTGTTTTAACGTAAATGGCGATGGCTATATATGGTGCTCGCTACGACATCAGACTAGCGATAGTCCATGCACTCAGAAAATCGCTTAACTATGAACCCGAAAGAAAGTTGAGCCGAGTATCTGTCACGAAGCGCTCTGTCACCAGGCATAGCGTTACTCAGTATGGCTTAAGAAAAGTAACAAATGGTCATCGACAAGAAACCATTACGGCTTAGCGTCCATTACCATCTCAGGTGGCGGAAAAACGGCCGCGTCTTTCCGATTCTCTTCCAACCTGGCAGTATCTGCAGTGGTCGCGGAGAAGATGAGCGCTGCGCCCATTACAACCATGATGGCATTTTCAAGGAAGCTAACAACGCCTAGCGGCGCTTTAGAGTTGCCCCCCACACAGGCACAATTTAGCTCTAGCTTGTCGATGTAGACTGCTTTAAAGACCGATATGGCCCCGCTGGTACCCAGCACCAGAGAGCCGATTCCAGTGGCGAGTGGCGCAATACCAGACAGAAAGCCTAGTCCCAACAGCAGCTCTAAGAATGGGAATGCCTTCCCATAGGGCTTGACCCGCTGTGTGATCAGGTCATACTTTTCAAAGCTTTCAGCAAACGATTCAAGGTCCATTAGCTTTTGGTTCGCCAACATCGAGAGCGCTACGCCCATAAAGCCAGGAATGCCCAAACTCGCCACCCAGGCCACCAGCCCTGCCGTCCCAAACAGTGCGACTACAGGCGTGTAGGAGTACTCAGCCGATTCCGCCTCGACTTCAAAGTAATCGGCTAGGTCAGTGTAGCCACCAATGCGCTGGTCACCGAAGAAGATCTGCGGCGTAGACGCAACGTCGTGCTTCGCCTTGAAGGCATCCACTGCCTCACGGGAAGTCAGCCTATGATCTTCAAACTCAATTCCTTTTTCGTTTAGCAGGTTTACCGCCCTCAGCCCCCAAGGGCATTCGTGATCCGGTGTGGACATTCGATAGAGACGAACATTGTCGATTTTGTGGGGCTCTGCCAACCGATGCTCAGCTGCAACAGACATCGCTTTTTCTCCTAGATAAATGTATTCCTTTAGCTCACCGTAGTACTACGGTAAACCCTCTAGCTGGCTATAGAGTCAAGGGAGCCCTAACAGCGCAGCTAGAGGGCTGGGTCTCAAACTATTCTGGTTGACCTGAGAACTCCGGTAGGGGCCGGAGGCTGGCTTCAGCTTGGGTTCGGACTAGTCCGTTTTCACGAATATCGGCAATGAGCCACTCCATTTCGCTGATTTCGCGACGCTGCGCCTCAATGATTTCATTGGCTAGTTCTTGTACGCGAATGTCTTGGATGTTGGCCCGCTCGCTAGTCAAGATGGCAATGGAGTGATGGGGAATCATCCCCTCCATCCAGTCCACATCGCTAACGGTAATCTGGCTGCGAACTAATCCTAGCGAGACAATAAATAACAGAATAGCGCTCACAAAGATTGCGATGTTGGCTGTTCTGTTTTTGTACATATTCAGCATAAAAGCCAGCATGATCACCATCATGGATGCGCCCATGATCAGCGTCATGAAGAGTCGGGTTTCGCTAAACCAGGCATGGTCTAAAATCTGGTAAGAGTGCAGGTACATCAAAAAGAACATTGTCACAATTGAGGTCCCAATCATGGCAAAGAACTTCACGTAATTTCCCTGCATGCCTCTGTGCTTCTTCTCTGCGAGCTTTTTGGCGACTGCGTCTACTGTTGTCATGATTCCTCATGTAATCTCTGTGAAAAACAAATCTCAAAGGGCGCGTTAGGCGGCTGCCATGCCAACTTCTGCAATTTGGCCGTGAGCTTCAACGGCTGCGCGACAAGCTTTGGCAAATTTTTGGCAGTGTTCGTTGTTATGGCTGCTGTAGTCAATATTCTGTATTTAGATGTATCTAGGTCACATCTATCTGCTGACGGACTCTATTTCAGGGCTAAATTTCAACGTGTGATAGACCGCGATTTCATGCTGATTTCATATTTCGGCTGTATGATTAAGAACTGCTCAAATATAGTGTTCTGAAGCCGTTGTTGAGGAGATTACGCGCCTAGTACTAGAGCATACAGCTTACTGTAGCCTTGACTATAGCAGGCTTTTGTTTATGCCTCTCTTGCTCTGACGTTCGATTAAGCTGTTGCTAGAACGGAATGAGTCGTGTCAAGTGAGAAACGCTACATCGTGTCGATGGATTTCAACGGTGGCTTCCAGTCAATAACAATAGGCGAGAACGATCAGGCTGTGTAAACAGAGGCTAATGGGGGAGAGTGAACTCACCATGGTTATGCGGAAAATTAAGAGAAGAGAATTCTTAAGCCTGAGTGCGATAGCCACCACCGCAACACTGCTATCTCAGTGTTCTAGAAGAGGCACAGAAACTATGGGGGGTGGGCAACCCTACGTCAGACCACAGGTGTACGCTAGCGAAAGCGGATTGCTGGATGTTGACCTTGATGCCGCTGCTCAGACCATTCAACTGGGCAACCGACCTGCTAATTTACTGACCTACAACGGCCAGCTTCCCGGCCCCCAGCTAGAGGCTAAGCCCGGCGACAGGGTTCAAATTCGCTTTACCAACCGACTCGATCAGTCCACTAACCTTCACTACCACGGGCTCCATATTCCGCCTACCGGCTCCGGCGACAATGTCTTTCTTGCCTTAGAACCTGGGGAAAGCCACCGCTACGAATTTGACATTCCAGCGGACCACCCAGCGGGTACCTTCTGGTACCACCCTCACTACCACGGGCGTGTTGCCGAGCAGCTGTTTGCGGGGCTGGCGGGGGTGTTCATCGTACGCGGCGAGTTGGACGAGGTTCCCGAAATCAAAGCAGCTGATGAGGCGGTGCTGGTGCTTAAAGATTTTGCCCTCACCTATAGCGGCAATATTCCTAACCCAGGACATATGGCCCAGATGACCGGGCGGGTCGGTGACATCCTGACCGCTAGTGGGCAAGTCAATCCGGTGATTTCCTTGACGCAGGGTGGTTTACTACGGCTGCGGCTGCTGAATGCATCGCCGTCACGGTTTTTCCGACTGGCCCTGGAAAGTCATCCAATGTATCTGATAGCGACGGATGGGGGTGCGATCGCAGCGCCAGTCGAACTTAGTGAACTTGTTCTTTCCCCTGGCGAACGGGCAGAAGTTCTAGTGCAGGGCAACCAGACCCCTGGACAGTATCGCCTTGTGAACCAGCCCTTCAATCCGGCCCAAGGCATGATGGGGGATGGCATGGGCAGTGGCATGATGGATCGTTCCAATAGCAGTGCTGAAACTGTTGCCACCCTTGACTACGGCGGCAGCATCGAACCGCTGCCGCTACCCACACAGCTGCTGCCGATTGCGACCCTACCCGAGCCGCAGACCGTTCGAGCGTTCACCCTCAACCACGGCATGGGGCAGGGCATGGTCTTTCTCATCAATGGCAAAGCTTATGAACACGGTCGTGTTGATACTCAGGTCGCTCTCGGTACAACCGAAGATTGGGTGATCACCAACACAGGAACCATGGCTCATCCCTTCCATGTTCATGTCAATAAGTTTCAGATTGTCAGCCGCAACGACCAGCCCGTTCCCTACGCCGCCTGGAAAGATGTTGTCTCAGTTAGCCCCGGCGAAAGTGTTCGCGTGCGTATGTCCTTTCAAGATTACACTGGCAAGACGGTCTACCACTGCCATGTGCTTGACCACGAGGACAGAGGCATGATGGGCATCTTAGATATTGTTTGACCCCTCGAAAAGAAACCCTCAAAAGAGATTTGGCCGCACCTCAGTCAGAAACGGCCAAATCCTTTATATTCATCAATCGGAGCGGCGGAATTTGAACCCATGCCCCCCACGACCCCATACATAAGAGTCAAAGTTCTTAGTCTAATATGAAATCCGTTTAATCTGTCATAATTGAGGCAGTTGCCTAGGGTGTTGCA
>CAWUKV010000164.1:0-12988 GCA_963923025.1 uncultured bacterium
CACACAACAGAAAATACTTTCAAATATACAGTTGTTCTTTTGCGTGATTTACGGAGTCCGCAAACTCACCGACGCAACCGTATTTCTCCCCAGTTCAGCCCATTCAACCACAACAAACTTGATGGGTTTGCACATCTCAACTTGAAAAAGATCCGTACAACCGCTGTAACTTTTCAAAACTTCACAAGGCAATCCTAGTCACAGCACTAGGCGACATGGGGCAACCCGTACAGCCCTGTGTTGATCTCTCAAACAAAGGTAAAACAAATGAAACAAAACACCCTAAACAACACCGTCCCCTCCCCAGAGGACATGGAGCGCATTAACACCGCGTTCAACAACATCCGTGATGCCATGCCGTTTCTCATTGGGCTTAGCCCCACTGAAAAGCGCCGCATGAGCAAGATCGGTACCAAGGCCCAGAACTTCACCGAAAAGGCGCTGAAGATGGCTGAGCGGTATCCCAACGTTATCCCTAACGGGCTCGACGTAGACGCCGCCCAAGAACAGATGACGCTGTTCTGGTATCTGCACGACGTTCTCCAGCAGCTCAACGAGCTGAAGACCCTGGTGGAATGCACCCAGATGCTGGCCGGTAGCGAAGCCTATGCCGCCGCGCGGCTGGCCTATCGCTCGGTAAAGGCCGTAGGTGAGAGCAGCAGCGGTCTCGACATTGTGGTCGAAGACCTGGCCCGTCAGTTCCGCCGTCGCAGTAGCACGTCTGAGGATGTGTCTGACAGCGAGGCGTAGGGGCATGCCCGCGAAAGCAACAGCCGCTGTGCCTGTTTTAGGGCTCGGCGGCTGTTCTTGTAGACGGCGGCGCCGTGGGGGTGCTGCCCAGTCAGAGACTGGGAGCTAGTTCTGCCTAGATGTTGAGACTGTGAAGATGAGGCACAAAGTAGTGAATAGGTGATAGACCTGGCGCGATCGCAATATCGCTAATTTGGAATACGCGATATTATCTCGCCGAGGAACTGACCACGCCTGAGATAGTGCCATTGAACTATTGCCATGAGCAATCCACAGCGCCCAGCTCAAAGCTCCTGGGACTCGATATCTACGCAGCCCCAAACAGCTCAGCATAGAGCAGCAGTTTTTGGCAGACAAAACGATCTATCACCGCAGCCCGGGCCTGTTGTCATAGGCGGCGTAGGCGGGAGTGGGACGCGTCTAATTGCCCAATGTTTAAAGGAAGCAGGCTTCTATATTGGTGGCGATCTAAACAACGCCAACGACAATTTATGGTTTACCTTACTGTTTAAACAACCTGAAATACTGGCTGCCTCAGACGAAGACTTTGACAATCTCCTAGAGATTTTTCTGGCCGCAATGAGGGGTAATACGCCATGCGCACCGCAGCAAACAGCGTTAATAGAGGCATTAGCTTCTAAAAAACGGCCACAACACCCACAACAATGGCTTAAAAAGAGGGTTGAGACTATACTGGCCATCAAGGCATCAGACAATAATGCATCAGAAAGGAGGCAGAGCAGTAAATGGGGGTGGAAAGAGCCGAATTCTCATTTAGTGCTGGATCGACTGATAGATAGAATCGAGCATATCAGGTATATCCATGTTGCTCGAAACGGTCTCGACATGGCCCACAGCAAAAATCAGAATCAGCTAAAGCTCTGGGGTAAACATTTCTTAGGAGAAGCGTTTGATGTAACACCCTACTATTCGCTCAAATACTGGTGTGTTGTTCACGACCGTGTCATGCGCATCGGCCAATCTATGGGAGAGAATTTTTTGTTTCTCAATTTTGACCAGCTTTGTGCAGACCCCGAATCAGGCATAACGCAATTACTGAAATTTATTGGTAAGGAAGTCGAACCACTAAAAACACGACTTATGGCGTTGGTTGAGCAGCCTGATTCAATCGGTCGGTTTACACAATATGGAACAGACATCTTTTCGCAGGAAGATGTCGCATTTGTTGAATCCCTAGGATTTGACGTCAGGGTTGGCTAACGGAGTAGTGGATACATAAACTACGTCCAGCCTGAAACCTGTAGTTCCGAACCGCGTATAGCCTGAAAATCTATGGCTTTTCCCCTGGGAAAACTCCAGTTCTGGACGTGGCAGAGGTTTAGGCGCGCTTCGAATTGCTAAAAAAGAACGCTGCACATCTGTTGATACCAGTGACTATGATCTAGATAATGCTGCTGTGAAGCTGGTGTTCTACATAGTGAGCGGATAGTGGAGATACATGCCATACCGTACGACAGGCGCGAACACGCGATATCATCGCCCATATTGCTGGGAGTGTGAGGAGTCGCTGGGTACTCCTGCCTTCGTTCTGCTCAAGTTACAGTCCTGCATAATCGGAAAACTTTAGATGGTGTGATGACTACTCATCTAGCATCGGAACCAATCTGCATACTCGGCATGCACCGCAGCGGCACCAGCTGCTTGGCAGGGGCGCTACAGCTGGCTGGGGCCTTTGCTGGGGATGTCATACAGTACGGGCCAGATAACCTCAAAGGTCATCGTGAGCATCGCTCGATTATGGCGCTCAGTGAGGCTGTATTGAAGCACAGCGGCGGCAGTTGGAATTGCCCGCCCGAGCAGCTCGCCTGGTCCTCAGCGCAGGCCCAAACCCGGCAGACGCTAATTGCCGAGTTCTCGCAGCAGGCCACCCTGTGGATGTTCAAAGATCCACGAACGCTGTTGATGTTGCCCTTTTGGCAGGCCAGCTTAACGCCGATCTACGTTGGCACGGTTAGGCATCCGCTCCAGGTGGCCCTGTCGCTCAATCAGCGCAATCAGATGCCAATCGCGCTAGGTCTGTGGCTGTGGCAGGTGTACAACCAGGCCCTGATCGCGCAGTACCAGCAATCGCCCTTTCCTATCATCAGCTTTGACCAGCCGGCACCCGCATACCTGCGATCGCTCACCCGCCTGATCGAACGTCTCAACCACCAGTTTGGGCTGGACCTATCGGCCGCAGCCGCCCAGTCTTTTTATACCTCAGACCTGAACCACAGTCAGCCTGTGGACTGGTGGCCAGTGCGTGGCGCAGACGAGCCGCTACAGTTGCTCTGGCACATCGTTCAACAGCTGTATCAGCAGCTATGCGAGGCTGCCGCAGAGCAGACCGACAGCTATTTTGATGAGGCCCCGGCCACCGAGGTCTGGCAGGTGCCCTTGCGCGCTGACGTCGAGTCTTGCCAGCGTGTTATTGACGCGCAGCCCAACAATCTCTATGCTCACCTGCTGCTGGCTCAACAATACGAACAAGAAGACATGCTGGAGCCTGCACTGCAAGCCTACATGCAGGCCCTCCAAACGGATGCCAGCAACTACTGGATTTACGAGCAGCTGGGCCAGCTCCTACAGGCTGTTCGCGATTGGCCGAGCCAGATTGAGTTTTATCAGACGGCAGTTCAGCAGCTGCCAGACCATCCTCAGCTGTACTACCTGCTGGCGATGGCTCAGTTTGAGGCTGGTCGGTACAGTGACGCTATTGATAGTTTGACCGCCTTGCTAAGGCAGGTACCCTCCCACGTGCCGGGGCAGATGCTGTTGGGGAGAGTACACTTGCAAAGTAAACAGTGGGACATAGCAATCTCGACCTACGAAAGACTGCTACAGCTACAGCCCGATCATGCCGCTGCCCACATTAGCCTGGCGACTGCCCTGCAGCGCTGCGATCGCAATGACGAAAGCCTGCATGTTAGCCAACAGGCGGTGACGCTTGCGCCAGAAAATGTGGGCGGGCACCGGGCATTAGGCGATAGCCACTGGGCATTGGGAGACTGGGAGCAGGCGATCGCAGCCTATCAGAGGGCCATACAGCTAGCCCCGGAATGGGTTTCGCTGCACCTGACGCTGAGTCGCTGGTACCAGCAGCTAGAGCAGTGGGACGAGGCGCAAGGCTGCCTGCAATCGGCATTGTTGTTGCACCCAGAAGACGCCCGACTTCACGTTGCGTTGGGTAACCTCTATCTCTGCCATCTCCAACAGCCTCAACTCGCGATCGACTGCTATCAGCAGGCGCTGTTGCTACAGCCACCCCGGCCTGCAACAGTTTACGGCTCTCTGGGTGATAGCTACTTTAGGCTACAACAGATTGACCAGGCAATTGAGGCCTACGAGTCAGCCTTAGCCATCGGGCGCAGCCCTCAACTACAGAAGAAGTTGCAGACGGCACAGGCGAGAAAAAAGATACTGGTTGGGTAGCTACGCCCTAGGGGCGACAAAACAGCTCGACAGCTACTGTGGCGATAGTGTTAGGAAACCGTTCCTACTCTGGTGAATAGCCCGCTTTGACAATGGCATCGCGAATCGCGCTTTCGCTGGCGCTAGTCTCAATCTCGACCTGTTTGGTGCTGGGCTCGGCAGCAACTGTGGCGTCGGGGTCTACCGCTTTAACGGCGTTGGTAATGGTGCGAGAGCAGACCTCGCAGGCCAGGTCGGGGACGGTCAGTTGGAGCTTCATAGGTCGAAAGCAATCTGGGGCCTATACAAGGCTAAAGCGGCAGTCGCACTATAGCAAACCGACGGTACGCCCGGCTGGGCTTGACACTGAAGCAGACTGTAGGGTTTACGCTCGATGACAAAACTGTTGATGACAACCCGATGGGCCTATCCAACACCGGTATCGATTTTGGCTTAGGGCTGGGGCTCGCGATCGCGCTTAGCCTAGCGCTGTCTCGCCTAGCTTGGCCGCACGTTGCCACTGTGCTTTCTCTGTTCCTGGCTGCAATTGGTGCCGTCTACCTGGGGTCGGCGCTGACGGAACAGCACGGCATAGTGATAGAAAGCGGCGCTGCAATCCTCTGTTACCTGCTGGCGCTGATGCGATCGCACCTGAGCTTGGGAGCTGGTTACTTGCTGCACGGCGGCTGGGACTGGCTACACCACGGCGTCGGCGTGGAGATTGACCTGCCAGCCGTGATTCCGGCCTATCCACCGCTGTGTGTTGGGTTCGATTGGGGCATCGCCTGCTTTATCGGCTGGCAGTGGTGGCAGCCGATAAAGCCCTCTAGCGATGCGAATGACCCGAGGAAGAATGGCCCCCCTGACCATACCCCCTGAGCAGGTTGTACTGTTCAACCTGCTCAGACGACAGCAGCGGAGTAATGGCGAGGTGAGCTTGCAGGTGCGTGGCCCGCAGCTGGCCATACAGTGTAGCCAGGTCCTGTGTCTGCTGCTCTAGGCTATCTAGCTCAACCGCGGTAGTGGCAAAGGCCTGACTCAGCGCCTGCTCCTGGTCCACAATCAGCTGCCCCAGTCGCTGTGCCTCTGCCTGCATGGTGTCAAACGCGGTCTGAATCTGCTGCTCCTGAGCCTCCGATAGGTTCAGCGGTTGCTTAAGGTCTAGAACGTGGCGCGGCCCCGGGTAGCTGTTGAGTTCGGCTACACGGGCATAGCCTGCACCGCTACCGCTGAGCAGGTCTTCCACCTCTTGGTCGCTAAGCCCCACAACCGGACTGTTCGTCTGGTCAACGTAGGGGCTGAGGATGTGTTGCCGGGTTAGCATCCGCCAGAGGGTGCCTAAACCTAGGGTAAGGCTGGCAATCGCTACTGCAACAAAGATCTTTTTTCTCATAATGTTTAGATAACCTCAATTATCAGACAGCCTGTCATTCCGAGCTGGTCGAGAAATCTCTCCTGGTATGACGCTTCTGCAGTTCTCCTCAAAAGAGCTTTTACGAGCTAGTCGTCCCTGGGGCTCCATCTGTCGGATCATGGTTACGAGTGTTCTGCAAAGGGCGTGGCATTACCCGCTTCGTCAAAGGAGAAGACCGTGTAGGGATCGACGCGTCCGTCCTGCTCCATGCCCGGTGACCCCATCGGCATGCCCGGTGCCGCAATGCCTGCCACGTCGGGCTGTGCTGCCAGTAGACGCTGCACGTCTGAGGCAGGAACATGCCCTTCTAAAATGTAGTGCCCCACAATGGCGGTGTGGCAAGAGGCCATTGCTGGGGTAACGCCAAGCTCCTGCTTCACCCCGTCCATATCCGACATCATCCGTTCGTCCACATCAAAGCCCGACTCGCGCATGTGGTCTGCCCACAGGCCGCAGCAGCCGCAAGTAGGGCTGCGAAACACGGTCACCTCAGTCGGTGTTGCCTCCACAGGGCGATCTCCCTCCCCAGCCCTGTCAGCAAGTGCTTGACCGCCCCCGGCTGTCAATATCAGCACTAGGGCGAGGCTAATGAGTACTATAGGTAACCGCAAAATCCGCTTCAGGACAACAAACATAAGGTAGGACAAAGACAGGTTTGATAGAGACGTCGAGTAGCTTTACCTTATCAACCCTTTTTGCGATCGCGAGCGAAGAAAACCGTAAGAAACTAACGCGCGTCCCACTGTAACGCTAGCTAACGTTGTGATGGAGATGCTAGTGAGCCTAGAAGCCGCATGGGACAGTGGAACGGTCTGTTGATCTGGAGGAATGACGATGCCTGAGCTATGGCCCGAGTTACCGTTTGATGCCTGGGAAGACACCTATCAAACGCTGCACCTGTGGACGCAAATCGTTGGCAAGGTTCGCCTGGTGCAAACCCCGTGGATCAACCATTCCTGGCATGTGCCGCTATATCTGACCGCGCGAGGTCTTACGACGGGCCGCATGCCCTACGGACAGCAGATCTTTCAGATTGACTTTGACTTTATCGACCACCGGCTGATCATTAACCTCAGCGATGGTCGTTCAGAACTCATTGCCCTAACGCCCCAGTCCGTTGCCCGCTTTTACCAATCGGTGATGTCAGCGCTAGAAACGCTGGGCATTCCCGTCAGCATTAATACCCGGCCCAACGAAGTGCCGGACCCAATACCATTTGAGCAGGACGAGACCCACAGCGCCTACGACGCGGAATATGCGCAGCGGTTTTGGCGGGTGTTGCTACAGTGCGATCGCGTCTTCCAACTGTTTCGATCCCACTTTTGCGGCAAGGTTAGCCCGGTCCACTTTTTCTGGGGCAGCTTCGACCTGGCCGTCACGCGCTTTTCAGGCCGCCCTGCCCCAGAGCATCCTGGCGGCGTGCCCAACTTACCCGATGATGTCGCGAAAGAAGCTTACAACCAGGAGGTTAGCAGTGCAGGGTTTTGGCCCGGTGCAGGGCTGGGCTATCCGGCCTTTTATTCTTACGCGTACCCACAGCCAGAGGGATTTGACGCAGTAGCAGTTGAGCCCGAAGCCGCATTCTTCTCTAAAGACCTAGGCGAGTTTGTATTGCCCTACGATGCCGTGCGCACTGCGGCAGACCCGGACCAAGCCCTGATGCAATTTCTCGATAGCACCTACGAGGCCGCAGCTAAGCTGGCTGCGTGGGACCGGGCGGCACTGCGTCAGGTGATGTTTAAGGCGTAGCGAAATTCTCTAAAATTGAGGAAACGACGTTAGGTTTGCTCGTTCCTTTGGCCCAGTCCGTCGGGATAGATTGAGGTAAGTAGATGACACTAGACCGCTCAGCTTTGTTGGAGCGCATCACTCAAACGCCAGGGAAATGTAGTGGTCGTCCTTGTATTCGAGAAATGCGTATCCGTGTTGTGGATATTTTAGAGACGCTGGCAGAGGGAATCTCTACCGCTGAAATTCTGGAAGATTTTCCCGACCTTGAGCAAGCTGACATACAGGCCTGCCTGCTTTTCGCAGCAGTGAGGCTAGATTTTCCCAGGTTGGTCGCATGACATTCTGGTTAAACGCTCAGCTTCCGCCCAAGCTCGTTCGCTGGTTGTCGACAACGTTCGGGGTGGATGCAATTACGCTCTACGATATTGGCCTCAGAGATGCCCAAGACGTCGAAACTTTTAATGCTGCTCGGGACAATGGGCCGGGAACGGTTGTCGTGACGAAGGATAGAGATTTTGTTGAGCTGGTGATTAGACTAGGAAGCCCACCTCAGATTCTCTGGCTAACCTGCGGCAACATTACCAATCGAGGACTTCAAGAGATTTTTTACTAAAACTTTTTCAGACGCTCTGGCTTTACTCAACGCAGGCGAGGCTGTTGTAGAGATTGGACGAGATTAAACCGTATGAGAGGTAGGGGTACGAATACGTCCACGCTTGTTTGTTTAGGTCAACTGGAATAGGTATTTAGCATTATTCATTTGCCCTTCAGTCACTACTGCTGCTGCTGCTTGGGAAATCTCAAGCCAACACACTCGCCAGTCGCCAGGTTCCGGCATGCTTAATAGCTTAGGCGGCGCAATCTGTAAGGTCACGCTCGTCAAGGACTGGGTAAGCCCGCAGCCGATAGCCTTTAAGTAAGCTTCCTTCGCAGTCCAGTATTGCAAGAAGGTGTGCTGCTGCTGGTCTGGTGGCAATGACTGGAGGTGAGGTATTTCGGCCTCAGACAGACAGCGACGGCTAAGGCTGTCGAAGTGGGTGATCTCTCGATACTGTTCCACATCGATGCCCACCCGACGGTTGCGCGTGATGGCGCACAGGGCAACGTTGCCAGAATGGGACAGGTTGAAGGATAAATTTGGTTCAGTATCGGTAGGGCAGCTGGGCTTGCCGTAGGGACCGTAGGTAAAGGTAATGTCTGCTGGAACCTGGGTTGTGTAGCGGCTAAGAATATGGCGGAGGCTGCCGCGACTTTGGACAAAGCGGGTGCGATCTCGCTCAAACCGATACCGCTGTGCTCGGGTGACCTCATCTTCGCTCAGGCAGCCCCAGTAGGGGCCGTCTGCCCCGTCTGACAAATCAATCCGCCACAGGTGCAGCACATTATTTGTCAGCGCCAGGGTCAAGGGTGGCGATTGCCAGTCACAGGTCTGCCCGCCATCCGTCTGTATATCTTTGGATAGATTAGCCAAGAACTTACCAAATATGCTGAGGTTACCGATGGGGTCGGTTGGGCATTCTATACCGAGACCACCCATGCATCCCACTGACAACTGAATCTGTCGCGCTGGCCCTGCGCTTAAGCTGCCAAGCCTACGAGTGTCGCCATTTATCAAGTCTAGAGTGCCCCGCGATCGCGCCCCAGCCCACCCGCCGTGCGGTCGTGGTAGCTGGGCTGTGACGCCCCGTCTAATTGCCTGGTTCCATCAATGACACCGTGATCAGTTCACTGGTTCAAAGCGGTTCTTTGATGTTTTTGTAAAGCACCCTGAGAAAGGCGGCTACCCTCAGAAAGCCTGTGCCAGTATGCGTCGTTAAAGCACTGCATCAACGCGCTTTTATATTTTTACCTATGACCCCAACGCTCTCTACCCCGACTCAGTTTGCCACCCTGGTGGAGCTGCTTCAGCATCGCGCCCAGCAGCAGCCCAACGATCTGGCTTACCAGTTTTTGGAAGACGGAAAGCGCGAAGGCGCAGCCTACACCTACGCAGAACTGGACCAGCAGGCCCGGGCGATTGCTGCGTTCTTGCAGCAGCAAGAGGTCAAAGGTGAACGGGCGCTGCTGCTGTATCCCCAGGGGGTAGAAGTGGTCGCGGCTTTCTGCGGTTGTCTGTACTCGGGCGTGATTGCCATTCCGGTCCCACCCCCAGACGCGGGCCGCATGAAGCGGACGCTGCCCCGCCTGCGGGAAATTGTTAAAGATGCTGCCGCCACAATGGTGCTGAGTAATGCCCGCATCATTGAGCTGATTAAAGACTCCGGGCTGGAGTTTCCTGAATTCGACGCTATGCGCTGGGTTGACACCGAGCAGATTAGCCCTGACCTGGCGAAGGACTGGGTTGACCCCGAAGTCAATAAAGACGTGCTGGCCTACCTGCAATACACCTCGGGTTCGACCTCCACGCCCAAAGGGGTGATGCTCAGCCACTACAACCTGATGCACCACTCTGCCTACCTACAGCGCGCCTGCGGCTACAGTGCGGATGGCCCAACGGTGACCTGGATGCCCTACTTCCATGACTACGGTCTAGTCGAGGGCCTGATTCAGCCGCTGTATAACGGTGCGCCCTGCTACATCATGGCACCGCTGGCCTTTGTGAAGCGGCCGCTGCGCTGGCTTCAGGCCATTCAAAAGTACGGTGCGACGCACTCCCAGGCGCCTAACTTCGCCTACGACCTGTGCGTCCGCCGCATCCGCGAGTCCCAGCGTGAGGGGCTAGACCTGAGCAGCTGGAAGAGTGCCGGTAATGCGGCTGAGCCCATCAACCCTCGGGTAATGCGCGAATTTTACGACGCGTTTAAGCCCTGTGGCTTTGAATGGGAGAGCTTTGCTCCGGCCTATGGCTTGGCCGAAACCACCCTGCTGGTGTCCTCCACACCTGTGGGTCAGGCCCCCAAGATTCTGTCGTTGGACGCCCCGCAGCTAGAGCGTGGCGTGGTGACGCTGGACGACCCAGAGGAAGACACCATCCGCGAGACCGTTAGCTGCGGGCCGCTGGTATGCGAAACCCGCGTGGTGATTGTGAACCCCGACACTAAGGTCGAATGTGCGCCGGACCAGGTCGGTGAAATTTGGGTGTCCGACCCCGGCGTGGCTAGCGGCTACTGGCAGCGGCAGGAGGCCACCGTTGAAACCTTCCGTGCTCGCATAGAGGACACCAACGAAGGCCCGTTCCTGCGGACAGGCGACCTGGGCTTTATGAAGGACGGCGAGCTGTACATCACGGGCCGCATCAAAGACCTGATCATCATTCGCGGCACCAACCACTACCCCCAGGACATTGAATGGACCGTACAGCAGGTGCACCCCGCCATGCGCCCCGACTACGGTGCGTGCTTCTCCATCATTGTCGATGGTGAGGAACAGCTGGTAGTGGTGCAAGAGGTCGCGCGATCGCACCAGAAAGACCTGCCTGCTGAGGCCATCATCACCGAAATCCGTCAGGCCATTTCTGAAGCTCACGAGTTACAGGTGTACGCCGTTGCTCTGGTGAAGTCGGGCAACGTCCAGAAAACCTCTAGCGGCAAAATCCAGCGGCAGGGCTGCAAAGCTAGCTTTATGGCAGGCCAGCTAGAGGTACTCACCGACTGGAGCGATAATCCGGCACTCACGTCAAAAGTTCGCACGCTGCACAACGAGGTTGAAAGTTTGGCAAAGCAGCTTGAAACGGCACAGTCATAGACCGGACATGACGCTATGTTAAGTACAAATACGGCATGTGTTGTCCTGGACCGTCCGGTCTCCTCCGTATCTGTACGCGGCTTCGCCCTAAGCTGCTGCCCTGAGTTCGTTCTACCTCCGTCCTGATTAGACACCTAACGGACAAACCGCCTACATCCTGGCCCGTTCGTTCTTGATTTTATGGAACATCTAAAGCAATATTGGCTGGCCGAACGGCTGGAGCAAGAGCTGGGTGACCCCAGCAACCCCGACAGTACGCTGTCCTTTGCACAGACGGCTGCGCTAGACGAAAAAGAAGAGTTTCCCCAGCCGCTGATTGACTGGCTGTACAACTGGAAGCTCCAGCACTACTACGTGCCGGTAGACTGCGGCGGCGAGTTCACCTCCTTTGAGGAGTTTGTCGCCTTTGTCCGGGTGATGAGCCGCCGGGATTTGAACGTTGCGATCGCGTTTACCACCCTGTTTTGGTCTTTCCTCACCTGGATGGCAGGCACCCCAGAGCAAAAGCAGAAGCTGGCGGGCATGATCAAAGACGACCATGCCACCATGTGTCTGGCTTACTCGGAGCGCAACCACGGTAGCGACCTGGTCGGCGGCAGCGTTACCGCCCGCAAGGTCGAGGGCGGCTATATTCTCAACGGCGAGAAGTGGCCCATTAACCGCGCCACTATTTCCGATATTACTTACGTGCTGGGCCGCACAGATCCTGAAGGCGGCAACCGGGGCCTGTCCCTGTTTATGGTTGACAAGAGCCAGGTCGACCCGGCTTGCGTCTACAACCTGCCCAAGATTAAGACCCACGGCATTCGCGCCGCCGACATGAGCGGCATCGGCTTCAAAGACTGCTTTGTGCCCGACAGCATGTTGCTGGGTCCAGAGGGGCACGGCCTAGAGCTGGCGCTAGAGGGCTTTCAGATTACCCGCGCCCTGTGTGCGGCCTTCTCCCAGGGCGCAGCCGATACCTGCCTGCGCACGACGCTGAACTTTGCCCTAAACCGCCGGGTCTACAACAAGACTGTGGTGGACATGCCCCACGCTCGGCGCACCCTGACCCATGCGTTTTTAGACATTCTCACCTGCGACTGCGTGAACATTGCAGCGGCCCGTGGCTTCCACGTGGTGCCCCGGCAGTTCAGCGTCTGGTCTGCGGTGGACAAGTACTTTGTGCCCGTCACCCTAGAGCAGACCATGAAGGACGTCTCCGTTGTCCTGGGGGCTCGCTTCTACATGCGCGACGAGCACGACGAAGGTGTCTTCCAGAAGATGCTGCGTGACAGCTCCATCATTAGCGTGTTCGACGGCAGCTCGGTGGTCAACCTACACGCGCTGATTCTCCAGCGGCGTCAGCTGGCTAAAGGCCGCGCCCGGCGCAAGCCCGAGAAGATGGCGGCACTCAAGGCTCGTCTAGAGAATAGCTTCTCCCTGACCGCGCCCCTGCCCAAGTTTGCGCCCGAAAAGCTAGAGCTGATCAGCCGTGGTGCAGACGATGTGCCCCAGGGTCTGGAAATGCTGATTGACGACCTGAAGGCTCTAGAAGGCGATAAGACCGTTGATCAGTCTGTCCTCACCCAGGTGATCGCCCAGGCCGAGGCCATTCTTACAGCGCTAGACGCCCAGGACGAGCAGATTGCTCAGTCGGCTTTCGAACACGGCCACGAGCAGTCCTACGAAAGCTTTGAGCTGGCAAAGCAGTACTGCAAGCTGCACGCCGCTGCCGCCTGCATTTACATGTGGCGCTATAACCGACAGATTTTGGGAGACTTCTTTGCCGAGGGCAAGTGGCTGGTGCTGTGTGTGCATCGGCTGCTCGATTCCTTCGGTGTGGCTCCTAACCCGGTGAACCTGGACGACTACGAAGTCGTCTATCAGCGGCTTGTTCAGCTCCACCGCGAGGACAAAATGTTCTCAATTGTTCCGTTCCAGCTTGCTCAAACCACCACTCAATCCGAATCCCATGCAACAACTCCAGAACTCCAGCTCCTCTGAGCAAACCACCGC
>CAWUKV010000165.1:0-12773 GCA_963923025.1 uncultured bacterium
CCTGCGGCGCTTCGTACATTGCCCGCAGCACCAGCGCTGGATCTACCCAACTGCCCTGATACTTGAGGCCCCAGTGCAGGTGAGGACCAGTGGTACGTCCCGTCATACCTACGCGGCCGATGGGCTGTCCGGTGCCAATCTCGCTGCCCTGGCGAATGCGAACGTTGCCGCCCTGGTCAACCATCACCTTTTCGCCGTTCTCGGTAGTGACGTAGCCCTGCATGTGGCAGTACACGTGGGTCCAATCACCCGACTGGACAATCACTGAGGTGCCGCAGGCGGAGTTGTCGGACACTTCAATCACACGACCGCCCCACCAGCTGCGGATGTAGCTGCCGGACGGGGCTGCAATATCTAGCCCATAGTGGAACTGCCGACCGCCGTAGGGCGATTGCCGGTAACCAAAGGGCGAGGTGTAGGCCTGAAAATTTTCGACCGGAAATGATGCCGTACTCCACACGTTGGTGGTCGACCGAACCGCCTGCTCGGTTTCAGCAGCACTGACGGACTCGCGATAGTCGGGACTCAACGCTTCTGCGGCACCCCACAGCAGCAAACTACCGACCATTAACGCACCAAAAGTGGAACGCAGCTTGCGGGCTCGCTGATGCATCCTGGACTGAAAGGTTGAGGGGCGACTAGGGGACTGACGTGAGACAGGGGCATGCGATCGCAAACGGCGGTTACGGCTAGTCATACGTTTTTTCTGACGGTGTGGGTGCTATGCAGAACTTACGAGCAGATAGAGCGCAATCAGAGAGATATTTGAACGAAAAGCGCAAGAAAGCGCAGGAGCGCTATGAAAATCAATCGGCGTTTGAAGAAGCAGGCCCTTAGCAGGACGACACCAGAAGGACAAGTAATGGGAGAGACCGACAAACCCAACGGGCCTAAAACCAGGTTTGCTCCATACTAGTACATCGAACAGTACATTTGAACCATTACAAAAACGGTTGTTAAAGCAACACTTCTTCATTAGACGTGACATGGAGGTTAAGGTACCCCAAATCGGAAATTGTAGACACTGTATTAGTTTTTTTAATAATCTTCTGTAAAGCCGCAGATTCAAGGTTGACGGGAGGTCGACAGCAGGTTGTAAGGTACAAAGCTGAGTTTTACAAAACAGCTAACCTAGAATTTTCACGGATAAAGCAACAGCCCTGGACGCTGTATACAATTTGACCGAAGCATACTCATCAAAGCCATAAATGTACGGTTCCTGAAGCAGCGTAGGAGGGTATCAACCGCCAATGCCTTTCACGGCGTTCACCGTCGTCCACTCATCTGACCGATGAGGTCGTACTGCATCTGGTCAAGCTGCTGCTCAACCGTCGGAATTACCGCCTGGATTTCGCGCTGCGGTCCTAATCCATGACGTTCCAGGTGCTTCAGAGCCAACAGGTGGCCGGTGGTTACGGCCAGCTCAGCAGGCACCTTGAAGTCTGGAATCACGCCAGTCCCCGCCCAGTTCTCCTGAGTTAGGGCACTGACCACCTGTCCCGTCGGCACAAAGGCCCAAAAGTGGTCATGCAAACGATACCCCTGACCCGGGTTGGCTCCGCCTGCCGTGGTCTCGCCCACCACCACGGCTCGCTTGAGCTGTTGCACAGTGTAGGTAAACTCCTCGGCAGCGGCGCTGGTTTCGGGGCTGCTGAGGACGTACACCTGCCGGTCCAAATAACGAGGCGCGTCCACATAGGGTATTGTCCAAGACTGAACGCTGCGGCCTTCGTGCGGCCAGTGCAGGGTCGACAGGTGAACGGCAGGGTAGGGCGGCAGCAGATAGCTACACAGCAGCGCCACCATCTGTGCCGATCCGCCCTTGTTGTGGCGCAGGTCAATAACCAGCGCATCGGTGTGCGCCAACAGGGTCATCGCTGCGGCCAAAGCCCCCCCGGCAAACTCCGGCGGCTCAAAGCCAAACAGCTGCAAATAGCCCACATTGCCGCTGAGACGCTCAACCCGATTAATATCAAAACTGCGCTGCTGGCTTTGATGCTGCTGATGGAACAGCTCCGCCGCTGTGGGGGGTGTTGAGGCTGACAGGTCGGGTAAGACCATCGGACTGAAGTGCACCCGCAGTTGCTGATCCTGGCTTAGCGCCTGGAGTTGCGTCGTCAGCGTTTCGGCCAGCTGGCGACCGCTAGTCTGGTCGTTGTCGTCAGAGGGGAGATCAAGGCGATCGCGAATCGCCGCCTGAAGCGTTTCGGTAACTTCGGGCAGCGCGTAGCGGCCCAGTTCCGTTTCTAACTGCTGGAGCAGCTGCGATCGCACCGTTGGTGTAACCGCAATATCAGCCTCGGCGGCAGGCCCCAAGTCCGCAGGCTCTGGTCTATCTGCTCCGTTAGATGGCTCGCTCATGACGCCTCCCCCTGGTTACCCGTCGATTCAACATCTTGCTGGGGCGAGGCCACAGCATAGCCACGCAGGTTTTGACAGCGCATCAGGTCAACAAAGTTCAGTCCTGGTCGTCCCTCCAGCTGGGCCACTCGCTCAATGGCATCATGCAAGGCCGCTGCCGCCGCTGCCAGGGTGTACCCCCGCCGCTGGGCAGTTTTTAGGGCAGCATCGTCAGCTTCAATCTCGGCCTGCTTACCACGGCTGTTGCGCCAAATCTGCACCCCAGCAAAGGCAGAGAGCCCACCAGCGCTGACCATACCTACAGCATCGAGCTGGGCCAACTCGACCAGAAAGCCCAGCAGCCCCGCCGCTGCAACGCCCTGGTAGGCATCTACTTTCAGTAGCCGCACCGCGCCCAGCCAGCAGACTTCTCGAAGAAACAGCACATCGCGCTGGGCCTCAGTCAGTTCAGGCCAAAGGTCGAAGTTAATCAGCACTGGATGACTGCTTTTCCAAGGTTTAGGAAACGGCGTGTGAATCACCTCACTCTGACGGCTGTTGCTGACAACCCGGCTGTTCATGCGTCCCGTGGCAGGCAGCAGGTCACGCAAGCGGGAAATTTCAGTGTTTAACCCCGAAGGCTCTCGATTAGGTTTTAGCCGAGGACTCGCCATAGGCTTCTACACAGCGCAAAAAGATTTCGACGCCCATACCCAGCGCCGTTTCGTCAAAGTCGAAGCGAGGATGGTGATGGGGGTAAGCCAGACCCAGATTGAGATTTGCTGCTCCTAGAAAGAAGTAGCAGCCGGGCTTTGCCTGTAAAAAGAATGACATATCTTCGCCCCCCATGGTCTGACAATCGGGGACAACGCCCGCTGGCGTTTCGACAACTCGTAGCGCAGCACTACGCACCAGATCGGCAATGTCGGGATGATTGATAACCGGCGGATACAGCTTGCGATAGTCCAGCTCATAGCTAGCACCGTGGGCCTGACAGATGCCGCTGATAATTTGCTCTAGCCGCTGCGGAATCAGGTCGCTGTAGTCGGGGTTAAAGTAGCGTACGGTGCCGCTGAGGCGGGCGCTGTTGGCAATGACATTGACCGCCGTTCCAGCGTGGAACTCACCCAACGTCACCACAGCTGACTCCAGGGGGCTAACGTTCCGTGACACGATCGTCTGAACTGCACCCACCACCTCTGCGGCCACCACAATGGCATCCACCGTTTGGTGGGGAATGGCGCCGTGGCCGCCGCGACCAGTAATGGTGCAGTGGAAAAATTCAGTAGCGGCCATTAGCGGGCCAGTGCGCACGCCCACGGTACCCAAGGGCAAGTTATTCCACAGGTGCAGGCCAATGACGGCATCCACGTCAGGATTGTCTAGAACGCCTGCTTCGATCATGGGCTTAGCCCCACCCGGACCTTCTTCGGCGGGCTGAAAAATGACTTTGACGGTACCGGCAAAGTCGCTGTGATGGTGCAGATGATAGGCGGTACCCAGGGCGATCGCCACGTGGCCATCGTGACCACAGGCATGCATCTTGCCCTCATGCTGAGATCGGTAGGGCACCGGATTGAGTTCGCGAATTGGCAGTGCGTCCATGTCTGCCCGAATGGCCAGCACCGGTCCGGGCCGTTGCCCGGGCAGCGTGGCGACAATGCCTGTCTTAGCCACACCGCTGACGTAGCTGACCCCCCATTCGCGGAGACGCTGCTCGATAAAGGCCGCCGTCTCGACCTCTTCAAACCCCAACTCGGGCCGCTGGTGCAGCGCCCGCCGCCAGTCCACCAGCCGCGGCTGTAATGCCTGAACAGACTGTCTCAAATGAGCCGACCCAACCGGGGTGTCGGGGGCAAGCGTAAAAACCATAGGTCTAGCGGTGAGTTGAGCTACGAATCAAGCAATCCATCTGTAGATTGGGCAGCGCGACAGAACCGTCTGCGATCGCAGCTGCGTTTTTTATCTTGCCAGATTTTGAGGAACCTTTCTTGTAGCTAACGGGCGGGGGTTCGATAGGACATACCCTTGCACGTAGTCGACGCCGATCTCTTGCAGACAGTCGCGGACAGCTAAGTCGTTGACAGACTCAGCAACCGTTTGCAGCCCCATCGACTTACCCACATGGTGAATCGCTTCCACAATGGCGTAAGCCTGGTCATTCTTAGCCACCGACTCAATGAATGAACCGTCAATTTTGAGGTAATCCAGGGGCAGCTGCTGCAGAGACTTAAAGCAGTACACCCCGCTGCCAAAGTCATCTAAAGCAAAACGGCAGCCCAGCGGCTTTAGCAGGGTCATAAAATCGACGATCTGGCTGAAGTCGCCCGCACTATTGGTTTCAGAAATTTCAAAGCAGAGCTGGTGGGCCAGATCGCCATGCTGGACGAGCTGATCTCTCAGCCAGTCAGCAAAGCAGCGATCGCGCACGCTGATGCTAGAGAGATTTAGGGTGTACATCTGCCCCGCCACCTCGTCCGGGGATAGATATTGGTAATGTTTCAGGAAGCGCTGCACCACCCAACGGTCGATGTCTGGCATCAGCCCGTAACGCTCGGCGGCGGGCATAAAGGCCCCTGGCATCACCAGTTCTCCCTGCGGATCGACCATCCGCAGCAGGATCTCGCGGTATCGCACCGGCTCGTCAGTGGGCACCGATGGCATGATCGGCTGCCAATACAGACGGAACTCGTCTGCCTCTAGCGCTCGGCGGATTTGCAAACTCCACTGCCGCTTGGTGTGCTGCTTGGCAATTTCGTGGTCGCTGGGTCGATGCACGTGAATTTGATTGCGTCCGTTCTCCTTGGCGGCGTAGCACGCCGTGTCGGCAGCACTCATCACCTCAACCAGGCTACGACTCGGATCGTCCAACACAACCAAACCTATGCTGACGCCAATGCTAAAGGCGCGATCGCCCCAAACAAACCGAAAAGCATCAACGGTTTCCCGCAGATTGTTGGCGATCATCTTGGCCTGCGGCATGGCGCAGTCCTTCAGCAAAATGCCGAACTCGTCCCCACCCAGACGAGCGACCACATCGCTGGTGCGAACCTGAGATTCAAAGACTTGGCCAATCTGCTTGAGCAGTTCGTCGCCCGCCGCATGACCGCAGGTATCGTTGACGATCTTGAAGCGGTCCAAATCGAGGAAGCACAGCACATGGATGCCGGTAGCAGGCGACTCGACCCCAGTTTCTGCCAGAGTCTGCACGTGCTCGACAATGGTGTGTTCGAACTGCTGACGATTGACCAGCCCCGTCAGGGCATCGTGGGTGGCTTGCCAGGACAGCCGTTGCGTGAGCTGCCGAGACTGGGTGACGTCACGAAAGACCAATACCGCTCCCATCACCTGATGCTCTCGGTTATGAATGGGCGCTGCCGACCAAGCAATCCCATACTCTCGACCGTTGCGAGACAGCAGCAGTGGGCAGGCCTCAGGATTAGGCTGCTGTGGTGCCTGAGGCGGTGTCTGCACCAGCAACGGCGTGCGATCTCGCTCGTCTACCACCTGAAACACCGAGCCGAGCCGTCGCCCCCGGGCCGTTTCTGGCGTCCACCCGGTCAGTTTCGCCGCCGCTGGATTGAGGTAGTCCACCCGGCCACTGGCATCGGTCGTAATCACGCCATCACCGATAGAGTGCAGGGTCACCTGGGCCAGCTCCTGCTCCTGAAACAGCCGCTGCTCTACGGTGTCCCGCACGCGCATCTCCCGCTCCAGCGCCATGGTGCGCTCGCTGACCAGGGTTTCGAGCTGGCGTTTGTAGTCAGAGAGGGCCGCTTCAGCGCGCTTGCGATCGCTAATATCCTCCACAACGCCCAGGTCAATTAACGGTCGCCCCTGATCGTCAAAGATCACCGAGACGTTGAGCTTTACCCAGCGAACGGTGCCATCACGGTGGATGTAGCGTTTTTCAGCAGAGCAGGTTCTAGCACGACGACTGAGTAACGATCCGCGATCTAACGAGCTGTGGGCCACATCCTCAGGATGGGTAATGTCTCGGTAGGTCATCCGCAGCAGCTCGGCTTCTGTGTAGCCAACAATGTCGCAGAAACGCTGGTTGACGCTGATGTACCGGCCAGTGGTCAAGTCGACCTGGCTAATGCCGACCCCAGCCTGTTCATAGACGGCTCGAAAGTGAGCATCGTGCTGGGCCATCGCGGCCCACAGCGTCGAGCGCTTTGATGCGCTGTATGACCCTATCCCCACATTGGTTTTCCACCAACGCTTAATGGCCCGCAGCCAAAGCCGCAGTACCCGAATTGGCAAAGACATTGCTAGACAGTGTTAACGGCGGTTTGTGTGAATGTAGAAAGGTGACGTCCGGAAAAGCAGCTACCCGTTGGCAGCCTCTATATCGGAAGAAAATGAACCTGTAAGACCGTTCAGCAAAATCAAACGCTAGCGGTGGGGGCAAGCCAGAGCGCGATATCGATAGACGACTTTGGAAATCTTACGTAAATCTTACGAGATTATTGTCGCTATTTTGACAGTGGAGTTCCAGTATCCCCCTGATATCCCCTAGATGTCTGGGAACATTCCGCACTTTTGCGGAAACTTAACACTCAGCTCGCCAGCGAACGCCCCAGCCAGAATGCACGAGGAAACAGACTCGTCAGCGTCAGCGCTCTGGCAGCTTCAGCTAGCCCCGCGGCATCTGTAGGATCGGTAAGGTGTGGCAAAGTCCCCAGAACAGGCGTTTGCGTCAGCGATTGCAGTAAAGGAATCGGCGCAAGCTGAGCCTGGTCGTCATCGGCAACAGGCTGCTGGCAGTTCAGCACAATGCCGCGCAGATCAAGCGAATATTGACGAGCCAGGGCAACGTTAGCGACAGCTTGGGCAATCGCGCCCAGCCGCACGGTGACCACCAACACCACGGGCAGTCGCCAGTCTGATGCTAAGTCGGCCACCGTCAGTTCTGCGCTAACGGGTGAGCCGAGCCCCCCTAAACCTTCCACCAGCACCCAGTCACACTGCTGCTCCAGCGTCTGATAGGCCTGCCAGGCAGGAGCCAAGTCAACCGCCTGTCCTGCCAGCTCAGCAGCAACCGGCGGAGCCAGCGGAGCCTCGAAGTGAATGGGATTAAGGAGGGATGGCGAATAATCTAGATCAAACAGTTGGGCATACAGCTCTCGGTCCCCGTAGCCCGACTGTAGGGGCTTAATTAACCCCAGCTGGTAAGGCTGACAGTACCGTTGCCAGTAGGCCGCCAAGGCACAGGTCAAAACCGTTTTGCCCGCGTCAGTATCCGTTGCCGCAATCAAGAGTCCTGACACGCTACCCTGTAACGAAACCGCCCCCCGATTGTAAAGGATTGTTTCTCTGCGGGGTAGGCCAGCGTTTAGATCTACTCAACCCGCGATCCGGTAGCTCAGGCACCTTGCGTCAGGGCTGACCTGTGATTTCAATCTCTAGCGTGAACTCTGCGGTGGCAGGAGACTGCACATCAATGGCGTAGTTGCCGCCTAGGGGTAGATAGCTCTGCCAAAACAGGACGTTTTCCGCCTCGGACATGGGTTGCCCGGTGGGATCCTGAACGTCAAAGGTCACCGGCCCCTGAGCCCGAACCACCTTAGCTGTAATGATCTGCCCCTGCTGCGCGTTGACGACATAGCGGCGGATCCGCCCCGGTCCGACGCTATTTGAAACCTGGGCACTGGTTGTCCCAGCGTCAAACTGGACCTGCTGAGAGAGAATCTCAGGCTGGGTAGGCGGGTCCTCGCTGGGCAGGTCATCGGCGGGTGGGTCATCGGCGGGGGGAGTCTCGACGGGCGGCTCGTCTGGAGACTCATCCGCTGGGTCAGGTAGCTCAGGCGCGTCCCCAAGCTCTAGGGTCAGCTTATAGTTGCTGCCCGATAGTCCCTCAACGGCCCGCAGTTGCACAGTATATTGGCCGTCTACCGGCAGTTCACCCCGCCACCGCAGGACCCGGTTGGCATCGTCATCAAAGGCCTCATCGTCAGGACCCAGCACCGTAAGGAGGACGCCCTCTCCCTGTAGGCGGGCTCTTAGCGGCTGTCCTGCCTGGGCCTGAAACTGGTAGTTAACGGTATCGCCGCCATTGACGGTACTTTCGAAGGTCTGACTCCGATTGGCGACGAGCTCCACTGGAACGTTATCTTCGATGGGGTCCTGCGGGGCGGGCGTTGGCGTCGGTGTCGGCGTTGGCGTGGGTTCGGGCTCTGCCTCCTCTGGGAAAGGCTGAATTTGAGGTGCGTTAGTCTGCGGCTCTGGCCCCAGATAGTTCACAACTGCCCAACCACCCAGACCAGCAATTAAAGCCGAGCCCAAGCCAATGGGTGCCACAATCCAAGGATTTTCCAAGGGACCGCGCGATCGCACCGGTACGGACGGTGCGGTGGCTCGGGTCCGCGTCGTCGACTGTCTCGCAGGACGGGTAACGCTAGATTGCGGCACTGTCTTTTGCTGAGCTGCGGTCTGCGGGGCGGGGCGAGCGACAGCCACCGTGCGCATTTCTGACAGGGGTGGCGGGGCAGCCGCAGGCGTCGGTGTCGGGACGGGAACCTCACCCGATAGCGCCTGCACCATCTGACTGACAGACTGGAAGCGGTCCCCGGGTCGATAGCTCAAGGCTTTATCTAGAACCGATGCAAACTGAGGACTAACCTGGGCGTACTGCCGCCAGTTCCAGCTCAGGTTAACGTCATCAAACAGGGCCTGGGGTTCTTGCCCCGTTAGTAGGACCAGCGCCGTTACCGCTAGGGAATAGAGATCGCTGCTGGGGTAGGCCCGTCCAGTTTGCATTTGCTCGCTGGGCGCATACCCAACTTTGCCTACCGTGGTGGAAGGAACATCGGTTTGTAGCCGGGTCACCACCTCCTTCACCACGCCAAAATCGATCAGTACCGGCACCTGATCGCTGCGACGCAAAATAATATTGTCTGGGCTAATGTCACGGTGAATAATTCGCTTGGCATGGATATGGGCCAGCACCGGCAACAACTGCTGCAAAAACTGCCGCACTTCCGTTTCTGAGAAGGTTTGTCCCTGCGCCCGTCGCTGGTTCAGCAAGTCACGATAGGTAATGCCATCGACATAGTCCTGCACCAGAAAGAGCCGCTGATCTGCCTCGAAGGTGGCTCGAAACTGAGGAATCTGAGGGTGGCTAATCTGGTAAAGAATGGCGGCTTCCCGCTGGAACAGCTGAGTGGCCTTGTCCGAAAAATGATCTTCCCCTTGGCTGGGGACAAACTCTTTAATGGCGCAGCGTTCGTCGAATCGGCCTTTGTCCTGAGCGAGATAGGTCCGACCAAAGCCACCCTGTCCTAAAAGTTGAATGACTTCGTAGCGATTTTGCAGCAGCGTTCCTGGCGAAATAGCCGGTTGCATGGTCAGACCATCCTCATTTACTCCAGCGTGAGGGAAGATTCCCATCAAGCCTCATCAGTGTACTTCATGTCTCCAGGGCGGATTTCCCTAGAATGCAGAGCCTTATAGCCGCCGCCAGATCCGTCAGGACACAGCTGCGACACCATCGAGTTCTGTGCTGAGTAGGATCATCACACTCGGTGGTCTAACCCATACGGCGCTGGCCCGTGCTTTGTTGCTTGTGGCCCGCAACCAGGCTCAACTTGTCGTGGGTTGCCGCAGCCTGCCATCGTCAGCCATGCTGCCCGTCTCTATCGGTTTAACTGACGACTTCTGGTAATTGAGCCAGCATCGACAACCTATCGACAATGTTGGCTTAATAAACTGTCCGTATCGAAAAACAGTTCAGAAAAACTTGATGAGTTACGTACTTGCACGGAAGCCACGGAGATAAAAAACAAACCAAAGCCGCCAGAAACGGGAAAATTCATGATATTCCACGTTGAAGCCGAAATTAATGTGGGCATTCTGAAGTCACGAATGTTTCACCCATTAGTGACCCTCACTGAGATGCCTTACAGCGCGACTCCGCTTTCAGAAGCTAATTCAACGTCCCCTTCGCCCGAAACGCATCCGGCCTGTTTACTGACGGGCGAAACTGGTGCGGCGCGAGATCGGACGCGGACTCAAACTCTGCGACAGCTTGAGCTGCTAACGGGCACTACTCCCCCCCTGCTTGAAGAAGCGGCTCAGACTGTCTCCCGACTTTTAGCGGCCCCCATCTGCCTACTCAGTATTGTCAACGAGACCCATCAGGTTTTCAAAGCCGCGGTAGGGCTATCAAGTCTGGGGCTGATGAACCAGCTGGCGACGGCTCGGGAGCTACCTCGGGCAGAATCCCTCGACACTCACGTGGTCGAGAGCGGTCAACCCCTAACCCTAGATAACATTACCCAGCACCCCGCCTTCGCCCACAGTCTGCTAATGCAGCAGTACGGCGTGCAATCTTACGCGGGCGTGCCGCTGCTGACCACCGACGGGTGCTGCATTGGTACCTTGTCGGTCATGGACATCATGCCGCGCCAGTTCACCCCACAGGAGCTGGCAATTTTAGAACTCAACGCCCGCTGGTGCATGAGCGAGTACGAGCGTAGTCGACTGCTAGCACAGGGTCACGCTCCCAGTCAGTCTGGGGCGTCAGCGATCGCTACAACGCTCGAAAATCAGCTCCAGTCAAAGGTCAACGAAGTCCGTCTCGGCCTGATTGCCCAACTCACCCAAGACCTGCGCAATCCGCTGACAGCGATTACGGGCATGGCCAACATGCTCAGCCGAGAGATCTATGGCTCCCTGACCGATAAACAGCAGGAGTACGCCAGCATCATCGTCAACAGCACGCAAAATCTGCTGTCTCTGGTAGACGAAATCATTGAGCTAGGCGGGTTACAGGATGACTTTCAACAGCTGTCGCTCTCTCCTGTTGACATCGAAATGCTGTGCCAGCAGTCGCTACAGGCTGTCGAGAAAGCGGCCCAACAGCAAGAACTCTCCCTCAGCCTCAGCGTGGAACCTGGGTCTCGTATTTGGGTGCTCGATAAGCGGGTGATCAAACAGATGCTGTATCACCTCATCTTTAGCATTATTAAAATGTCGACTGCGGGTAGTACGGTTCGCCTGCATGTGTCGCGCAAAGAAGGTCGGTTAAACCTGGCCGTCTGGGTGTCGAACCCGTGGTTAGGCGAAGACCTGCCCCAAGCCGTACTGAAATGGGGTCAGCAGGAGTTCCTAGAATCAGCCGCCTCGCTGGTTTCCTTGAGTGAACCGGAGCAGGCCGAACCCCTTCAACCTGTAGATGCAACGGATGACTTGTTAGATTCCCTTGATGAAGCTAAACAGCTTTCAGTCTCCCGTCAGGAGCTGGGTCTGCTACTGAGCCGACATATGACAAAGATCCACGAAGGCAATGTCAACATTCAAGGGTCGGTTGAGACTGGCTACCGTTACGTGATCAGCCTGCCGTCTTTCGAATCCTGACCTGTAGCCACAGCCAATGCCCCTAGGGCAAGGCAGCCATACCTAACCGTTGCCTAGATATATAGCTAGCGCCATTTACGTTAGGACGCCGAGTACAGTGATCCTGCTTGCCATAGCGCGAAATGGCCCAAAAGAAATTAGGCAGCCTTGTCCTAACGGATCTGGCGGCTGCTATAGCAATCCGCAAAAAGGTTGGGCCGGATTGCAAGTCACGGAGCACTGTGCGCCAAAAGGAATGTGATCTGGCTGCTGTTAAAAGGACAGTGGCTGTGAGAGGCTACAGAGTGAGTCTCAAGTAATGGACAGGTGACAGGATGGGCGCGATCGCAACCGAGGATCGACAGTACACAACCTACATCGTCTCTAACGATCAGGGTCAGTTTGAAGTTGTCCCAGAGCGGGGCGCAATTGTTACCCGCTGGCAGGCCTTTGACCAGGAGATCTTCTACCTGGACGGAGAACGCTTCAAGGACGCCAGCAAATCTGTCCGAGGGGGTATTCCGCTGCTCTTTCCCATTGCAGGTAACGTGGCTGACAACACCTACACCTTGGGTAACGAGACCTATCATCTACCCCAACACGGCTTTGCCCGCACCATGCCCTGGCAGGTCACCGACCAGTCCGAGGCAGACAGCAGCATTACGCTATCGCTAGAAAGCGATGACGAAACCCTGAAGCACTACCCCTTCGCGTTCCGCCTAGACTACACCTACACGCTCAAGGGCACCACGCTGGAGCTGCGCTACCGCCACACCAACCGTAGCGACAAGCTGATGCCCTTCGCCACCGGCATCCACCCCTACTTTGCCGTGTCAGACAAAACCCAGCTTCAGGTCACCCTACCCTCCGACCAGTACCAGCTCAAAAACGACCCTGCTATCCAAACCTTTGCGGGTAAGTTTGACTTTAGCCAGGACGAGATTGACTGGGCCTTTGTAAATTTGAAAGGACAATCTGCCAGCGTCGTGGACAACAGCACAGGGCTAAAGCTGACGCTTCAGTATGATGACAGCTACTCAACACTGGTCTTCTGGACGGTCAAAGGAAAAGACTTTTACTGTCTGGAGCCCTGG
>CAWUKV010000166.1:0-12655 GCA_963923025.1 uncultured bacterium
CACAGCGCTAGAAGCCCTCATTGCAGATAGCTGGGCCTTTGACCGTACGCCCCTGTTAGAAAACTCTTAGCAACCCAACACCAAACCAACAACAGGTCGCTTGCAACCCAACGACGACATTTGGAAACCCGTTCACGGGTTCCAATAACCCAATAACGGGTTAATCACAACCCACTCATGGGTTCCAATAACCCAATAACGGGTTCCGATAACCCACTCACGGGTTCTAATAACCCACTCATGGGTTCCAATAACCCACTCATGGGTTGATCACAACTCAACGACGGGTTCCAAACACTCATTCATGGGTTCCAATAACCCAACGGCGGGTTCTAATAACCCGATGACGGGTTCCAACAACCCAAAAACAACTCAAAATTACACACAACAGAAAATACTTTCAAATATACAGTTCCCCTTTTGCGCGATTCACCGAGTCCGCAAACCCACCGACGCAACCGTATTTCTGCCCACCTCACCCCATTCAACCCCACCAAAGTTGATACATCTGTACACCCTACCTCACACAAGATCCGTACAACCACTGCTTCTTTTCAAAACTTCACAAGGCAATCATATTCACAGTCATCGCCATTCACGTTAGGGCACCCGGCTATCCTGCTGGGTCCAAAACAAAATGGCGAAGATAGCGCTGGGCGGTATCGCTAGGCTTGCCTAACCCTATCTATCAGCGTGTTGATCTCTAAAACCAGGTGCAAATACCATGAAAAACAACCTAGACAACATGACCCTCCCTCAAGAGGATCTCGAACGCATTTACACCGCGTTCAACACCATTCGGGATGCTATGCCCTTTCTCATTGGGCTTAACGTTACCGAACGGCGGCGGCTGAGTAAAATCGGGACAAAGGCTCAAACCTTTACCAAGCGAGCACTCGACATGGCCGATGAGTATCCTAGCGTCATCCCCCAGGGGCTCGACGTGGCAACAGCACAGCAGCAGCTGACGCTGTTTGAGGATCTCAACCGCGTGCTTCAAAAGCTCTACGAGCTGAAGAACCTCGTGGAATCGACTCAGATGCTCGCCGGTAGCGAAGCCTACGCTACCGCGCGGCTCGCCTACCGCTCTGTCAAGACCGTAGGCGGCGGCAACGGCCTCGATATCATCGTCGAAGACCTGGCCCGCCAGTTCCGCCGTCGCAGTAGCACGTCTGGGGAGGTGTCTAACAGCGAGGCGTAGGGTTATGCCTGTGAGAGAGACAGCCGCTGTGCCTGTGGGTGCGGCGGCTGTTGATCAATTTGGGCTGATGCCTGCGGGATGTCGGATTTAGGGGAAAGGGAAAAGGGGTGAAGGGGAAAAGGGGGCGGCTCTGACTTATGGAGAGTGTTCTGCTTTTTGTGGGGTAGGCGTCCTCGCCTGCCCGGTTATGGGCGGCCAAGATGGCCACCCCGCCGGAGTTTCAGGGTTAGAGAGTAAGAGTTTTGAAGATCTATGTGACACACAATCCTGAACACTCCCGACGTATGGCCTAGGCGCTCTTTATGGCTTCTTCGGGTTCTGTTGATGTTTGTGATGTTTGTGGCTTCTGGCTGTTCGATGCCTCTTGACTTACAGTAGCGATGGCTAATTTCGCTAGATGATGTTGATTTAACGCCTGTTGAAGCATCATCACCACAACTGCCTGACGCTGGAGATTTAACTCTTCTGCAATCTTATCGAGTTCTGCAATCATCTGAGCAGGCAGCTCAACATGAGCCTTTCCAGATTTTTGGGGTGACTGTCTCCGCCGACCTGCATATTTCTTGGGAGTCCCGATATGGGCTGACTCTACGTCGAAATATTTGTCGATGACCTCTTCACCTGCATCAATCATTCGCTCCATTTCTTCTGCCGAAATACTGCTCATAGATTTCTGATTTTGTGGATTTTAGGAATTAGCCTTAGCCAACAGCGGTGCAGCCTGCAGCAGCGTTTTTGTATATGGATGCTGGGGATCGGTAAAGAGCTGTTCCGTGGGGCCAATTTCGGCAATTTTGCCATCGAGCATGACGGCAATGCGATCGCACAAATACCGCGCCACCCACAAATCATGGGTAATAAACAAATAGGTCAAATCCAGCTCATCCTTCAGTGCCAGCATCAGCTCTAGCACCTGGGCCTGCACGCTGGCATCGAGCATGCTCACTGGCTCATCACAAATCACCAGCTTGGGCCGCGTAATCAGCGCCCGGGCAATGGCAACTCGCTGCTGCTGTCCGCCCGATAGGTCACTGGGGAAGCGCTGGGCGTAGGTCTCAACCGGCGTTAGGCCCACCCGCTCTAACATGGCGTGTACCCGCTGCTTGGCCTCAGCCGCAGAACAGAGCTTGTGGATGATCAGCGGGTCCATGATGCCCCGCTCCACCGTCATCATCGGGTTTAGGCAGGCGTGGGGGTCTTGAAACACCATTTGTAGGTTCCGCCGCTGGGCCTGTAGCTCACCCCGAGGCAGGCCCACCAGGTTTTGCCCCAAAAAGCTCACCTGCCCAGAGGTGGGCTCAATGATTTGCAGCAGCGTGCGAGACAGGGTGCTTTTGCCGCAGCCCGACTCCCCCACCAGCCCCAAAATCTCCCCTGGATACAGGTCCAGCGAAATCCCATCCACCGCCTTAATCGTCTCTGGCCGCTCCTTGCTCAGCAGCCGCCCAATCAGCCCCTGCTCAATGGTGTAGTGCTTCACCAGGTTCTGGATTTGCAGCAGCGGCTGGCCCGTGGTAGAAGAATTTTCCGCATTATTCAACGCGGTCAGGCCCGCTGCCGAGCGCTCGGCCCCTTCGGTCTGCAGCTGGTGGGCCGCCGCCAGCAGCGAGCGGGTGTAGTCCGCCTGGGGGTGGTAAAACACCTGCTCGGTGGGACCCAGCTCCACCAGCTTGCCCTGATACATCACGGCAATGCGATCACAATACTCCCCCACCAATGCCAAATCGTGGGAAATCAAAATTAGCCCCAGCCCCCGCTCCTCACACAGCCGGGTCAGCAGATCGAGAATCTGCGCAGAAACGGTCACGTCCAGACTCGTCGTCGGCTCATCCGCCACAATCAGTTTTGGATCCAGCAGCAGCGCCAGGGCAATGGCTACCCGCTGCCGCATACCGCCGCTAAACTCGTGGGGGTACTGGTCCCAACGGTTGGCGGGAATGTTGACCGACGCTAAGGTGGCAATGGCAATGTCTTTGGCAGCTTTTTTAGACACATCGCCCCGGTGCGCCCGCAGCGTCTCCACGCAATGATCCCCAATGGTCATCAACGGGTCGAGCCGGGTCATGGGGTCTTGAAACACCAGCGACACCGCTTCCCCACGAAACCGGCGCAGCTCTTGGGGTGAAAAGTCAAAAATGGACCGCCCTTCAAAGGTGGTTTTGCCCTGGGTGCGGCTACCGTTGGGCAACAGCCGCAGCGCCGCCCGCCCCAGTGTGGACTTGCCACAGCCGGACTCGCCCACCAGCCCCAGCTTTTCACCGGGCTTTAGCGACAGCGACACCTCTTGCACCGCCCAGGCCGACTGGCCGGGGTAGGCAATCGAAAAATTTTCTATCGTCAGCAGGTCTCTAGACCTATCAACTGAGGACACATCAGGCTGGACCAAGCGGGCTTACTCCTCGAAACGACGCATTAAATAGGCTACGCCAAAATCACCGTTGGGGTGGGCCTCCAGCAGCTTAGCCAGCTCAAACAGCTTTTCGGCAATTTCAGGCCCCAGCTTGTCTGCGGTGGCCTGCCGCTCACGAAACTCTGACTCTAAAACGCGGACGTGGGCCTGCCACTCGTCGGTAAACAGCAGCGGCACATAGCTGGCTAGATTCAGCTGTTCGAGGACCGGCCATTCACCGCGATCGCACCAGATGCCGTTACACCCCGGGCAGCGCTCCACAAAAAAGGACGATTCTCTGAGGTTGATGCGACCCCGCACCAAATAAAACCCACACTGCGGACAGAGCCCCGCGCGGCCGTCGTAGGGGGCAGGCTTATAGTCGATATCGGCCTCGCTCGGCAGCTTCAGGTCGCTAATGCTGAGGTCCGAGTCTGCTGTTTTGGCCTGCCAAGCTTCATAGGTATCCGGCGGAATCCAGGTGCCCTCACACTGGGGGCAGCGGTGGGCCGCTAAATTGTCAGACAACGTCTGATCGCACAGATCAACCTTTAAATCTTTCGCACAACGCACGGGCAAGTCCTACAGGGTTTCGCTGCTTCACCGTAATTAAACCATCCCATATGAGCATTCCGCGCAGTGCTTGGGATCGGTGCTGTTTTAATCCTTAACTTTCGGTTGTCTGATCGTTGGATTGTGCAGCGTTCGTCAGCAGCGCCTGGGTAAAGCCCAAAAGCTGCTGCAGCCGGTCTTGGATTTGGCTGAGGCGCTGTTGGCGGGTGGCGGGCTGTTTTGCCGCTTGCAGAAACGAGGTGTCAACGCTAAGCAGGCGCAGGTGCCGATTCATCTCGGTAAAGGCCGGGGTTTGCGTTGGCAGCGCGGCGGAGAGTGGCAGAACCTGATGGAGGAAGTGGGTTCGCAGCTGAGTAACAGATCCCACAATATCTATGGGATCTGCGAGATCCGCAGGCTGCGCTGACTCGGCAGCGAGCTGCGTTTGCAGGTGCAGAAGCTGCTGGTTAAAGGCTTTAAGCTGCGCTTCCGGCGAGGGTGAGGACTCGATCACAGGGGAATCTGACATAAGACCTGACATAGATTTAGCCGCTGACATAGATTTAGCCTACGTTTATGCCAAAAGATACAGCCCGCGTTTCTTGAAGTTTTGACTATCATAAATAAATCTAGATACGTCAGGGCGCGGTATTGCTCCAGCTGAACCCTGATTTGATGCCTCGTCTAGACATTGGCAGACCGACCTAACGCGTATAGAATTGTAGGAATTTATACATCTGCCCGAGTTCCTTCGCCGAATTTTCCCCAGCTAAAGCAAACCTCGTTTAGCCTGAGATTGGGTTGGCGTTCAGGGTTAGTCCCGTTCAACGCTCGATCACCCGACGCTCTATAGCATCGTCATAGATCCTTCGGTTGTTTTTGCGATCGCGGCCCTACCGCTGCACCGCTCTAGCAACTGACACCTATAAATTGACGCTTCATAAACTCTAGTTCGATTTCAGTTTGATCGTCCCGAAGCCTGCTTATTCGCCCCCACCTCGCGCCTTTCACGCTGGCCCTCGTTACCCGAACTGTTGACCTACCCTCGACCTGCTATGGATGCCGCTGTTTCTACCCTGCCTAAAGACTGTACGCTTCCCACTTGGCTGTCAGCCTGCCTTCTAGAAAGTGCCTGCGAGCCATCAGCAACAGCGACCTCGCAAACTGGTATGCCAAAAGCGCCGCCGCTGTCCCCTGCCGATACTCAGCTCGTGTGTCGCGCCTTCGAATTTGCCTACCAGCTCCACAAAGGGCAACGTCGAGCTTCTGGGGATCCATACATTGACCACCCCGTGGCCGTGGCTGAGATTTTGCGGGAGCTGGGGGGCGACAGTGCCATGATTGCCGCAGGCTTCCTCCACGATGTGGTCGAAGACACGGAAGTAACCGCCGAAGAAATCGAATCGCACTTTGGCGCTGAGGTCCGTCAGCTGGTTGAGGGTGTCACCAAACTGTCCAAGTACAACTTCCATAGCAAAACTGAGCGCCAAGCCGAGAACTTTCGCCGCATGTTCCTGGCCATGGCTCAAGACATTCGGGTCATTGTAGTCAAGCTGGCCGACCGACTGCATAATATGCGGACGTTGCAGCATCTCCCTGCCGCCAAGCAGCATCGCATTGCCCGCGAGACGATGGACATTTTTGCCCCCTTGGCAAATCGTCTGGGTATTGGTCATCTCAAATGGGAGCTAGAAGATCTCTCTTTTAAATATTTAGAGCCCGAGTCCTACCGAGAGATTCAAAGCCAAATTTCAGAAAAGCGAGCAGCGCGGGAAACTCGACTCAAACAAATTGCTGAAACCCTAAGAGAGAATCTAGAAGAGTCTGGCATTCGCTGCGTAGACGTTAGCAGCCGCCCCAAACACCTTTACAGCATCTGTCGCAAGATGCAGCGACAGCAAAAAGACTTTCATCAAATTTACGACATCGCCGCTATTCGTCTGATTCTCAACACCAAAGACGAGTGTTATCGAGCGTTAGCCATTGTTCACGACCGCTTCAGACCAATTCCGGGTCGCTTCAAAGACTACATCGGCCTGCCCAAAGCCAACCGCTACCAGTCGCTACACACCACAGTAATTGGCAATCACGGTCGCCCCATCGAAGTGCAAATTCGCACATTAGAGATGCACCAAGTAGCCGAATACGGCATTGCCGCCCACTGGAAGTACAAAGAGTCGGGTAGCGTTAGTGTCTCGACAGACGATGAGAAGTTTACCTGGCTGCGACAGCTGCTGGAGTGGCAAAAAGATTTAGAAGATGCCCAGGAATATCTCAGCGATGTTAAAGATAATCTCTTTGACGAAGAGGTTTATGTCTTTACCCCCAAGGGTGATGTGATTGCCTTGGGGCGCGGCGCAACGCCCGTAGACTTTGCCTATCGCATTCACACGGAGGTGGGTAATCACTGTGCCGGGGCGCGGGTCAACGGTCGCATGGTTACCCTCGACACCGAACTAGCCAACGGCGACATTGTTGAAGTCATCACCCAAAAGAACAGCCATCCCAGTCTGGACTGGCTTAATTTTGTTGTTTCTGCCGGTGCTCGTAACCGCATTCGCCAGTGGTACAAACGCTGCCACCACGACGAGATTATGGCCCGCGGGCGCGAGATGCTAGAGCGGGTGATGGGGCGTGAGGGCCTGGAGGCGCTGCTGAAGTCGGCCCCGGCTCAGGACGTGGCCGAACGCTGTAACTATTCCTCCGTAGAAGATCTGCTAGCAGCGTTGGGCTACGGTGAAGTGACCCTGAACTTGGTGGTCAATCGCCTGCAAGAGACCGTTAAAGAACAGCAGCCGGTCGAAGTTGAAAGTAACGAAGCCGTCAGCGCCCGCATTAGCGAAGTCAAAACGCAGTCCGTGGCCCGCGGGTTGAACAGTCGCGCCACTGTCAGAGACAAAGGCTGCCCGATCTATGGCCTTGAGGGGCTGGTTCATCACATTGCAGGCTGCTGCAATCCGCTGCCGGGTGAACCGATTATCGGCATTGTCTCGCTGGGTAGCCGCGGTATTGCCGTTCACCGTCAGGGTTGCCCCAACGTTGACAGCATCCCCGGAGATCGGCTACTGCCGGTTAGCTGGAAGTCGCCCGAAGGCACACCTGGTAAGCCCAATACCTATCCGGTACTGGTCAAACTAGAGGTGATTGACCGGGTTGGCGTCCTCAAAGATATTCTGGGTCACCTGTCCGACCTCAAAATCAACGTCCACAAGGCAGGTGTGAAAACCTTCCCCGGCCAAATTGCCGAGATTGACCTTGGGCTAGACGTTAAAGACCACGCCCAGCTTGACCACACATTTAGCCAATTCCGCAAGATGACCGACGTACTGAAGGTCCAGCGGGTCAGCACGGTGGGTGGTTAAGATCTCTTGTAGAAAGGTCGCTTGACTACGGTGGCTTCGAAGGGCTTATTGCGGATTTCAACTGTGACGGTTTGGCCCACTTTCGCCAGATCCGCAGGCACGTAGGCCAGCGCCACCGGATACCCCAGCGTGGGGGACAGGGTGCCGCTGGTGACGATCCCCACGGGTTTACCGGCCTGCACGATTGGATAGTCGTGTCGGGCAATGTTGCGGCCTTCTAGCTGCAGACCAACCAGCTTACGGGTGACCCCATCGGCCTTTTGCTGTGCCAGCACTGGTTTCCCGACAAAATCTTGGGGCTTATCGAGCTGCACCAGCCAACCCAGACCTGCCTCTAATGGGCTGGTGGTGTCGTTAATGTCCTGGCCGTAGAGGGCCATGGCCGCTTCGAGGCGCAGCGTGTCCCTGGCACCCAGCCCACAGGGAGTAACGCCCAAATCCGTTAGCGTTTGCCAGAGGCTCGGTGCTGCCTCCGCCGCTATCATCACCTCGAACCCGTCTTCGCCCGTATAGCCAGTGCGGGCCAGAAAGGCATCGTGACCGTCGATTTTGCCGTTGGCATGGCCGTAGCGGGGGACTTGGGCCAGGTCTATATCTGCCAAGGATTGCAGAATTGAGACAGCCTGGGGACCCTGCACAGCCACCAGGGCGTGGCTACGGGAGTGATCGGTGAGCGTGACGCTACCCGGCAAGTAGGACACTAGCCAGGATTTGTCCTTCTCGGTTGTGGCCGCATTGACGATTAGCGTCACCTGCTCTGCGCCATTCTTCTGGCCCTGGTCGTACACAATCAGGTCATCAATAATGCCGCCCTGCTCGTTGAGGAGTACGGTGTATTGGGCTTTACCCGGTGCTAGGCGGTTTAGGTCGGTCGGTACCAGCTGCTGCAGGGCAGCCACAATGCCGCTGCCCGTCAGCACAAACTTGCCCATGTGAGAAATATCGAACATGCCCGCGGCTTCTCGTACGGCCTGGTGTTCTTGTTTGATGCCACTAAACTGCACGGGCATTTCCCAGCCAGAGAAGGGAACCAGTCTTGCCCCCTGCTGGACAAGCAGCGAGTAAAGCGGGGTTTGAAGCAGCATGGATCTCTGTGAAACAAGAACGACCTTAATACGGTACCTGTGAATTGTGTTTTTTAGCTAAAGACGGGAACTTCGTACTGGCCGTGCCCTTATCCTTACGAAAGTATGAATGTATACCCATTCATAGTGTATTTACGTAAGCACATGTCAGATGAGCCGATGTCAGGAGATCAACCCACAACGCCAGTGCCGTTTCTGACAGCAGGGCCTCGTCAGGTCTGGGAACGCAGTCAGCGTTGGCTAGAGCAGGGGTTTGATATGGGTAAAATGCCGGAGACCCGGTTTGTCCTGTTTGGGGCAGGCCGCTGCGGCAAGTCAATCTTAATGGGGCTGCTGCGGCAGTATGGTCAGGTTAAGTGCGACCCTAACCTCCTTTCCTCCCGCTGCTTCTTTCCCCTCTGGCATCTGCACCGCCAAGCACTACGCTCCCAGGCCGACCTCTACGGCTTCCAGCTGTGCAGCCAAGACTTGCTAACGGGCCAGCGTCTACGGGAACCCAGCCAGTTTCTACAGCTGCTGCACGACCAGGGCTACCGAATTCTGCACCTCCACCGGCAAGACATCATGCGCCATGCCGTGGCTCGTCTCAAGGCCCAGCAGGCGGCTAGTGCTCATCAGCTTGGCACGCCTACCCTAAAGCGTCAGCCGATCCAGATTGCTCCAGACGCCCTGATTGAGCAGCTGGCCCAGCTCGAACAGCAGCGCCTAGAAGAGACGGCCATTCTAGCGACGGTGCCGCACCTACGCATTACCTACGAAATGGACCTCCTAGACCCCAACCAGCACGAGCATACGGCCCAGTGCATCAGCAACTACTTCGGTGCAGGCTGGCAGGTCCGGCCTAGATTTGGGCTCCGTTTGGTTCATCAACAAATTGCCGACCTGATTACCAACTATGACGAGGTTCGTCAGGCCCTAGAACAGTCGGACTATGCCTACGTACTCAGCGCCCAGTCCATGCAGCTGGCCATTTAGAGCCAGGTTGAAAGTTGGGTTAGGCCAGCCTGCAAATCGACTCACTCGAATGCTCAATAAAGCCGTAGATCATGCCAGAGGTTGACCGACTTGCCGCACAGCGCCCCTGACTGTCAATCACAATCACACCGCCTAGCCCCTTAACCTTTTCAACCAGATAATTAATCCCGGCCTGGGCAGCGGCTGAGGCATCCATCTGCCGAAAATAAATAAAGTCCGAGATCATCTTGCTCAGCACCGTTCGCTGAAACTGCTCGCCGTAGCCCGTGGCAGATACCGCGCAGGTCTGGTTGTCGGCAAACACGCCCGCCCCAATGATGGGGCTGTCGCCAACGCGGCCCCAGCGCTTGTTGACGATGCCGCCCGTAGAGGTGGCCGCTGCCAGGTTGCCGTTGCGATCTCGGGCCACTGCGCCAATAGTTCCGAGTTTCTGGGGTTCGGGGACCGGCAGACTGGCTTCAGCTTTGGGGTCGACATCCTCATGGTCAAGAATCATCTTGCCTCGCTGCTGGGCCTCCTGCCACTGCCGCACCCGAGACTCCACCACAAAGTAGTCCGCTGACATCTGTGGCAGCCCATGTAGTTGGGCAAACTCGCCAGCGCCCTTGCCAATCAGCATGACGTGCTCACTCTGGTCGAGGACGAGCCGTGCCAGAGCGGTAGGGTTTTTGATAGCGGTAATTCCGGCAACCGCACCCGCTTCCAGGGTGTGTCCATCCATCACGGCGGCATCCATTTCCACTTCGCCATACTCGTTGAGTACCGAGCCCCGACCCGCGTTGTAAAACGGGTCGTCCTCCAGGTGAATGGCGCAGTACTCTACCGCGTCCAGTGCGGAGCCCTGCTTTGCCAAGATCTCCCGCCCCCCTTCCAGGATGCGGCGGACACTATCGCGAACGGCTGATTCGTGACCTTCGCGCTTAATGTGCTCCAACGTGCCTGCGCCGCCATGAATCATGAGAGAAAAAGAATCGTTCATCGTTCGCAAAAGTTCAGTCCGACAAGATTTGAAAAGAGAAAATATAGGGTTCTACCGTGTTGACGGTAAGCCTGGCTAGCTGAGGTTCGGTGGCTGACTCATCAGAGGCTGGTTAAATTGACCGACCCGGACGCTAACTCAAGCGCGACCCCAGCTGATGGTGACGATAGAACAAACCTTATGGAAAATTTTTTATTGTAGGTGCAATCGCTTGTCCTGCCTCTGCCTAACACTGATAAAAAATATTACATGCAACGGCCACCTTCCTTGCAGCTATCCGGTGATTCAGCATACTAAGTGAGTATGTGAGCGGTGGGACAGGCACTCTGTCTACCCTCGCTCAGACGTCACCTTGGGAGGACGACGCATGGTTTTGTCACAGAGCGCTGATACTCGGTTAATTTCGACGTTTGTGGAAGCGTCGGTGAGCGCATCATGGACCGAGTCGGCTGCGATCGCAGCTAGCCCGTCTGAAAGCCTCAAAATCCGGACAGAAATGATGCTGATCCTCCGCCAACACATCGTGCAGCAACGGTGGAGTCTGCAAGAAACCTGTCGATTACTCCGACTGCCTTCTCCTCGAGTACAGAATTTGCTTAACGGCGAAATTGGCCGTTTTTCCGCCGAAGATCTGATCGAGCTGTTGGCTAAGCTGGGGTTGACAGTTCAGGTTTCAGTTGTGCCGACTAGCGCTATGTCTGATCCGCAACCTTATTCATATAAACGTGTCAAGAACGGCCCTGATGAAACTCCTGTGTATTACTGACCCGACCACTCATCCGTCCTTCGACACTACGGTTCGGCTCTATCGGGCGTTTGCAACGCATCCAGATATCGACTTTTTTCATGCCCCTGTCTCCAGTATCGACGACTCGGGCATGTTTTATTGTGTGTCCGTTGCGGGCGCACTGACTGACGATGACTTCATGCAACTCGATGCTCAGCCGCTTGTCTCGAAGCGACCTGGGACTTTTGATCTGGTTTTTAATCGGGCAGATGAACCTGTTCCCAAAGACTTTTTTGCAAACTTAGCCAAAGCAGAAGACCAAACTCGGTTTGTCAATCAACCGTCTCAGCTCAGCCATGTTCGTAGAAAAGACTTTCTTGAAACCTACGGTCGTCAATATCTGCCTGAACACATTTTTTCTTCTTCTCTAGCGGAGATCAGTGCGTTTTTCGAACGATTTGACCCGATGGTCGCCAAGCTCAACGTCAGCTATGGGGGTAAGGGGGTTTACAAAATTTGGCGTCAGGGTAGCGCGATTTTGACAGAAAACGTTCAGGAGGGGCAACGGTCTTACCCTAGCTTAGGGGCAGTGTTCGATCACCTAGTCCAGGTTGACCCAGATGGGCACTTTGAGTTTGTACAATTTCTAAAAAATATCGGGGCCGGTGACAAGCGCGTTTTGGTGGTTGATGACGAGATTTATGGGGCGCTGTTACGAAAAGCCAGCACTGATACCTGGGTCCACAACGTGACGGCGGGGGCGAAGTACCATGCCTCACAGGTGGGCGATCGCGAACGTGAAATTATTCTTAAAACTTACGACTACTATCGAGATCGGGGGGTGCATACCCTAGGCTATGACTTTCTGATGGGCGATGATGATGAGTGGATCTTGAGTGAGGTCAACGCCGGTAATATTGGGGGGTACGACTGGTTAGAAGAGATTTCAGGTGAGCCCATAATGTCTCGTCTTACAGACTGGCTTATCCAGTTTGCCGCCCGGAACTAATGCAAAAAAACTGTGACAAACTCCCCGTCAAGATAATTCTCTGGCAAACTGTTATACAAAGTACGATTCGCCGATTGGGGTTTTGATACTTTTGATACGGTTTCAAGGTCAGATGTTGACTGCTGGATATTGACTTTTGAGGTGTTTGGAGCAAAGAAACGGCAAGAGCATCGCTTAGAGGTGTGATATGGCTTAGGGGCTCAGTGCAAGTTGTTTATGGCAAACCTAAGGCTTACGTGGCTTTGATTCTACCTCTGGGTAGTTGTTGATTCGGTTTGTCTGTAGGTATTCTAGCCAGAATATGTATGAATCTTGAACTGGCTAGTGCTTAAGCTGCCAGGGAGAGGTCAACGACAATTTGACAACTTTGACAACT
>CAWUKV010000167.1:0-12613 GCA_963923025.1 uncultured bacterium
GCCTGGTTTGGATGAAATGGCTGATGGATGAAGCTGAGAAGCACCAAAATTGGCCGGTAATGGCTGATGCAATGTACCACTACGCTCGGACGCTGAGGTTCTTTGATCAACCCGACTCTAGAGTAGAAGCGATAGAAGTTGCTAACAGAATCTGGGAGATATCTGCCACAGACAACTGGCAGCTACTTACTGACGTTGCGCTACTGCTTGTCACTTTACATACGAATGAGGAAGAGTACGATATTGCTCTACGCTGGCTTGAGAAGAGCAAGACCTTGTATGAGAGGTCTACCGGTTCAACCAAAGAACGTCGTCAGCAATGGATAACCATTCCCTACTACGAAGCGGAAATTGTACTGAAGATGGGCAGACGTCAAGAGGCCCAAGGACTTTATTCCTGTGCGCTTGAGCGCTCAGAAACGGTAGGTCTGAAGAGATCAGCCGCCTACATTAGGGGAGAACTTGGAGCTTTGAAAATGCTTGATGGTGACTTGGATGCCGCAGAAGAACTGCTGGTTGCCGTCTTGCCACTTGCTAAGGAACATCGTGATCAGCGGTGTCTAGCCTATGCCTATAGCCATTTGGCGGAAGTGTACAAGCGGAAAGATGCGGAGGCAGAAGCAAAGAATTTTGCTAACCTAGCCATCGACCAATTCCAAATCCTAGGAATGCCTGAACAGTCGGAAGCGTTAAGGCGAAAGTATCTATAGCCAAAAGAGATACGTGCAGGCACGCCTGCACGTATCCAGACTTACGCCTTACAGCAAGCTACACGTTTGTGAGCTGGAGCATATTCTCCAGATTCAGGGCTACCGTGGGACGTGCTTCTTTGCTTTCTCCGTTCACCAGAACACACAAGCTTGCTTGCTTTAGAACACATAGACTGGCTTGACTCTTGTTAACTTTGTCTGTCATTCCGTTCATTGCAAATATCCTTATTAAAAACGCTTGGTAGTTGATTCTCGGAATGAAGATTCAACGAACTGTTAAGTTCGAATGCATCTGCTCTTTGAATCGATTTCAAGCTATGACGTTTTTATTTCCTTAAGCAATATCCATTGATATTTTCTGAATCCTTTGTTTACAGGGGGATTCAAGGTTTGGGACATTGCTTGTCCCGAGGAATTAGAGGAAGATATTATGTGACTTTTATTCCGGTTGCTGTTGAAATTCCAATACTGATCCATGTACCAGATTCTTTTACCAGTTGTAAGGTTTCTTGCCGTGCTAAGTTAGCAAGCTTGGCAAAATCTGGGTGTTCCCTATAGTAGGGTGAGCCAAAAGATAATAGTTTGATAAGCGTCTGAGTTCCGCAGTCATTAGTGTCTAGAATTCGAACTCGGTTAGCAATCTCTGCTAATCCAATGGTTCTAAAATAGCTAAATAGTTTCCTGCCGACATTAGGGTCTCCGCCCTTTTCTCTTTGAATTGACAGAATTTGGGCTCTAAATTCTTCGAAAGAACTGGGTTCTGGGTAGAGCGTGAACCATGTATCATCAACATCAACGACACAAAGCGTTCCCCCAGGTTTGAGTACTCGGTGGATCTGTTGCAATGCGGCTAACGGGTCGACTAGGTGCTGAAACAGAAAACGGGCATGAACCATGTCGAACTGGTTCTCGGATTTTTGGAGATCGTAAGCATTGCCTATCTCGAAAAAAGTATTAGCAGCGGCTATTGTTTGCCAGGCGCAGGTAATCATCTGATGACTATTGTCTATGCCCAACACTTGACCTGGATAGACCGCTGCTGCCAGCAGTTGCGTTACGGTTCCTGTCCCGCAGCCTATGTCTAGCACGTTCATTCCTGCTCGAAGTCCTGCCTGTTTCCAAGCTGCTTGATCTATGGTGTGCAGGATACTGGTTTTGTGCTTTAAACGGTTGAGTTCTTGTTTCTGATACTTTCTCTGAAATTGGTCGAAATCGTAGGAGTTGTCTTTGGGAAGTTTACTCACGCTGTCCCCCTACCCACCCAAAAAAAACTACATAGCAGAAAGGGTGCCCTATTAAGGACACCCTTATGTTCCTATAGACTGAAGCTTTGAGATTCGCGTTCCGATAACTTGCGTTATTGTACGGAGCCTATACGTAAACTTTAAGCTAAGCTGCGACTAACTTGCCGAAATGTTTCTCGAATAGCCCTTGGGTTTCTTCGAAAGCGCTGTTGAGCGCCTGCCGGTCTGCTTCATCTCGCACGCCAAAGTAAGGCCAGTGGTCCATGAACTGGCCAAATAGCGTATCGCAGTCTTCTCGATATTTGGCTGTGTCCAGAATGTGGGTATGCCAGACTTGGTCAATTTCACGGCTGGGCACGATCGCTCGGTCTGGGTAGAGGTAGTTGAGGAATAGAAAACGGCGATACAGCTCGATGGCTTGGGTCGCTTGTTCTAGGCTCCAGGGTTCTTGGTCTTCAGCGTGGATGAGTTTGAAGGCGATGGGACCAAAATCAATGGCAGAGAGTCTGGTTAGGAACTCCCTTTGGTCTTCAGTCAGGTGCGACATGTCTTTGCGAGTCCTGGGGCAATGCGTGGATGGCCTTAGTTAAAGGGACGGCCATTCCCAGAAGCAAAGCGATTAGCAGAAGGGTAAAGCCTTGCTATGAAAGCTTTTTTGCAGTTCGGGACGGTAAAAAAACTGAGGATTCCCGACCTCGGGAGGCGATCGCAAACACGCTAAGGTATTGGAAGACTAAAATCGAAGCCCGGTCATGGAGGCCAGCGTCTCAATTATGACGACACCATCTGACAATCTTCAGCGACTCCAGCAGGTTCGTCCTAAAATTCTCGAACTGCACAAAGCTCTGCTCGAATCGCAGCGCGCCCTATATGAGCAGGCCAATGGACCGATCACAAACAGGGGGGAGTACTTTCAGCTTGTGGTCAACCACGATGACTTCAACTGGCTGCGACCCATCTCTCAGTTTATTGTCCAAATTGATGAGTACCTGAACCCTAAAGAGCCCCATAGCGACCCAGAGGAGGGGGCGGCAATCCTCCTTGAAAAAGCGCGACTAATGCTCAAGCCCACCGAGGTGTCAGTGACGCCGCTGGGCGAAAACTATTATCAGGCCATCCAGCGCGACCCTGACATTGCCATCATGCACGGTGACATTATGAGTTTGTTGCGGCAGGCTTGATGATGGACTGAGCGACAGGAGCCCCCAAAAACCGCCAGGGGCTCCCGCTTCGCTGCATAGCCTATCGTGACGGGAGTGTCGTAATGCCCATACGCTGCCAGACGCGCTCAGGTTGGTCCATAGTCAACAAAATCTGATTGATGCCGCTGACTATGGCTATCAGGGAAGCAGCTACCAGATTTTCGTGAATGCCTACGCCATAAACTTGGGTGTCGGCGACCTTCAGTTGGACGATAGCAATAGCTTCAGCTGTACTGCCTTGCGTGCGTGCCCGTTCCTCATAGTGCATCACGTTTAATCCCATCCCCAGTCCGTTGACTAGCGCGTCTATGGGGCCGTTACCAATGCCGCTGAATTCGACTGCTGCATTTAGAGCTATTTCTGGAGCGGCCTTGAGCACTAGCGACAGCCGCTGGAGTTCTCCTCCATTCCCCAGGGGGACACATTGGTGTTTGACATAGCTCAGGGGTGTGGCCGGTATGTAAGTAGTCTGAAACAGCTGCCAGAGTGCAAAGGGCGATAGTTCTTGTCCAGAGTGGTCAGCGGCTTTCTGGACGACCCGACTGAACGCGGTCTGCATCTGTCGTGGCATAACAATGCCGTAGTCTTTCTCTAGCAGAAAGGCAACGCCGCCTTTCCCCGACTGGCTGTTGACTCGGACAACCGCTTCGTAGGAGCAGCCTACATCAGCAGGATCCATCGTCAGGTAAGGCACCTGCCAGATCCCGTGAGGGTTCTGGACTGCTAATCCTTTACGAATGGCATCTTGGTGAGAGCCCGAGAAGGCTGTAAAAACCAAGTCTCCTACGTAGGGGTGCCGGGGATGAATCGGCAACTGGGTACAGTCTTGGACCGTTTGCGCGATCGCGCCCAGTGCAGAGAAATCCAAACCCGGCGATATGCCCTGGGTGTAAAGGTTTAGCGCCAGCGTCACCAGATCGACGTTGCCAGTTCTTTCCCCATTACCCAACAAACAGCCTTCAACGCGATCTGCGCCAGCCATCTGCGCCAGTTCGGCCGCAGCGACGCCACAGCCTCGGTCATTGTGAGTGTGGACACTTAACACAATCGCCTCCCGGTACGATAGATGACGGTCCATCCACTCCACCTGGTCGGCAAACACGTTGGGTGTGGCTACTTCCACACTGGCTGGCAGGTTGATGATAGCCTTTCGTTCGACTTGAGGCTGCCACACATCCAATACGGCGTCACAAATTGCTTTGGAGAATTCTAGCTCTGTTGCCGTAAACGTCTCTGGTGAATACTGAAACCGCCAGTCGGTCTCTGGGTGCTGCTTCGCACCTTGTTTGACCCATGTAGCAGCAGTTGTCGCTAGCTCAATCGTCTGTGCTTTATCGCGGCCAAAGACAATTTCACGAAACTCCGGTGCCGTTGCATTGTAAATATGGATAATGGCCCTTTCTATTCCGTGTAGGGCCTCAAACGTCCGGTCAATTAGGGGTTTTCTAGCCTGTGTCAGTACTTGAACGGTGACATCTGAGGGTATACGTTGCTCTTCTATCAGACGTCGAACAAAGGAAAACTCTGTATCGGATGCGGCCGGGAACCCGACCTCGATTTCCTTGAAGCCAATCTTGACCAGTAGTTCAAACAGCTGTAGCTTACGCGCGACGGACATGGGTTCGACCAGTGCCTGATTTCCGTCCCGTAGGTCTGTGCTCAGCCACATGGGAGGACGGGTAATGGTCTGACTAGGCCAGGTTCGGTCAGACAGGGCGACGGGCTTAAACGCCTGGTACTTTTGAGCAGGATGCTTCAACATCGATCTTTCTCTCTTGAATGCTGTTGTTTACGGTGTTGTCTTGTTGGCCCATTCGTTGGACTGCCAGCATGCCGAGTCTGCCAACGCTGACAGCCCCCTTGCAGTCGTCGATTGAATCCATACAGCATGTGTGACCTCAATAGGTGAACAAAAGAAAATGGACAAGTGAGTGTGAACGTTACGCTTTGGCCGTAATCTATAGCAATCCGCGAAAAGGTTGAGTCGGATTGCGAGGCACGAAGCGTTTTAGACAAAGGGGAACAGCTATGCTCGGAGGCTCAAGCGCAGTGCCCAAAGCTATATTCGGCTGCTTGTAGCAGCTGCCGCTGACCTTGAGGATATGCGAGTAAACCCTGTTCCTACATTTGGGCCAGTTACCTTCTGAGCAAGGGCGAAGGGGAAAAGGTTAAGGGGTCCTGGCTGATACCTTGCTTAGCTGCTGCCCCCTTGTGGCAAGTTTGTGATGCCATAGGGTTCTGCGCTAAGGAGGAGCTGTCGTACTGCGAACCCTGACCGATATGCTACGCCTGCGGAAGACAACACTGAGGATAGAAACCGACAGTCCTGCGGGGATATTAGATGTGTGAAAGTTTAGTTGCGCCCAAGGCGCAGCAGCAACCCTAGCCCTTTTAGGCTTAGGCGGGCATGTAGAGAAGTGCGCTGCTGCAACATGGCTAGAAAAAATGAAATAGAGGGAGCGGGATTAGAAAAATTTGCTACGCACATCAACGAGATGGATTCTAACTAACCTGCTGGTATCCGTCAACCAAGTGTTGAACGATCACCCATTCGCTAGCAATCTGTAATCCTGGCGCGCATTAGCAAATGGGCCACAGAACTGGTATGAGTCGGGTTGGAGCATGAATGGAAGCAAAAACTGTGACCTAAAACTTAACTGACTTTAGCCGTCCTGCCTAGGAACCCTTTCTTACAATAGGAACTGGCTGCTGTCATTTGATACTTTGCTGTATGGTTCCCTTACCTGCTAATCCCACACAAGCAGAAGCTGTTCATTTTGAGTCAGTTGCCCAACTGATTTCTGCCTTTCCCGATTGGTTAGGGCAGAAAAGGATTGTCGCTAAAGCGCTACTTCTGGGTGAACGCTTAGTGCTTAAAAGCTTAGAAACAACTAATCCATTGGCTACTAATCCTCTGATTATCCGTGCCGGAGACGCCGGCTGTGCAGTACTGCTGCGATACGGGGTGGTTGTTCTTTTTAACCTGACAGCGATAGAAGAGGCTGACTTTCTACAATCGCTTGATCCCTTTGTCAAAGAGCCCGTACCCAACATTATTGACGAGCAGCTACAGCTTGCCTTTGGGACAGATGCCAAGGAGCGACTGGAATCCAACGTTTTGCGGTTGCGAGATAGCAGCGCTGAGCGGCTACAGATTGTGGCAGAGGCGTTGGCCAAGAGTGTTGTTTTAGAGTTTTACGAAGAAGAGGTCTCTAAGCTGTTTGACCAGATTAAACCGTTTACCACCTCCATCCAGAGCCAGTCAGCCCGCCCGCCAAAAGAGCATGAACTGCTGCGCTACATTGGTGGTACGTTTCTGATCCAGCAGAAGATGCTAGGCATTGTTGAAGTGGGCGAGAAGCCTGACCCGGTTTGGGACCACCCAGAACTCAACCGACTTTACCTGCGATTAGAAGACGAATACGAATTAACAGAACGACTGCGGGCACTAGAGCAGAAGCTGTCACTAATTTCTAGAACGGTCGAAACAGTTTTGGATATTCTACAAACTGACAGTAGCCACCGAGTGGAGTGGTATATCGTGATTCTGATTGTGGTTGAAATTCTGTTGTCGGTCTACGAGATCTGGATCAAGGGATGACTGTTTTAACTGTCAAAACTGCTGCTGCAAGGCCATATTTTTAGGTACGTCATAAGGTACCCTTCGAGTCCCTTTAACCTTTTTCCCTTCACCCTTCACCCTTCACCCAAAATTCAACCGGCACAGGATCAACCTGCACACCCCCAAGCCGATAAAGCCCAGAACGCTTCTATCTTCTGCTTTTTGCCTTCTGCCTTTCGCTCAAGGCTACATATGCTGCTGTGCATCAGCTAAATGTTTCAACAAGGTCGGCTTTGGCAACGGTCCCTGAATGTGGTCCCACGGGAGTGTCTGATCGTTGTCCCAGCGGTCATGGACGTAGAACGCTAGCGGTGGAATCTGACCTTTGAGGGCTTTGAAGGCCCGCTTGTAGCTGCCCAAGGAGTCGCCATAGTCACGGGTCAGCTTGAGCAGGCTCCCCAGGCGGCGGTCACCTCGGGAAATTAGCGCCTGAATAATTGACCAGTTATAGCTTTCGGGACGAAAATCTATCCCTTTTGATCGCAGTCCTTTCTGGAGCTTTTTTAGCCGTTTCTCGGCGGTTTTGTCGACCCCGTACCACTGCAAAGGCGTATGAGCCTTCGGGACAAAGGTACTGCACCCCAACGTTAGCCGTAACCCCGGCGCTGCTTTTTTGAGCCGCAGCATCATAGCGATGGTTTGATCGACATCGTCTTCGGTTTCGCTGGGAATGCCGACCATGCCATAGAGCTTCATGGCACTTAGGCCACCGGCCTTGGCCTTGACTGCCGCCCCTTCGATGTCTTCAGTCTCTAGCTTTTTGTTGATGGTCTGTCGGACGCGTTCTGAGCCGCTTTCGACCGCGATGGTGATAGATCGGGTGTCGTGGCTCACCAGCGTTTTAGCTAGTTTTTCGTTGACGGTATTAGTGCGTACGGAGGCAATGCTGAGGCGTACATCGTCATACTGGGGCTGGTTAAGGTGATCTAGCAGGGGCTCAAAATCGGGGTGTTGCGTGACCGAAGCCCCCAGCAGACCCAGCCTACGGGTAGTGGTGAGACCCTTTTCAATGGCGGGAATCAGCGAATGCTCTAGGCTGGCCGTCCGGAAGGGGAGGGTGAGGTAGCTGGCTAGGCAAAAGCGGCACATCTCTGGGCAGCTTCGTACCACCTCCACCATAAAAATGTTTTCCCAAGCGGCTTTTTCGGTGACGACGGTAGACGCGAGCAGTTGGTTACCGCGATAGGTCTGCTTTTCGACGGTGGCGGGGACGGCGTCTGAGAGTGGCCGAATGGACTCAATCGGGCCAGTAGGGTCGCTGTAGATGGGCTTGTACAGGCTGGGAACGTAAACCCCCGGCACCTGGGCTAGGGCCAATAGCCGCTCGTCTCGATGGGCCTCGCGGCAGGCTTGGTAGGCATCCACGAAGTTATGCAGGAGCTGTTCACCATCGCCTAGTAGGATGACGTCAAAAAAGTCGGCGAAGGGCTCGGGGTTTGCCGTTAATACTGGACCGCCACCAAAGACGAGGGGATGGTCATCGGTGCGATCGCGCCCCTCAATCGGAATCTCCAATGACTCCAGCAGGCTCAAAATGTTGATGTAGTCTAGCTCCCAAGAGACGGAGAACCCTAACAGCTCTGGCTGACTTGGGAGAGGCTCGTGGAGATCGGTAAACAGCCGACTGACGCGGACATCCGCCCGCTGGGCCAGCATTGACCAGATCACCTGATAGCCCAAACTGGTGATGCCAATTGTATATTCGTTCGGAAAAGCAAATATTACCGGTACGGCTGAAGGGGCAGGGGAAGCGGGAGAAAACAGCCGTCGCTCGGCTGCAAACACAGAGGTGCTCAATCTTGCAGGCTCTTCATATTACGAATTTGTTACAGGTGTAGGGGTGGATTGCGACGAATTGCGAACTAATGTTTTGCCAGCTTTACTTTTGTCAGCCTGGTCTCAGCACAATCCCTGAGGGGGTAAAACAACTGACGCTCCTACGTTTCTAGCCTAACACTTAGATCTTGAATTGATTGCAGTGGCAGGCTTCATGCAATGCCTATGCCGATCATGTGCCTGCCTGCGCGTAACTACGGTTTTGGTTGGTAAAGTGCCGTGAATAAGATTGACAGGAATTACAGGGGCAGATCGATTTTTTGATACTCGGCTGTCCTAGGCGTACAGACGAAACTAATTTTGCGGGCGACCCCATTGATGGGGTGGACCGGTCTTGCTTGAGGGCCTGTTATGAGTGATCTGCCTAATACTGCTGAGGCGTTAAATCGTCGGCAGCTTTTGCCGTCGGAGATTGAAACGCTTCCGGCAACGGATGATACTTCAGTGGTTGTGCCGCCGGACGACAGGCCGACCCCTGAACCCGACCCGGCAACGGCGCAGATGCAGGCGGGGCAGGCTCAGCATCGTGAGCGACAGTATGGCAACGCGTTAGCTTGCTTTGAGGCTGCTCTCTCCTACTACACTGACCAGCAGCAAGCCGCGGGTATCGGACAAGCCTGGAATGCGATCGCGCTGACGCATTACAGCCTAGGACAGTACGAGCAAAGTGCGGCTGCCGCGCGACAGAGCTGTCAGATTGGCGAAACCTTGGGGTGTTTGTCGATTCAGCAGCAGGCGTTCGACCATTTGGGTAACAGCTATCGTCACCAGGGCAAGGTTCAACAGGCGATCGCGGTGATGGAAAAGAGTCTGACCTGTGCGGAGGCAATGGGCAATCAAAAGGCCATCATCACCAGCTTGAACAATTTGGGTATGGCCTACCGCTCTGATCATCAGGCCGATCAGGCGCTACTGTGCTACGAGCGTAGCTTGGGGCTGGCCGAGCAGCACGGAAATGTCCGCCTACTCAAGCGGATCCTGCGAAACACAGGCAACTTGCATCACGCCTTGGGTAATTATCGAGCCACGATCAGCTGCTACGAAAAGCTGCTCAAAATTGCCCGCGATCAAATGGATGTCCGCGTTACTGGCAAGATTTTACGGAACTTGAGCAACGCCTGCTACATGGTGAAGGACTATAGTCGGGCGATTGGCTATGGGCAGCAACGCCTTACCCTAATGCAGCAGTTGGGCGATCTCAAGGCTCAAGAAGAGGTTTTAGAATCGCTGTGCATCAGCTACGACGCCAGCAGCAAGCCGATGGAGGTATTGCGCTGTCAGGAAGAGCGGTTGCAAGTCTGTATTGCCTTACAGGATACCCACCTACAGTGTCAGGCGTTGTCCAGTTTCAAAACCGCTTGCCTGGCTGTCGGTGAATTTGATCGACTGCTACAGTACGCGCCGTTGATTGACCAGCTGACGGCAGACTAAGCTGCTACGATACTGAGCACCATGATTGGATTGGGTTAGCCCTGCATGACTGCTGATGTGAAGCTGTCGGTCGAACTAGAGGTGGCGGGACAACGGATGGGGCGTTTGTCCGTTGACGCTGATCTACAGCCGGGAGCCTACTTGCTGTACGAAGGGCAGACCTACGCTGTGTTAGAGCGACGTCACCAGTATCAGTTTCGACGGGGGCGTTATCGGCTGTGTAAGGTGGTGCTGCACCTACAGCCGGTTAGTCGCGCCACAGAACAGAGCTGGGTTGATGGGGATTGGGTGCTGGGCAAGGCCGACTGCCGGTTCAGTGCTCAATCGCGGCTGGTGCGTTGTGCGGTTAATCCTGCTGGGCCGTGTGAGGGCTGCACCGCCTATGAGCCTGCCACCGATGAGCCTGCTACCGATGAGCCTGCTACCTCAAAGGGTCTTTCCCCCACGGTTAACCGAGCGCCGTTAGCAAAGTCCCAACCAGACTGAGCTTGCTTGCCGGCGGGTTTGACCTCGCGCAGGAGTAAGTAGCCGTCTCCCGTGGACACAACTGGGCCATAGTCTTTGTATAGGGCGGCAACGGTTCCTGGTGCTGTAGGCTCAGGCAACTGCTCGACCAGTGGTTTCAATACGGCTGCCTCATTCTCTGGGAGTGGAACGGGCTGGGTACCACCCAAAGGAAGCGTGGCACTCACTTTTAATGGCTGCTGGCGAAATCGGGTGGTGCAGTTGGGGTAAAAGCCACGCACCTGGTTGTGCAAGGCCAAGGCAGAGCGCTGCCAGTTGAGCTGATAGTCGGCTTTTTGGATGAGCGGCGCATAGGTGGCCGTGGCATCGTCTTGGGGAACCGGGCGAATTATCTGTTCGTTCAGCTTTAGCAGTGTGCTCACCAGCAGATCGGCGCTGAGGTCAGCTAGCTTTTCGGCTAGGGTCCAGGCATTATCCTGTAGGTCAATGACGACGGCTTCCTTCTCTAACATGGGGCCTGTGTCCATACCGGCATCCATTTTCATGGTGGTAATGCCCGTTTCCGGCTCGCCGTGGAACAGGCTCCATTGAATAGGGGCCGCGCCTCGGTACTGGGGCAGCAGTGAGCCGTGGGCATTAACGCAGCCCAGCCGAGGCATATCTAGAATTTCCTGAGAGAGAATCTGACCGTAGGCCACCACCACAAACGCATCGGCATCAAGCTCGGTCAGGGCGTGGAGGGTTTCGGGGTCTTTTTTGATGCGAGGCGGTTGCCAGATGGGGCAGCCTGTTGGCAGGGCAACGGCTTTGACTGGGGAGGGGCTAACCTTACCCCCTCGGCCTCGGCGCTTGTCGGGCTGGGTGACTACAGCCGCCACTTCAAAGGCCGTATCGGTCACTAGCCGCTCCAAACTAGGGACAGCAAACTGGGGTGTGCCAAAAAAGACGATTTTCATCTGTAGCAATTCGACAAAGGTCGAGTCGGGGTGTAAGTCACGGAACGCTTAGCACTGTTAGGGATGGCTATCCCTGGAAGCTCAAGGCGCGTGATGTTATCCATAAGGCCCAAATGTGGCGAATTGGCCAAACTGCTAGTCGTGCTATCGGCGATCAACCAGAATCTCAATGCGGCGATTCCGCTGACGGGCTTCGGGGGTGTCGTTGTTACCCAGAGGCTGGCTTTGACCATAGCCAATGGTGACCCAGCGGGCAGGATTTTTTGGGGGGGTATCAGGGCCGCTGGCTAGGCTGCTAGCCAGGTAGGTTTGTAGCACCTGGGCCTGACGGAAGGCCAGCTCTCGACTGATGGTGGCGTCCGAACGGTCGTCCGTATGGCTGCCGACCAGAATGGTTGCGTCGGGATAGCGGCTAAGATCGCTCAAAATAGTTCCGAGAATGACGGGTGCGGTCTCTAGCAGACGGGCTTCACCCGGGACGAACAGTGCATCGCTAGGTAGCGTGACCTGTAGATCGGTCGTTTCTAGCAGCGGTTCGGGGCCTGCACTAGGAGCTGCTGCGGGTCCCGGTGCAACGGGCTCAGCCGCAGCTGGGGACTCCGCATCAGCCGCGGCCAAACTGGTGCGCACGGCAGCGAGGCGGCTTTGCAAGTCGGCCGTAGACTGGGCGCGGCCCAGTCGAGTTTCTAAATCAATCAGGCGGCGGTTGAGGCTGCGCAGTTCAGTGGCAATCGCGTCCACTTCTTCGAGGGCAATCTGCCGGTCGGTATCGGATAGGATGTCTGCGGCTTGACTGAGCGGCTCGATGGGGTTGGCAGGAATGGGAACGGGCTCCACCCGTGTGACTGAACGGTCTGGCTGCTGCCACCGCTCGGGTAGGTAACGGACCTCGCTGACGATCCGGCTGGCGCGGCGCAGCGAGGTTTCCTGGAGCGGAATCTGATTGGAGCGATGGCCGAGAACCTGGGCTGCGCCAATGCCTAGAAGCCAGGCGGACGGTACGCAAATACCGAGGAGAAGGATCCGTAGGGTGGTGGTTACGGCCAGCTGAGACAAGCGCCGTTGGGGTGAACCGGGGTTGCCGGGGGGGGGGAATTCTGGATCGGTGCCGGTTGGAAATGGGCGCTCTGATGGCGCGATCGCGGGC
>CAWUKV010000168.1:0-12376 GCA_963923025.1 uncultured bacterium
TAGAAGACAGTGTGAAGTGTGGTGTGGGTGACAATAAAGAAGCTGTCCTGTCGACACAATTCAAGATATAGAATCCTCAAGCTGTTTACAGGTAGCCGGCTAATCGCGACTGAAAAGTTCTCCAGTCCAATGGTAGAACTCGATAAAACCATAGATCTGGAGCTTGCACCAAGGCGACCCTAGACCAAGAATTCTGATACACCTGTTTCTTGACAAAAAGATAAGGGATGTAGGTAAAGATTGGTTTATGGAAACTTTATTGGGAGGCCAAGACAGGTTTACGGTTCTCGTACAATCATTTCGCAATGTTATTTAGGCTAGCAGTTGGTACCAAGTTGTTATAGAAAACTCTTGCAACTACGAATGTGTCAATGTAATTTTTTTGACACCTATCTTGGATGCCATCTTGAGTTAGTGAGATCGCATCCTTTTGTTGAGAATTGTTGAGAAGCTGTTTATTAAAGTGCGGACTGCGAGCTACCGACCTACACCCAGTCGCACGCATATCGGTCATCAAACATTCTTAAGTTCTCTTCTATGGCAGCCGCAGGGTTGGCTAAAGCATTCGACTGCGTCGAGGGGCTCCAGCGTCAAGACCTTCAATGTCAGGAACTGTCCCTAGCAACTCGAAAAATGCAACATAGCGTTACCCCATCCACCCGGAGAAGGGAGAAGCTACTGATCTAACGGACTGGTTGATCTGTCGTGCCAGCTGGATGTGAGGTTCGTCAGGCACAACTGGGATAATCTCTGCGGTTTGTCCCTGCCCCTGCTGCTGGATCACGCTGTTCGCAGCCGCTAATCCAGTGACATAAGCTTTTTCTTGGGACCAAGAGCCGTGCCGGGTAACAATCCAGTCTCCACTCATGAACAAATTATTGAAGCTGGTTGTTCCAGGTAGCAGGTACTGGTAGCTGCCTGGCTTGAAGTGACTGACGGCTTGAGGTAACCGAATGAAGCTAGTGTCGATGACCTGAGCTTCTCCAAAGGCGGGCAAACAGCCTGCCAAATTGGCCTGTACCTGTGGCAAAATCTGCTCGTCATCGAGTGGTATAAGCTGGTCGGCATGGTAATAGTCCACCTCAATGACGCTGCCCGGCTCGTTGCGATACTCGTCGTGTAAGGCGTTGAGATCAAAGAACGTCCAACCGGTAGTTGAGTGAAAACCAAAGCAGGCATTAGACGGAAGGGGTACGTCTATCTTACGATCAAACCACAGCCGTGTGGCCAGTACGTCTACCGCACCTAAATTACTCAGATTCTGAAAGTCGCTTCGCTGTCTGAGTGTTGAGCTACCGGCAACAATCTTTTTCATGCCGGTGATGCCGACGGAGAAGATGACCGCATCGACATCGAATACCTCATCTCCGCAAACTACGCCAGTAATGGTGTTGTTCTCACCTAAACGTACGTCTGAAACCCGGCGGTTGGGTAGTACGCGTCCGCCGAATTTCTCAATTTGCTCTACCCAGGGACGAAAAATCATGTTACCCACCGTTCCCCGGCACCAGCGTACGTCGAAGTCGGGCTGGTGGGCGAGGATGAAGTAGTAAAGCATGCCCAACGCCGCAGCAGATGAACATTGTTCCCCTGGAGCAAATAGACCGACAAGAAGCATCGGTTCGAATGCGTCTTTATACAGCCGCTCAGAGACGCCAAACTGCTTGAATAGTTCGCGGGCAGTGACTTTATCGTATCGCTTCCAGGCCTCGTCAGAGTTATCAAAGTCAACCACGGCGTACAGCAGTGGCAGGGCCGTCAGCCGGTCTGCCAGGGGTAATCGCTTGAACTGGGTGTAGATGAATGTGCCGAGTGGGCTGGGCAGGTAGGGCTCTCGCTGAAACAGGGGCGATTCGACCTCTAGCCCAGCCGGAGAATACTGTGAAGACCGAGTGTAGGGCGTAAACGGCTGTAGACCCAGCTCATCAACAAGAGAAAAGATATTGCTGTAGGGGTACCAGAAACCATGAATCCCCGCTTCGACCGAGCGTCCCCCAGCAGTTTGCCAACCAGCCACTAGCCCGCCGGGCTGTGGCCCCGCTTCTAGCAGCGTCACCTCGTAGCCCTGCTTCGCCAGGTGATAGGTCGCCCCCAGTCCGGCCCAGCCTGCGCCCACTACGACAACTTTCTTCGCCATGAAAATTCGATGTGCCTACTAAAACCGCCTTTTGCACTGTAAGCAGAATTTTGCGCTTTTGCCAGTCAGCGCCGGGATTCCTGTCAATGGCAGGATCATAGCGGTGGTAGGTTAATCACACCAGAGGACCTGAGCCAGGAGCCCAACCCACTGCCGAGGAGCAATCCAAAAGAAGAGAGTGCGATGTACAAGCGTGCTGCAGTAGAAACGTTATATTGCTGTCTGATATGCAAAAAATCTGCTGGCAGGCTGGCCGCAATAGACGCGTATTGCAGGCCTGCAAATATGCCTATACCCATACTTTGCCAGGTATTGATGCGGACGAAGAAAACAGCAATGACCCCCTCTGCGCTACCCGATATCCCAGCCTCTGCGACAGCCCAAGCCAAAGCGCCTGCCATGATCCAAGCCCAGGCCACCGCCAAGTCTAAATCCAAATCCAAGTCCCAGGCCAATGCGCCCACCAACGCCCCAATCCCAGCCCAGATTAAGGCCAAGACCAATGCCCCCGTGCCAGCTAAAACCCCTACCAACGCCAACGCTAACGCCCCAGCTAGAATCCCAGGTAAGGCTCCCACCAACACGCCAGTCAGGATCAATGCCCCGGCCCCAATGCCGGCCAAGGCCAACCCCGCGCCCACTGCACCAGCCCAAATCCAAGCCCAAATCAAGGCGACTACCCCAGCCCAGGCCGAGGCCACGGCCCAAGCTAACCCCTTCACCCGAGTCCAATATTCAAAAACAGCCAAAATAGCCAAAGTTCCAACAAAGGTTAAACCGAGCGCCCGATGGGGCTGGAAACCTGCTAGAGAAAATAAACCGCCTATAGAGACGCATCCCAGCCAAAGAATGCTCAGTCTTACCCAAAGTAAATAAGGTCGTGGCGCTCGACGGTCTTTTTGATTGCCTGAGCCCCTTAGCGGTGGTTTTTCTACCAATTGACACTCCCATTGCTTTATCGAGTTTAACTCTCTGCCCTGTCCAGAACAGGAGTTTTCTCTACTGCAGCATCTACAGCAGTCGAAGAGATGATCAACCCATTCAATTGCGTCGAGGGGCTCCGATGTCAAGGACTTCAGCGTCAGGAACTATCCCTAGCAACTCGACGAACGCAATAGTAAAGCGTCAAGACTAAAAATTAGGATGAGGACGCGTGAAGTCGTAAGCGGTGAAGTTTCTAAAGTTGGCAATGTCAGCCTACAAATGTCAGCCTACAAAAGTCAGTTGCACTGGCGCTCGCTGCCGTCGGGCATGATGGCACCGCAAAGGTTAGTGCGATAGTCAAACTCGACCCCTTCTAGGGTGGCCCTTTGGAGGTTGGCTCCAGCTAAGTTCGCTCCCGAAAAATCCACAAAGCTGAGGTCCGCATCCTGGAAGTTCACGCCGCTTAGGTTGCTGTCCTGGAACTGGGCTTCACGGAGATTGCCACCGCTAAAGTCGGCACCGCTCAGGTTGAGCCCGCTGAGGTCCGCACCGACAAGATCTGCATCGAGTAGCCGTATCCCTTCGGGGATGGTGCCACGCAGCCGCGAAGCTGTGAACTGTGTTTCGGTAAAGTCTGCACCCTGAAGACGGGCGGCGGTGAAGTTGGTGCCATCAAGTATGGCTCGGCGAAAGTCAGCGACAAATAGGTTCGCATCCTGAAGATTCGCCTCCGTGAGATCAGCCTCAGTGAAGTACGCACCGGAGAGGTCGGCGTTGGACAAATCGGCTCCGGTGAGCTGGGCGTTACCCAGATAGGCGAGAGACAGGTCGGCCTGCTGTAGGTCAGCTCCAGTTAAGTCTCCTTCACGGACATCTGCTGCCACCAGACTGCCGTTTTCGAACTGGATGGCGGTTAAATCTGCACCTTGTAGGTCGGCTAGGAAGAAATCTGCGGATTCTAATCGAGCCTGGGCAAACTGGCTGCCGCTGAGAAAGCTGCCCTCAAAGGTTGTGCCCACCAGGTTGGCTCCGGTTAGGTCGGCATTGCGCAGGTCTGCGCCATCGAGGTTGGCTCCCTCTAGATCTACGCCAGCCAAGTCGTGGTCACCTAAACCGTGGGTTACGAGGTCCCATACTAGCAACCAGCGGTCGTCTAGAACGGTGCGTCGATCAATCTGGGCGTTGCCCAGTCTGGCCCCAGCCAGATCTGCACCAAATAGGTTGACGTTGCGTAGGTCAGCATTACGCAAATCTGCACCGCTTAAATTGGCTTGAAACAAGAACGCTCCGCGCAGGTCTACCCCGTTGAGGTCTGCCCCTTCGAGGTTTGCTCCCCGTAGGTTGGCCTGTTGGAGAAAAATACCGCGTAGGTCTGCACCTTGTAAGTTGCAGCGCTGGCACTGGCGGGTGTCTTCTAGCTTTTTGAGATCGTCTTCGTTGGCGGCATAGCCAGATTGACCCAGCAGCAGTGACAGCGCAAACGAGGCCGCGATCGCAATCAAGCGTTTCATAACAAAAAATATTTAACTGATCTTACAGTGCCCGATTGCGGGTTCAAATTCTCGTCGATAGCCCATCGCTTTTAGCGAGGACATCGCTGTATCAGTGCCAACCATCAACTTTTCATGAAGCTTTTTGATTTGTCGGGGATTGAATGTCAGAGGTCTGAACACCTTTTGAGGCCGGGACCCATTCTCTTCTTTGATGTTGTTCTGTAGTAATACGGGACAAAAAACGAGAATTGTTACCGGACAAATCTTCAATGCATCTGCTACAGTCCTCCGTTCGATATCAATGCTGATTTCACGTCAGTTATTGCCTTGACAAACGTCAGATCTAAAAGGAATCCATGCTAGATCTCAACTATAGAATTCTCACTGCTGCCGCCATAGTGACTACGGTGCCCGGCGTGGCAGCTGTTGCCCATGCCCAAGCACATTCTGTGTGGCTCTACGAAGGTGAAACTGTGTCTTTTGTTGCCGATTTTTTAGCTGGTGCGCGTATTCATGGCGTCTGCGATGGTGACTGTTATGATCTTGATCTTTTGTTGTACGACAGCGCAGGCAACCTGGTGGCTCAAGATGTGAGTCTTGGTGCTGCACCCGTTATCACGGTGCCCTTTGAGGGCAGCTTTATCGTTCAAGCGTCTATGCCTAACTGTACGCACCGAGCAGGCTGTGCCGCGTACTTTAGCTCTGACCATGGGTTTACTGTGGATGATGATCGCCCAATCGCCAGTAATGACTCTGCGACTGCTGCTAGCGAAGCGTCGGAAGTGGTTGAGCGTGATCCAACGACTTCTTTTAATCGTTCGACTGCGACCGCCTCGATGGGTAACGCTTCTGTCGATGGCCGCTCTGTCTGGCGATACAGTAGCCAGACGGTAACCGTAAGCGGGTACTTTTGGGCAGGAGAGACGATTCGAGGAACCTGCGATGAGGATTGTCTCGATTTGAATTTGTCGTTGTATGACAGTACCGGGAATTTGGTTAGTGAGGATGTTGCATTGGATGCTGAACCCGTTGTGATGGCACCTCACAACGGTCAATACATTCTGGAGGTTTCGATGCCTAGCTGTTCCCAATCTGACCGCTGTGAAGTTGAGATTGTCTCAGAGCCAGGCTTTTAGTTTGTGGTTTTTGAACCTGGAAATAACAGTGACAACTAAGACTGCTGAGTTGGGTGAAGTAGCTTACGGTGATTGCTAAATAGACAGTTTTTTCTAAAGACAGTTTTCTCTAAAGGATTATCGTGCCTTTGGCGTGAGGTTGGGAACCCTAAAGCTATGTCAACCAAACTTGATGTACGGCGCGGCAATGGCTCAGTTTCTAACCCAACGATACCTTGGTCTGCTGGCGCTTTTTGGGAGTGCGATCGCAGTTGCAGCTCCGGCTCAGGCTCAGCAGGCTGGGTTTGATGCACTAGAAGATTTTGACTACTGGGCCGATCTTTGCCGTCTCCAGGCCAATGCGGAGATGTATGAGGATGCGCTGGCATCCTGTGAGCAGGCGTTAGCGTTAGAACCTGAGGATTCAGACATTTGGGCTAGGCACAGCGGCATTTTGGTGAATCTGGAAACCTATCCAGATGCGATTGCCTCTGCCAATCGAGCGCTTACCTTTGACGCTGAAAACTCCCTTGCCATTGCCTACCAGTGTGTGGCTTATACCGCTTTAGGTGAAAACGAACTGGCCCTGGACCATTGCAACAACGCCCTGCGGGTTAATGGCAGCTGGGGCAGCGAAAATCCGGCACTGGCCTGGTTTTATCGGGGAGAGATTTTGGCTCAGGCGGGGCAGCACGAGCTGGCTCTGGTGGCCTACGAACGGACCTTACTATTAGAGCCCGAAGACTCTAAAACATTAGTGCGTCAGTGTGAGTCAAACGTTGCGTTGGGTCGCTCTCGTAGTGCCCTACGCACCTGTGAAGCAGCGCTGGCGGGTAACGGCAATTGGGGCGGTTTGGGTACCGAGGTTGGCCCGGCCCTGGCCTGGACCTACCAGGGGCAGGCCTACACCCAGCTGAGCCGCTACGATGAGGCGATTTTTGCTTACGATCAGGCGATTGCCCTGGACCCGAACAATGCCCTTACCTGGGCGTCCCAAGGTCATCTGATGGATCTACTGCGGCGCGACCCCGAAGCCTTGGTGTCTTACAACCGGGCAGTGGCCATCAAGGCTGATTATTCCTGGGGCCTGCTGGGGCAATGTACCCTGCTGAATCGCCAAAGCAGTTACGAAGACGCCCTGGCTGCCTGTGACGCTGCCATGGACGGTGACGGCGACTTTGGTTCCCGCAACTTGGCTAAAGCCTGGAACGAACGTAGCATTGCCCTGACGGGGGCCGGTCAGTACGACGAAGCCTTGGCGTCCATTAACCGAGCAGTGGGGATTGCGCCGGAGTATGTTGCTGCCTACAACCATAAGGCCACCATTCTTTGGTACCTGGGCCAATATACCGAAGCGCTGACGGCTAACCAGCAGGCCCTTACGCTAGATGAGACCTATGCGCGGGGCTGGTTTACACGAGGCGTTATCTTGCGGGCGATGGGCCGAACTGAGCAAGCGCTGACGGCTTACGAACAGGGGCTCGACCTGAACCCGTTTAGTGAGTGGGCTTGGACTAATCGCAGCGTCATTCTTTGGCAGTTGGCTGACTATGACGAAGCGCTAGCCTCGGCAGAACGGGCAATCTTGTTGGACGACGAGTCTGTTTTTGCCTGGTATAACAAGGCGGCGGCGCTCTCGGGCATGGGAGCCTATGGGGAAGCGATCGCGGCCTACGATCAGGTTCTTACCCTCGATGCCACCTATGCTGACGCTTTGACAGGGCGCGGCGTTGCCTGGACTTACTTGAACAATACAGAGGCGGCTTTAGCCGATTTGCAAGCAGCGCTGGCGCTGAATCCGGAGGATGTTTTGGCGCAGGAAACGCTGACGGCGTTAACGCCTGCTGAGGAATAGGCAATGTCAGTTTTTATGACAGATTTTATGACGGAGAATAGTCACTATTTATCACACTTCATTCGTTAGCCCGCTGTCTACACCGTGAAACATAAGAATAAGCCGGTTTGGGCTTCGGCCCGAAACGGCAGTTCGCTCCTCTCAGATACACACGCTCCTCATACACAGCTTCTTGCAATAGAACACGCTATGGCCAGCCGCGATCGCAATCTCAAGCAGCAACTTACAGCACCGCCTCAGTCGACCACGCTACCCTCGACTCGTCCTTTTTCCGAACAAAATTCTCAAGCAGAAACGGTGGTGGCTCCCAAATCTGCCGCGGCTACATCCTTCAGCTTCAGCCGCGTCAACGTGGTTGATTCGGCAGCGACTATGGGCCAACCCATCCAGCCTAAGCTCACCATCGGAGAGCCCGGTGATAAATACGAAGAGGAAGCTGACAAGGTTGCCAAACAGGTCGTCCAGCGCATCCATAGTCCCCAAATCACGCAGGGTGATGCCGGTATTCAGCGAACAACAGTGCCATTCGTATCTCGACTGCCGATTCAACGACAAAGCTCGATTCCCGTCGGGCCTGCCAGTGATGACTTTGAGCAGAGCCTCAACCAAGCGCGGGGCAGCGGTAGTTCGCTAGCGCCCGAGGTCCAAACCCAAATGGAATCGGCCATGGGCGCAGACTTTAGCCAAGTCAAAGTCCACACCGATGGCCATGCCGATCAGCTCAGCCGCTCGATTCAGGCCAAAGCCTTTACGACGGGCAATGATGTCTTTTTCAAGCAGGGTGAGTACAACCCTAGTAGCCGCGGCGGACAGGAGCTACTAGCCCACGAGCTGACCCATGTGGTGCAGCAGAATGGCGTGCAGCGGAAATCTATTCAGCGAGTCACCGAAGCAGAAAAGACTGAGCTGATGGGGATTGAGTCAACCCAAGAAAAGCCTACACAGCAGGTAGACGGGCAGGGCAGGGTGACCCCCATGATGGCCAACGGTTGGGAAATTGCTTTTACTGAGTTTAGGCCTCTTGTAGAAGATATTGCTAAACAAATGGGAGATAATGTTACGGCCAAGGTGGGGGCCATGAAAGGGCAGGAGCGCGCCCTATTTAAAACCGAATATAAGTATGATGGAGGGTCCGAAAATCTGGTTGATCTGGTTCGAGGGACTTTGGTTTGCGCGGACGTTAGTGATGTAATCGCCACGTTTAAGGTTGTAAAACAGCGGGCAAACGTGTTACGGGTCAAAAACCGATTTGCACAGCCAATGGACGGATACCGCGACATTATGATCAATGTTGAAATGTCTAACGGTCACGTTGCCGAGATCCAAATCTCTATGCAGGCTATGCAAGATGCCAAAGATAAGCGGGTAGATGGCCAGGAGAGCGGTCACGATCTTTATAAGAAGGTGCGGGTCCTTGAGGTGAAACAAGATAAAGAGGGCTTAACAGCTGAGGAAACTCAAGAGCTTAACGAGCTGAAAGCGAAGATGACAGATCTATATAATCAGGCTTGGGAAGAGGCCACTGCAATCTCCTAGACCACTTTCAAGTTGAAACCTAAAGCGGAGCGAACTCCACTTTACTGTTAGTGTGCAGTGTACTATGGCGATTTCTGGGAGGCTTACCAGACGATGTTGCCAACCAAACGGCATCGAGCCGTCGATAAAGACAGCGTTTAGGCTAACCGGATTGAGCAATTCAACTGCACATTGCGACTGGTGTGAAAGACGCTCTTCTTAATTAAGAAAGCAGGCTACTGTCACCAATCATGCAGACTCGACGCAAAAATCAGCCAGACCGAGAGCGTGAGTCCAAACAGCCGACTCAGCAGATACAGCGAACGGTCATTCCTAATTCGCGACCGTTTGTCGATGCTTCTCATGTGGAGTCCGATGTGCCTAGTCAGTCGTCTGGCCTGCTCGCCACGTCGTTTGACTTCAGCCAGATCAGCATCCTAAATGGGGCCAGTGAAGCGGTTCACCAATCTGAACCTGTATCAGCGCCCCAGATCCTTCAGCGAGATATTGATCCTGAGGAGGTTAGCAGTGGCCAAACTAAAATCAATCCCCAAGATATCAAGCTAGAACAAATTGCCCATGGTCTGGTCTATCACGATCAGCTCAAGCCTTCTGAGCACGAGTGGCTGACCTCTGAGGGCTTTCATCCTTGGTGGCACCCCAGCGGTAACGTCACCAATGCTGGGCAGGGCCTCAACTATGGTCTACTCGTCCCCAACGAGCAAGGCAAGGCAGCGGGCAAGGTTCCTATCATTGCCTTTAGGGGGACCAACGACCTGGCTACGCTCTGGCAAGATATGGACTTTAACTCTCCAGGGCACGGCGGCATTCAACCCCTGTTGAAAGACTTTTCTCACATTGCCAATTTGGTGATGAAGTATGGCTTCAATAAGGTTGACGTGACTGGCCACAGCCTCGGCGGTGCCCTGGCACAACACTTTACTGGGACGAACCCTGGGATCGTGCGCCGTTTGGTGACCTTCCAGTCCGCTGCGCCTAACGGGGCTCAGTACAAAGACAACATGGAAGGATTAGAGGAAGAAGAGCGCCCCGAAGTCGTTCACCACATTGCTAAGGGCGACATCGTGGATTTGGCAGGGGGCGAACACTTAGAAGGGACCTTCTATGAGCACGATCTAGAAGAGGATGCCCTCGCCTCGGTCTCTACTCTGGGCCGCATGAAGCAAGCTCACACTGCCAAACTGCTCAATACGGAAGATGTTGTTGGTGACGAAACCCTAGCCAGCGGTGCCCAGCCCCAAGGCACCCATAAGAAAGATATCAAGGAGTACCAAGGTACCCGTTCCTATGGTGTCAAGTCTAGACTCGCTGAAGCGGGCCGTATGGGCGCGTTGAACAAGGCTGTCGGTGTACCCATGGGCATCGGCGTTGGGCTTGCAGGTGCAGCACTGACCATTCCTGAAATTGCCGTTCGGGGCACTGCAAAGGGCCTCGTTGCCGGGGGTAAAGCCGTTGGTAAAGGGCTCGAAGCTGGGGGTAAAGCGGTCGCTAAGGGGGCCAAAGCAACCGGCAAGGCTATCAAAAAAGGGGCCAAAGCCGTGGCAAAGACGGTGCGGGATACGTTCAACCGTGAGGATGAGGAGTAATAGCTGACGTGACATCGACCTCTCAACGGTTTGTCGGGCCTGTGACGGGAATTGCGATCGCATTACCCCCTAATTGGCAGTCAAAAGTGCTAAGACAGCCACCCGAACTCGCAGAACTTTACTACAACCCGCCGCTTCAAAAGCACTCCCCTCAAATCATTGTCCAGACAATCCCTATCCCACCCGAAGAGCATTACCAGAGTAGCTATCGCGAACTAGCTGATAGCCTCATTTCTGAGCAGCAGCAGGCATCGCTCAACAGCAGCATTCGCGAGATTGACCAGCGTGAGATTGTGGTAGATGGTCATGCGGCCCGGGTAGATGCGTTTAGCTACATCGATCCGGCATCTGAAATCTCAATCATTCAGTACCAAATCTGCATACAGATGACAGAAGCCGTCGGAGCCATCGTCGGATTAGTCACTGCTGCGGAAATGATACAATATCTGCCCATTTTTGAAACCGCTGAAAACAGCTTGGAACTGTCGCATTAAATCAAAAAAAGTAAGAAATAATCGCGATCGTCGTTAGTCAAGGACGCTTTTTGTCAATACTCTGGACAGATCTATTGGCAGGCGAGGCAATCGCAGCGCCGATGGATAGATAAGTGTGCAGAGAGGGGACAGGATGGGTCGTTGCGATCTCAAACCACAGCAGTCAGCTTTAACTCAAAATCAGTCAACTACCCTGCCCTTGCCACGTTCCTTTGCCGAGCAGAATCCCCAGACAGAAACTACCCAGATAGAAGACGCCCAGATAGAAACGGAAACGGTTGTTTCACCTAAGCTTGTGACCTTTAGCTTCAGCAACGTCAACGTTGTCAATTCAGCAGCGGCAGGTGACCCACCCGTTCAGCCCAAGCTTACGATTGGCAGACCGAATAACCCGTTCGAGCAAGAGGCGGATAAGGTTGCTCAGCAGGTCGGGCAGCTTATCCATAGCCCCCAAGCCAGTCAGGACGGCCTTGGCATCCAACGAACGATTACCCCGCAGGTATCACATCTGCCTATCCAGCGGCAAAGCACGATTCCTGTCGGCCCTGCCAGTCACGAATTTGAGCAGAGCCTAAACCAGACCCGCAGCGGTGGCGGCCCCCTAGAGCCCAAAAATCAGACCAAAATGGAGTCGGCGATGGGCGCTGACTTTAGCCGGGTAAAGGTTCATACCGATGCTCACGCCGATCAGCTTAGCCGTTCCATCCAGGCTAAAGCCTTTACTACGGGCAATGATGTTTTCTTCAAACAGGGTGCCTACAGCCCCGACAGCCGCATTAGCCAAGAACTGCTTGCCCACGAGCTGACCCATGTGGTTCAGCAGGGCTCGGCGCCTCCCACCGTTCAACGGGATGATGAAGACTTCCAAATGTCAGACAACCCCCTTTGGAATCCTCAGCTACAGGACAAAAGCGATCCGGTCCAGTGGAATACGAATCCACTGTGGCAAGCTGGAAACAATCAGACAGAAAACAATCAGACAAAGCAAGAGAACTCAAAACAGAGCGACGAGCCAAAACAAGAGAGCTCAAAACAAGATAAAGACGACTCAGTGAAGTGGACCACGAATCCACTGTGGCAGCCTGAAAACCAGTCATCTCCACAGACATCGCCTCAAGAGGACACTGAGCAGGAAACTGAAGAGCTAGAGGAAGAGGAAGATGACAAGCTACATACCATTAGCGGTAGTTTAAAAGCTGTCACAAAGGCATACAAAGCTGCTGATGACAACACGCT
>CAWUKV010000169.1:0-12353 GCA_963923025.1 uncultured bacterium
CAGATTGGGAGAGAAGGCATCCAATCGCGATCGCACGGCCTCGTCTTCGGTCAGAATTCGCAGCGTCCAATGCTCGTGGTGCCCACCAAAGACTTCTTCTGCAGTGTGACTGTAGGGTCCGTGGCCGATATCGTGCATGAGTGCAGCCACCAGCACCGCCGCTCGGTAGGGCTGCAGCTCAGCATAAATGCCCGAAAGCCGGTCAAACGCCTGCCGTGCCACGGACATCACGCCCAAAGAGTGGGTAAAGCGCGAACTTTCTGCCCCGTGGAAGGTAAAGCTAGCAGGGCCCAGCTGTCGAATCCGCCGCAGCCGTTGAAAGGCTGGCGTGTCAATCAGATAGATGAGCAGCGCCTCTACTGGGTCGCGCCCGTCTAGGGTAATCGCTCCGTGCAGCGGATCGTGATAGGTTCGCGTCTTATTTAGCAGCACGGTCAAACCTCAACAATGGGATAGGGGAACTGGCAAACGGTTGAACCCGTAGCCTCCTCAAACGTCCGAAGCGGCAATATTAGGAGTAGCCATATCAGGTGCTACAACGGTGGCTTGTTCTGACAGGGTTTGAGTTAGAACATCGACCGCTGCCAGGTACTGGGCGTCGTCGCGGCTGCCAAACTGATCTCGAGTCAGCGGCACGCTGGTGACCTGCTTATCTGGCAGAATGCCCAATTTATTGATGTCTCGATGGTTAGGTGTTTCGTACTTGGCGACCGTCACCGCCATGCCAGCGCCGTTGTCCAAGTCAAATAAAGACTGAATCAGTCCTTTGCCAAAGGTTTTTTCGCCGACGAGCTGAGCCCGCTCATTGTCTTGCAACGCGCCGGCTAAGATTTCGCTGGCGCTGGCGGTGCCTTCGTTGACCAACAGCACCAGTGGACGATCCGTCAGCGCTCCGGAACGGGCATCGAAGCTTTCGAACATGCCTTGACGGTTGACCGTGTAGACAATGGTGCTATCCTCCAGCCACATCTGGGCGATCTCAATGCCCGCCTGGAGTAGACCGCCGGGATTGTTACGCAGGTCTAAGACGTAGGCATCCACCGCCTGGGATTCAAAGTCCTTGATGGCGCTAGCTAACTCTGTTGTCGCATTCCCGTTGAACTGACCCAGACGAATGTAGCCGACCTGATACGAAGGGGCGCTATCGCTCTGCTGAACCTGACGCAGGTCAGCGACGACTGGATTCAGGCTAATCTTTTGGCGGGTGAGATTAACGTCGAAAGTGTCATTGCCCTCGCGCGTCACCGTCAGCGTCACAACCGTGCCTGCCGGACCGCGCATCCGTGCGGCTGCCTCGTCTAGGCTAATCGCATCGGTGGGAAACGTATTGATCGCTAGAATCTGGTCCTTGGGCTGTAGCCCTGCCTGCTCTGCAGGCGATCCCTCGATGGGGGTAATCACGCGAATGGTGCCGTTCTCTTCTTTGGCAATCTGTAGACCGACGCCGAGGAGTTCTCCTGCTGTGTTGGTTTGCAGGCTCTGGTACTGCTCGGGGGGGAGGAAGCGAGTGTAGGGGTCATCCAAGCCCGCTAACATCGTCTGAACGGCGCTGTAGGCATCGTCCCAATTATTCAATGGTCGCTTTAGGGCCTGCTGCCGCACAAACCACCAGTTCTGATGGTTGAATGTCTCGTCGACGTAGGCTCGGTTAACGATCCGCCAGGCTTCCATCACCAGTTGCTGCTGGGTGGTCAGTGCGAATGCCGTTGAGGTTGACCCCAGCCACAGAAGGCTAACCAAGAGGGCAACACTGACCCATGACGAAATTCGTTTAAGCATTGCCCCTCTGAACATAACCACCCGTGCTCTAAACCCGTGCCCGCATCTGTCCGCTGCGGCTGGCACTGCTAGGACGCGCTCCGTCACCCCGGTTACAGTGCTGTTGACCGTCAATTTGTAAAAGATTATTAACAATATTAGCTTAGCGTTTTCGTGGCAGCGGGTTCAGTTAACGTGCGATCGCGCTGAGTAACCCATTCCATTAGTCTCGCTGTCAGGCTTGGGTAGCCCCTTTCGTCGGTCTGTTCGCCGCTCAGCTCAATTGGGCAGATAGAAAAATACCCTGACAGGGCCGTGGTTTGGCGGACCATTCCTTACTCAGCCCTGTGTTACATTTTTTAGTAACGGTATAGATCTCACCAAAGTTATATTCCCGCTTCATGTTTACCAAGCAAGTTACCGACTCTAAAACCTACCAGTGGTTTAACGAGCGTCTGGAGATTCAGGCGCTGGCTGACGACATCTCTAGCAAGTACGTCCCCCCCCACGTCAATATCTTTTATTGCCTGGGCGGTATCACCCTGACTTGCTTCATCATTCAGTTCGCCACTGGCTTTGCCATGACGTTCTATTACAAGCCGACGGTGACCGAGGCCTTTAGCTCAGTCCAATACCTGATGACTGACGTCAACTTCGGCTGGCTGATTCGCTCCATCCACCGCTGGTCTGCCAGCATGATGGTGCTGATGATGATCCTGCACGTCTTCCGCGTGTACCTAACGGGCGGCTTCAAGAAGCCCCGCGAACTCACCTGGGTGACTGGCGTTATCCTCGCTGTCATCACCGTTTCCTTCGGTGTAACGGGCTACTCCCTCCCTTGGGACCAAGTTGGTTACTGGGCTGTGAAAATTGTGTCCGGTGTCCCCAGCGCAATTCCGGTAGTCGGTGGTCTGATGGTTGAGTTCATCCGTGGTGGTGAGAGCGTTGGTCAGGCAACCCTGACGCGCTTCTATAGCCTGCATACCTTCGTCCTACCCTGGTCGATTGCCGTATTCATGCTGCTGCACTTCCTGATGATTCGTAAGCAGGGTATTTCCGGTCCCCTCTAAGCCGGTTCTACCGCTCATACGCGGTGCTGATGTGCTGTGGGCTGTAGCTTTGTAAATCATGTTCACGGTAGAGGTGGACAGGTGGTTATCACCGATAGACTAGAGTTACAGCATTACAACTGTCAGCCTTGCTTCCGCGTATGGCATCAACCTTCGAGTCATACTCCCGCACCCCTTCAGCTTTGCATTTCTGTTTAGGAGAACACTTTTAGCGATGGCAACCATCAAGAAGCCTGACCTTAGCGATCCTCAGCTAAGAGAAAAACTCAAGAAAGGCATGGGCCACAACTATTACGGTGAGCCCGCTTGGCCTAACGACCTGCTATACATTTTCCCCGTCGTCATTGCGGGTAGCATTGCCTGCTGTGTGGCGCTAGCTGTGCTAGACCCTGCACTCATTGGTGAACCGGCCGATCCCTTTGCAACGCCGCTAGAGATTCTGCCCGAGTGGTATCTGTATCCTGCTTTCCAGATTCTGCGGATCGTCCCCAACAAGTTGCTGGGTATTGCCCTGCAAACCGCCATCCCCTTGGGGCTGATGCTGGTGCCTTTCATCGAGAGCGTCAACAAGTTCCAGAACCCCTTCCGTCGCCCTGTGGCCACCACTGTTTTCCTGTTTGGCACGCTGGTTACCCTGTGGCTAGGTATCGGTGCAACCTTCCCTATTGATACTTCTCTGACGCTAGGCCTGTTCTAAGCGCTATCGCGTCTAGCTTGAATCCCCTGAGCAGTTCGCTGCTTGGGGGATTTTTGCTGAAAACGTCTGCGCTTAGCCCATAGGGCTATTCTCCCTATCCTGTACTGTGTGGCCGTATATGATTAGGATTGATGGGTTCAGTGACTATCTTTGTATGCGTCGCATGCTGTATCACTTTCGTAAAAGTCGTTGGCGTACCCTGGCGTAGTTTCGGGAACGCTATGGGCGCAGTCTGTTTGTCTGCGATGGGTTGACCGATGCTGAAGCAAGATCACCTTACTGTCCAAAGCCAGCTCAAAAGACTGCCTCAGGTTCAGCAGTGGTTTAGTCGTTTTTGTAGCACGTCAGAGCAAGACTGGTTAGACGATGTGTTTGATCAGCTCAACTTAGCCTTGGCCGAGGGCTTTACCAATGCGGTCCGCCACGCCCATGCAGATCTACCCGACGAAACACCCATCTGTATCGATCTGGCGCTCTGGCCTAGCCAGATTGAGTTGCGCATTTGGGATCGGGGGGCGCCGTTTGATCCAGATGTTTTGCAAGAACCTAAACCGGGCACTTTGAGAGAAGGGGGATACGGCTGGTTCCTCCTGCGTCGGCTGGCCGACGAGGTGCAATACCAGCGCAGCGATGAGCGGAACTGCCTGGTCATTGTAAAGAAGTCAAAGATTTCGTGAATGCGCAAAGTCCCTGCCGTGGTTAACGGACATGCCTGTTAGGATGAGCGGCAGGCGTGCTTCACCAGTCACAGAAATCGGGAGAGATGCGCAGACATGCCAAAAACAGCGCTGATTACAGGGGTTACAGGTCAGGACGGTTACTATCTTAGCCAGTTGCTGATCGGCAAGGGCTACCGTGTGGTAGGTCTGATTCCGCCCGAGCGCCAGAGCAGTTTGGCAAAGCTAGACGAGCTGGCCAACCAGATTGAGGTCTACTCCGTTGATTTGACTCAGAGTGACGATCTATTAGCCGCCGTTAAGCAGCTACAGCCAACAGAAATTTATAATTTGGCTGCCCCCAGCTTTGTTCCGGCCTCCTGGGAGGATCCGCTGGGTACGTTGGACCTGATTACAGGAACAGCAACCCGTCTACTAGCAGCCGTTCGTACGGTTGGGCTCGACACCCGGTTTTACCAGGCCAGCAGCTCTGAGATTTTTGGCAATGTACAGTCCTCGCCACAGTCCGAGACTACGCCGTTTCGTCCTAAAAACCCCTACGGTGCAGCGAAACTCCATGCGCACTGGAGTATGACTCACCATCGCGATCGCTATGGTCTGTTTGCCTGTAGCGGCATTCTTTACAACCACGAGTCGCCCCGTCGCCCGCCCCGGTTTGTAACGCGCAAAGTGACGCTAGCGGCTGCCTCTATCAAGCTGGGCCTGACGCAGCGTCTGAAGATGGGCAGTCTAGCTGCTAAGCGCGACTGGGGCTATGCGGGGGACCATGTCGAGGCCATGTGGCGTATGCTCCAGGCCGATACTCCTGACGATTATGTGATTGGTACTGGCATTTTGCATAGCGTTGAAGACTTGGTGCGTCTGGCATTTTCCTGTGTGGAGTTGGACTGGCAGCAGTATGTCGAAACCGACCCGGAACTGTTCCGGTCTGATGAACATTTTCAGCTGGTGGCAGATCCGACCAAGGCGAAGCAGAATTTGGGCTGGCAGCCCGCTGTTAGCTTCGAAGGGCTGATAGAAAAGATGGTACTCAAAGATATGGAGCGGCTACGGGCTGGGACAGCGCAGCCGGTTGGTGTCTGATTTGGTTTATGGCAATCAAAAGCTTATGGCCGATTGGCTCGGCAACCCCGGAGCAGGCGGCATCCTACACTGTTCCATCACTGACCCCGGCGGATTGGCCGACTCTCCAGGGCGCTAATCAGAAACGTCGCTATGTCTTTGTCTTTATTGAGGTATTGGGCTGTGAAGGCGGTATCCAGTCCTATATCAAGGATGTCTTAGCGGCCTATGCCAGTTTGCCAGCCGCGCCCCCTGCCGATGTCTTTTTACTGAGAGATAAGGTTACCGATAGCGCGATCGCGCCGTTCGCAAACGGCCCGTTCCGGTTCCACGGCTTCAAGTCTAAGCGGTCAATGTGGGCCCGTATTCGGCTAACGCTGGCCTTGGGTGCAACGCTTTGGCGGCACCGTCCCACCCGGGTCTTTTGTGGGCATATCAATCTGGTCAATATGGTCAGTCAGCTGTGCTGCCGCTTGGGGGTTCCTTACACCATCTTGACCTATGGCAAAGAGGTTTGGGAAACCCTACCGTCCGCTGAACGGCTAGCCTTGGCCAACGCTAAAGACGTTTGGACCATTAGCCGCTACAGCCGCGACCTGCTCTGTTCTGCCAACGATATTTCGCCCGACAAAGTCAGGCTGTTGCCCTGTGTAGTGGACGGGCAGCAGTTTACACCGGCTCCCCCCAAGCCATCGCTTCAGGCTCGCTACGGCTTTGACGACAACCGAGTGCTGATGACGGTGGCCCGTCTCTGGAAGGGTGATCCTTACAAAGGGGTTGATGTCACCCTGCGGGCACTGCCCCAGATTGCGGCGCAGGTCCCCAACGTACGCTATCTGGTGATTGGGCGGGGAGACGATCAGCCTCGTTTGGCTCAACTTGCGGCGGATCTGGGGGTGGCAGACCGCGTGATTTTTGCAGGTTTTGTCGCTACCGAAGAGCTAGTCGATCACTACCGCCTTGCAGACGTCTATGTGATGCCCTCCAAAGAGGGCTTTGGCATTGTCTACCTAGAGGCCATGGCCTGCGGCGTACCGGTGATTGCAGGTGATAACGATGGCTCTGCCGACCCGTTACAAGACGGACGGCTGGGGTGGCAGGTCCCCCATCGCGATCCGGATGCAGTCGCTGCCGCTTGCTTAGAGGCGCTGGCTGGAACAGATCCTCGCTGCCAGGGCGCGTGGCTCAGAGATCAGGCACTGGCAGGCTTTGGGGCAGCTGCCCTGGCAAAGCAGCTCGGCGGACTCCTGACAGGGGCCGATGTGTTGGGTTGATGTGTTGGGTTGATGTATTGGCTGGGGGGCGTGCTCTAGCCAGTTGCTGTGCGTACTTAGGAACGCCTGTGGCACCCTAGACCGTTCTCCCAAACCGTCTGTCCAAACCGTTCGCTAAGATGTTGGCAGCGATACCGGTCGACGAGGCAATCAGGTGAATCAAAACGGATTCAGGGGCTTACAGCTTAATATTCCTGGCCTGGGCTGCTGGGTGACGCTGTTGCTAGGGGCGTGGCTGCTGGGCGTGGTTGGACTGGGATGGCTAGTGAAGTCGGCACTAGCGCTGGTCGTGGTGCTGCTACTGTTGCCGGTTGTCCTAATCGCGATCGCACAGTTCTGGCTGCGACGGAACGTCGTGGTTGGAGAATGTCCCGTCTGTGGACAAGGACTCAATGGACTAGCGCCGTTACAAACGACATGTCCCAACTGTGGCACCCTACTCAAGACCAGCCGTCAAGGATTTGAGCGTGTTATCCCAGATGGCACTGTTGAAGTGCAGGCGGTAGAAGTTGAGTCAACCAGCCCAGGCACTGACCCTGCTGACAGTACAGTTACGCTAGACGTGGATGCGCGAGCCTTGCCAGAGGCAGACGTCTAATACAGGCAGACGTCTAATACAGAAAGTTAGAGCGCTTTGTCCCTCGCCATCCGGCTCAACCTTTTTGCGGATGGCTGTAATGAAGCAAAAACGCAAGAACCATTCGAGAGCGCTGTAGAGCTTATCCTGCCAGGGGCTTACGTCTGACTTCGGCCCTCTTAAACCACATCCAAGTTGAAACCGGTAGCTTTCCCCGCTGGAAAAACTCCAGTTCTGGACGTGGCTAAGGTTTAATTCTGCCTGTCTGTACTTTCCTGCCCAAACTAGTCGTTAACCGTCATCGAAAAGGGATGGCTGGCCCCATCGAAGTCGCCGATATAAATACGGTAAGTGCCCGCTGGGACTGCGCCGGTAGACTCAATTGCTCCGCCATCATAGCTATGCGCTCTGACGCATTCGCTAAAGCCGTTATCGCTCTCAATTAGCAGGCTGTAGTTGCCACTGCTGCTAACCTCAACGTTGAGTGGCGCAACCGCGTCGGTAATTTGTACCGTATGGTTGGCTGAAGGACTCACAAAGCCACAGTCTGAAGATTGTGAACCCCCACTGCGACCCGTCACTTCCATAGCTAGAACGGGTGTGGCACCCAGTGCGGTGACGGATAGCCCTAAAACGGCGATAGAACAAATTAAAGTTGAGTTGCCCACAGTATTACTGTCCTAATTGTCAGAAAAATTGGGAAAAAGCCTGAGTAAGACTCATCGGCTCTGTATAGTCAAACACTAACTGTCCCGTTATCTTGCGGTTCTCTGATCTGTGACACTTCTCATGGCGGGTCGTTCAAGCCTTAATTTTTCTATTCCTGCGTTGCCCGTGTTAGAACGGGGGCAACCTGACAGGCAGCTTTAAGGCCATTGCGTCAAGGGGGCCAATGTATCCAATCCCCTAGCTGTCACGGCCCGATTGTCGCTCCCCAGTTGTCGTTACTTGTCTGGTTGGCCCATGGTTCCACCCGTCACCCCTTGCACCAGCAACAAACCCAATAGCAACAACCCAACGTTGAGGGTCAATCGGCTGCCTACGATTGACCTGATCGCGACAGGGCCGACGCCGACGCTGCGCCTGAGGCGATTGGGTGCTTGGTTAGCTGAAGCTGGGCTGATTTGTATGAGTGGGTTAGTGCCCTTTGGCTTGGGGCTAGCCGCGTCACGGACGCCCATGACCACCGTGCCGCTCAATCCGCTCCTGACGTCAGTGCAGTATCGAACGGCTGATGCCTTACAGCTGCCTAAAAGCCATCTCAAAACCGCCGTTCCACCGCTCACTAACCTAATGTGGACCGTTGGGCTACTGGCCCCAATGGGTGTCATGGGCTGGCAGTCCATGCGCCTGCTGCGGACTGGGCAAACCCTGCCGAAGGCCTGGTTCAAACTGCGCGTGGAGTCGGTGCAGGGACAGTCATTAGTGTGGCAAACGATTGTCCTGCGTGAAAGTGCCCGTTGGGGGCTACCGCTGGCCTTTACCTACGGGGTGGGGGTCGCTAGCGGAGTAGGACTAGGTCCCTGGTTGCCTGCTGTAGCGGGGCTGGGGTATGTGGGCCTCGGGCTAACGGGGCTAGGTCGTCACAATCGTACCCCCTGGCATGATCGGCTGGCGCGTACTCAGGTGGTGGGGACACGCACGGAGGATGTGCGTCAGACTTACCAGGTTGCCCCCGAAGATATTTTTGAACCCGCGCCGCTAGCCCTACGCCCCCGGTTTATCCAGCCTATGCTGTACGGTGCCGTCGCAGCTGACGATCCGGCCACGGTTAGCTACGAAGACAGCTACGAAGACGGGGGCCTCAGCTCCATTGTGCTATCGCCCCCTGAGATGATGGCCCCACCTGTATTACCTCAGCCCGTCCGGCGGTTTCCCCTGCGATCGCTCTCTCTGGTTGGCTTAGGCGGTCTAGTTGTGGGTGGGGTCTGGGGCACTCAGACCTACATTCAGGCGCAGGTTAACCAGCGGATGGGCGACTGGCAGTCCGACCAGCAGTTTTTGACGGCGGTCCAGACTCTGATTGCCACACCCGAAAACACGAGCGAGTATCAGGCCGCGATTTTGGCCCTGGCGCGAATTAGCGACCCGAGGGCCGTGGACTATCTGGCTGATCTGCTGACCCAAACCGGCGATCCAGAGATTTTAGACACGCTACAGCAGGCGTTGGTGAGCCAGGGGTTAGCGGCCTTGCCGACGCTGCGTCAACTCAGTCTGACGCTATCTAGCGATTTAGCGCTGAATCCTGCGGATCCCGCAGGCAACATCCGTCGCCAGCAGCAGGCCACCCAACAGGCCATGACCAAAATTTTGCATTTGCACGATGGTGGCCTAGCCGGGGCTCGATTTGACAAGGTGGATTTGGGCTACGAGGCTGCGGCCCCAGCCCCGTTTCGATTGAATGTGACAGAGATTGACGCAGCGGGGACCCAATGGCGCGGCACGCTACTGACTCAGGCAAACCTCAGTGGCAACCGCTTTGCCGATGCCGGGGCAGATGGCCTATGGGACACTGTCGATGATACGGTCAGCGACTTTAGCGGCGCAGACCTGAAGGAGGCAGACCTCAGCCGCTCCAATTTGCGGGGGGCACAGTTTGTCCGCACTAGCCTGCTACGTGTCCGGCTGAGCCATAGCGATTTGCGGGATGCTGATCTGAGCTACAGCAATCTCAGCAGTGCTGACCTACTGGAGGTCAACGCCGCCGGTAGCCGCTGGGTAGAAGGCAAGCTGGTGGGCGCTGACCTGACCCGCGCTAACTTTGAACAGGCCGATTTGACCCGAGCACAGCTGAATCGTACGGCTGCGGTAGATACCCAATGGCGGCAGGCTAGCCTGAGCGAAACCCAGTGGTCTGGGGCGGATCTCAGCGGCGCTGACTTCACCAATGCCAACCTCCGGCAGGCTGCGCTAACGGAGAGCCGCCTGCGGGATGCGGATCTGTCGGGCGCTGACCTATCGAATGCCAGCCTGCGAGAAACGGACTTGGTGGGCGTGACGCTAACGGGGACGAATCTAGACGGGGCTGACTTTGCCGGGGCCCGCTTTACAGAGGGCGCGGCGATCGCGACCAACAGCTTTATTACTGAAGCGGAGGACGTTGAGTCGGCCAATCGCCTGCGTGGGGTTGATTTTAGTCGGGCCCAGAACCTGGATGGCGAGCAGTTGACTTACATTTGCTCGCAGGGAGGGATTCACCCGGCCTGCCGCCTACAGCCGTAGTTCGCTGCAGCCTTTTAATCAGCATGGGCAATCAGCACCGGCTGACCCCATAGGCTAAACTCATGTCATCCTTTTGCTGTGATATTGGGTACTGCGATGCAACGCACCCGCCTCAGTACGCTGACTGCTACCACCGCCCGCCGACTGAGCCAGTGGGCTTTTAACCCGTGGCGGCGGCTGTCAGTGGTGATTATCAGCCTGCTGTTTGGCCATTTTCTAGGTAATGCGATCGCGGCAACCGCAGGGCAGGCTGCCCGATGGGACATCACGCTGTCCGCTTTGCTATTGATTATGGTCGAGCTGATCAACTGGCTGTACTACCGGCGGCCTCGCCTGCTACAGCGCCCCACCCTAGCCGAAGACGTGCCCACCCAGCGCACGCTCGTCACAGAACTGCTCAACGCCCTTAAGCTAGGGCTGACCTATAGCCTATTTGTCGAAGCTTTCAAGCTCGGCAGCTGAGATCCATGGGTTACGAGCAGCCCTCTAGCCAGGTGACCGCAGGAAACTGACCGGTGCGGTATTGAGTGACGATGCCCTCGGGAGACGTCTCGAACACAATGCGATAGAGGTTGCGTCCGTCTGTGTTGGCGGTGTAGGTCAAATACTTGCCCGTTGTGTAGGCATGGGGCAAAGCTTCAATTTGTCCTGGGTAGAGCGCTTTGAGTGCTGCCTCGGTCATGCCAATTTGGGCGCCGCTGACGGTTTGGATGGCGCTACCCGGCCAAATATCGATGCGGATGATTCTGCCCTCGATCACCATTAGCCCTAGCCCGTCGAGGGAGGTGTCTACCGGAAAATAGTACTGACACACCCGATCTTGGTCGCCGGGGGCCAGCTCAAACTCAGCGTCAGCGACCTGGCTAGCTTCTGTGATGGTCATACCGAGCTGGATGGGACCCAGCCCTACCGTTGAAATGGCTGCCTGTGCTAGAGGATGTTGCGTTTGAGGGGAACGGTTCAGCATCCTATCCCCTAATTCTGAGGACAGCAGCGTTTGAACGCCGCCTGTGAACGTTTCTACAGGCAATGTTTCTGTGTCCGGTGACGAAGTAAAGCGCTGAGCTGCTGGCGTGTCGTTGATTAGGATAGCTGGACTGCTAGTCGCCGACGGGTCAGTGGATTGGCAGCCTGCAAGTAGTGAGAGCCCGACTAGACCGGCTAAACTCAGCTGCCTGGACTGCCGAACAACACACCATAAAGACGACCAGGGGGCAACTGACCGTAGGGTAGAGGGGGAAAACGCTTTCATCGCGTATTTTGGGGGCACATTTTCAGGAAGAAATCGAAAAAATGTCGGTGAAAATGCGGAAACAGCCGCATCACCGATTTATTGTGGTGAGTGTGTCGTTAATAATTTCTTAGCAAGAATACCAGGAGTGAGCTGTGTCGCAAGGTACACCCGATCCAAACCGCGGTCGTTATTCTTTGGCATCTGACGAGATGATTGCCCTATTTGTAGCGTTTCTGACGATGGGAAGCGTCTTATTTTGGGGGCTTTCTCGTAGCGGTTGGGACTGGCTCGGTGGAGATAACATTCTGGCGACGGGCGAGAGTGCGCTTGAGGGCGCTGCCAGTGATGTTGAGTCTCGTCTGGGCATAGGTCGTCTGGGAGAGGACGAAGACGACGGTGCGTTGTCGGGCCTCGGCCTGCTTGAAGAAGATGCCGAGGCTGATGCGATCTCGCCCCAGATCGACGGTGATGCTGAGGCCGACAGCCGGCGCACCGCTCCCGTAATTGTCGGTGATGCAGTGCCGGACGCCACGGGCCGCTCCTTTGGCAATACTGCAGACGTACCGCGCCAAGCGGCTCAACCCGCCAACCCAGAGGCCGCTCCTGCGGCTGTGCTAGAGCCTAGTCAAGAGGCCGTTGCCTTTCGTGATGTTCCCGAAGACTACTGGGCTAAGCCCTTCGTCGATGCGCTGAGTGCCCGTGGCCTAATTGCAGGCTTTGATGATGGCACCTTCAAGCCCGATGACCCTGTGACCCGGGCTCAGCTTGCCCGCGTTATTAAC
>CAWUKV010000170.1:0-12334 GCA_963923025.1 uncultured bacterium
CTTGACCGCGCTTATTCTTGTATTTGCGGCCCGAGATAATCAGAATCTCGTTGGGCTTACAAATTCTCAGGCAAGTTTTGAGAATAACAATCAGTGCGCCAATGCCGATGAACGTGAGCAGAAAGGCACTGCCGCCCAGCAGGGCACCGACCTGGCCAGTTGTAGCCGAGGCAGGTGGTGCCAGGGAAACAGTCTCGACCTGGGCAAGCTCATAGCTGACAGCGGCGTCAGTTCGAGACTGATTGGATGAAATTTGAAACGGTTGTGTCATTGGTTTGACAGTTGTTTGACAGGGTTAAAAAGGATCGAGAGAATTTGGCGTTGGCTGTGGTTGGCTCTTACAGCAATATCGCTACGATGCGGCCCATTGGCATGGTCTTAACCCGAACGCGGGGGCGGTAGTGTCGAAGACGTCGAAGAACTGTCTTCTGCTGCGACGACCCAAAGCCGGTTGTTTTCTTCATTAACCACCAGCACCTTGTCACCGGGTACAAATGCGGTTTTGTCATCGGTCAGGGCAATCAGGTGCAGGGTATTGCCGCCCAGCTGTAGGCTAATTTTGCCTTTGCTGTTGGCGTCGAAGGGCAGTTCGACGGTGCCCACGAGGCCAGCGAAGTCTTTGGACCGCACCAGACTGTCAACATGACGTCGCTTGAGCAGGCGTAGCGCACCCGCCAGCATGCCGCCAATGGTTACACCCATCAGCAGCGAAATCACCAGAATTAGGACAGGTCCGAGACTGGGCTGGGCTGCGGTCAGAACTAGACCGGTAAGGCCAAAGAAACAGCCCCCCACGGTCCAAAATTTGAAGCTGGTGAGAATGCCCAGGCCAAAGCCGCGCCGCCGCCGTACCGTTGCGTTTGGCTGTCGCTCTAGGGCAACATCGGTATCAATTTCGTAGTCTGTGTCGGCATCAAAATCGGCGTCTGCGTCAATATCGGCATCCAAACCAGCATCAATGTCCGCATCAAGATCGGCGTCTAGATCCGCATCCAGGTCGGCGTCGATATCAAAGTCGGCATCGGTATCGAACTCGACCTCACCAGCGCCGCCGAGGGTTGCGATCGCAACAAACACCCCGCCGATAACAAAGCAAAACCAGTAAACTGACTGCACCAGCAGCCCTCCAACAGGGGGTATCACAACTGTCGCAGCACAGGCTAGCGCCGCGACTCGCGCTTTCGAATATCAGCGCGGCCTATTCCCTAGTGATATCTATCTACAGCCTGTGACCCCAGAATTCCCGATTTTGTATTGCGGACGGCTCGGCAATTCTGCCCGATTGTGGGCTGCCTGAAGATACAAGCTTCAGGTTGGATCGCCTACTCGACGCAGTTACCGTTGTTCGAGGCAGATATGGATACGGGTGGCTCGGTGTAAAACCGCTGGGTGGGATAAGCAAAGTGGATGTCAGGCTCTGCGGCAAACGCCGTTAGAATCGCTTCCCATTTGGCCTCTTCGCTACCGCGTCGCTGGCGGGGCTCACACAGATAACGGATGGTGAGCTGCACGCCGCTATCTTGCACCGAGGTATAGACGATGGGCGTGAGTTTGGAATAGAAAATCAGATACCGTCTGGCGGCCTGTTTGAGGTGTTCCTGGGCCACATCGGTCAGTGGCGCGGCATGATCGTCTGCGATCGCGCTTAGAATCCCTTTCGCTTTCTGCCAGTCGCTCTCAAAGGTCACCAGCACCGACAGCTCGTTCCAAATGTACTGAAAACCCTGGGAGTAGTTTGCGATCGCGTCTCGAAAAACCGCACTGTTGGGCACATGGATAATGCGGCCCGTACTCTGGTCCGACTCAACCCAGTTGCCAATTTCCATCAGGGTGAATTGAAAGGTGCGCATGTCAATCACATCGCCCGCATGGTCGCCAATTTCAATTCGATCCCCCACCTGAAACGGCTGCCGCCACAGCAAAAACAGCCAGCCCACAATATCTACAATCGGGTCCCGCAGCACCACGGTAAAGCCCGCTGTGGTCAGCCCCAAGAACGTCGAAAGACTGCCCACATTAGGCAGCCACGGCCCTGCCACAAAAATCAAGGACAGGGTAATGCTGACGTAGCTAATGTTTTTGCGCCAGGTGTAGCGTGTCCTTGGGTTATCGACCTGACGATTGACCAGTCGCAGCACCGCCATGCGAATGATGAGGACAACCGTCAGTCCCACCGCCGAGGCCAGTAATCGCTGTTGGCTGGACGACATCTCCAGCAGTGATTGAAGCGTGTAGAGCATAGGACTAAAAAAAAGGGGACGTTCTCACGTCCCCTTGCTACGCAGAAGGTGAATCGCTACTCACCCGCTAGTTGTGGACGGTGGTGTAGTGCTGTCCGTCCGACAGTGCTTTGTTGGTTTGGTCACGGGGCTAGGGATAGTTCTCAGCGTTGAGACCCACATACTGGAGCCCCGCAACAGACTTGTGCTTAACCTACTCCGGCTTTTCCTCCGGCATCAGGCACTTATCCGAGTCACAGCCCGCAGGCCCCGCCTCAATCAGCTCGCCTGCGTCATACAGCTCCAGCGCCTTATGGAAGTTGTCCGTGCCGCGCCGTTCCTTTACTTCCCGCAGCATCGACTCGTACTGAACCTTGCTGATGGGCTCAAAGGGCAGGCGGGGGAAGGTTTGCAGGTCGTCAAACCGGGCCAGCAGCGCCGCTGAGATGTAGCCCTCGTCATTCTCAATGGCCTGGTGGATGCGGGCCGACAGACCATCGATTTCCGCTTCCCGCAGCTCCACCGTGGCGGAGGTATTGTGGGCGGTGTAGTGCGTCTGCACCTGCATGTAGAAGTCAAACTGGGCCAGGGCCGAGAATTTCTCAATGGCAATTTCGTCAGCACCGGGCAGGTTGGCCCAGGACACCTCCACCGGCATTTCTACCAGCCATTCGGTGCAGCGCGGGTCGAAGGGGTTATCCAGTAGGTTACCGTCCTCGTCCTTATCCGACTGGGAGGGCACCACCGAGTAGCCATAGTCAATGCAGGCCATCGCTACCGGGTCGTTCTTGCGGAAGGTGATGCGGCGAATGAACCGTTGGGCCTTGGGTGGGTGCCAGCCGGAAGAGGCCCCGGTCAGCAGGCTCTTGGTACCCGCAGGCTGAACCGTGGTGCAGCGATTGGGCCGCTTAATGCCGTGGCGATCGCAGTAGTCCCACACAGTGTCGTGAACAATCTGCTTCCAGCGGCTCAGGTATTCCTGCTCCTTGGCCTTGAACTGGAGCCCGCTCATGGTGTCAGGACGACCCGCCTGCCACCACTCCAGCCACTCTGTACCAAAAGCATGGACAAAGAAGTCGAACAGGCCGGTGAAGGAGACGCCGACAATGGGGTCGTCTAGTCGGGACTGCTGGTAGCGAGGCTCGATGAACTGGTGGTTGAGTAGGGCGGCAACTGCGATCGCACCTGCTCGAAATGCGTCTTCCTGTTCCTGCAAGTTCTCTGGGTCAATCTGGTTGAGGTGAATCTCCGCCAGGTTGCAGTGGAAGTTTTGCCCAATGATCTCACCGCAGGGGTTGAGCCCATAGCGGCCCTCGCCTTGAGCCCGACGCTCGGCCTCACCCGCCCACTGGATGGCCCCTTCTCCGGAGTAGAACTGCTTGCGCACAGCAGCGGTTACAACATCCAATGTCGGCTTTTCGTGGTAAACCCGCGTATGGTTCGCCATGCGCAGCGCATCCCGCTTGGGGTCAATGCGCCAGTTGCCGTTCGCGTCCTGCTGCCAAAGGTTTTCCTTCGCTGCCGCTGCCAGCTCATCGTCGCTAGCAAACTGCCGCATCCCGGCGCTACGGCGAATGTTGCCCGCCACTACGCAAGCAGCAGCCTCATCGATCAGCAGGCAGCACTCTACCGAGTTCAGCTTGCGACCCAGTGCCTCATTCAAAATCTTGATGCAGCGCTCGTAGAGTCCAGGCAGCTTCACCGGGTTAGCCACACCGCCAAAGCCCTTCAGCTTCTCGCCCGCTGGGCGCACATCGCTCAGGTCTACAATGACCTCAATCTCACCCGTAAACCGCTCGTCGCTGCACAGCTCCAGCAGCCCCTGGTACGAGTCCACCCAGCCGCTGCGGCTGTCGCCTACTAAAATTTCCACGCGATTGTTCGCCGGGTCAGCATTGATGCGCGTCTTTTTCTGCCGGTCCGCCGCTGGCGTTGCACCCACATCGTTGCGCATGGTCACCGTCATGCGGTTCCGAATCGCAGGAAGCTGATCTATATATTTAGCCTCTAGCACCGCGCCCGTACCGCAGCCCATCATCGCCAGGTCCATCATTAGCCCAAAGGCCCGCCAGTCCGTAACGTTGGTACTGGTGCAGTTATAGGCCCCGGAAAAGTTTTCTTGTCGCTTGCTCCATTCGGTACCACCGACCCACAGCCAGCGCCCGGAGGGCATCGCCTTCAGGTTGCGCTGCATGCGGCCCACCAGTTCGCGCTCTTCGGTGGTGAGGTGACCCAGCTCGACTAAGCCGTCGAGGGTGCGATCGCACACCTGCTCCCAAGACTCACGCTTACCGGCACTGACCCGACGGCTGTAGGTTCGATAGAACACCGGATAGGCGGCAGGCGCCGTATCTGGGAAAGGGGTTTTGACCCGTAACCGTTCCAATTCACGAACCATCGCTGTTTTCCTTCACGTGCGTAGTGGGCAGTGTCCGTAGCGTGCATGTAGTGTCCGTAATGGCAAATTCAGCAGATAAAGCGCTGTATGTAGCCAACCGGCGTTGCATGCACGTTACAGTAGCACCTTCTTCCGCTTTTGCCTAGTGTTGTGTACAAATGTATGCCGCTACATGTGGAGGATGTGTGCAAATGGATCGTTAAACAAGACGGTGCGCTTAGTCACCGACGGTTCAGGAGCGAAGCATCGGCAATGGGTCAGCCGTTCTACCAAGAAGAGTGGTGGAACCTGAAGGCGTCCGGAAGATTTTTCCTAATTTTTTCATTAGTATGTGAAGTGTCTAATGAGAAAATTAAAAGAACTCTAAATACTTATGCGTAGATGTACCGTAGGAGCAGTACTGCTACTTAAAGCAGATGCAAACTGAGACCAAGCCGAAATAAATTTGCTGTCGAGATGTCACAACGACAGGCACAACTTCGGTGTTAGCAATGTCTTGGTTTGCAAGAACGATAACGGAGGGCGATACCAGAAATACCGTCAAACAGAGATATCCCAGTGAATCTGGGTCTATTCGGATCGCCCATTTGCCAGGGATGCTGTTCCCATTGGCTATTCATTCTTCAGTACGTTGGCCAATAGCTCATGCACTACTTTGGTCTGTACGCTTAGCTAAATCTCTGGGGTTTTCCCTAAGGAGGCGGCGCTAAAACGTCGCCCATTATTCTTTAAGTTTCCTGCAAATCTAGAGACCTTGAAGCCTGTTTGTCTGCTGTTCGGAGTTAAAGCTGCGTGTCATCATTAAAAGGGCAACCTTCATCAACAGCTGTAACCCTCGCCTCACCCAACGTTGCTGCAGATGAGCAACTGGCGATGGTACCTGCAATAACCATCGCAATTTGCACCTATAACGGGGCTGATCGAATTCCCAACGTACTCGACCGTCTGACACAGCAGGTGGGCGTGTCTTCTTTTAGATGGCAGGTGTTCGTTGTTGACAACAACAGTACGGACGCAACGGCTGACGTTGTTGCCCAGTACCAGCGCAACTGGCCCAAAGATACGCCGCTGCGCTATCTGTTTGAGCGGCGTCAAGGCGCGGCCTATGCCCGACAGCTTGCCATGCAAGAGGCCGGCAGCGAGTTGGTCGGCTTTCTGGACGATGACAATTTGCCCGACGAAAATTGGGTGGCTGCGGCCTATCGTTTTGGCCAGCAGTATCCCCACGTCAGCGCCTACGGCAGTCAGATTCACGGGCACTTTGAAGGTCCTGTCCCACAGGATTTTGAACGTATTCGGTCTTTCTTTGCACTGACTCAGCGGGGTGAAACGCCCCACCCATATCTGCGTCAGCAGCGGGTACTTCCGCCCTCAGCAGGGCTAGTTGTGCGGCGCTGCGCCTGGCTTGAGCATGTTCCGACTCAGCTTGTACTAACCGGACGACACAACGACCAAATGCTCACCGGTGAAGACCTTGAGGCCGTTTCGTACCTCCAGATGGCCAATCGGGAAGTGTGGCACAACCCGGCGATGAAACTCTGGCATCAGATTCCCGACTATCGACTACAGCGGGAATATTTGCTCCCGTTCTTCCGAGGTATTGGCTTTAGTCGTCATGTGACGCGGATGTTAAGCGTCCACCCTTGGCAACGTCCGCTAATGCTGATGCTTTACGCAGTTAACGACAGTCGAAAGGCGCTCCGCCATTTGTTCAAGTACCGTACTCGACTCAAGACAGAGCTGATTCCCGCCTGTGAGTTGCAGCTCTACTGTAGTAGCTTGATCAGCCCACTCTATATTTGGCGCATGCGCTGGTCAAAGCACGCAGGACAAGTTCGCTAAGGCATAAGCCGGTCAAGTGTGATGTAGACCCTTACGGAGTTGTCATCAAAGGCGGTGTCGGCTGCCTGCCTTCCAAGCTGTCTAGCTCAACGTCTTTGATGGCCTGCTCAACATAGGCCTGCTGCGCTGGGTCAAAAACTTTGAAAAATTTGCGTGTCGTTGGCATCTGAATTTTATCTTGGGTGCCGTTCTTCCAGTCTTCTCGCGATCGCACCAGATGTCTGGAGGTCGTTCGATAGGCCTCCAGCATGCTTGGGCTATAGTCGACGCCGATGAACTCACAGAGGCGCTGGGTTTCTGCCGTCAAGTTAGCAATTAGGGTTTCGTAGCGAAGCAGTTGATGGTGGGGCCGGTCTAGGTATTGGCGCGTGAGTTCAATATCGCCGCGCCACCGCGCAATGCAGTCGTCTAGGCTCTTCAGGTAGCGTCCCCAAAAGTCAGGGTATCTTTGTACCAAATCATAGAGGGACGCGATCACATCTTCGCCATTACGAACAATATGAATGATCTTGGGTGATGGGACGTATTTTTCGATGTAGGTGATGTGATGCAGATGATCGGGCGTTTTCTCAATCCAGATAGGTCTTTGCCTAAGCGCTGCGATGTGATCAAGCAGCGCGACAAAGCGGCGGGTGTAGGACCGCATCAGGGGCAGTCTGGGTAGCCGCGTCACGAGTTCTGGATGCCCAACTTCGTCAAGAAAGTCGATGCAGGTTTGGCGCAAACGTGGCGAGACAACACCCATGGCATGACGTTTAGATTTCTCGATAGGAAACGAAACCAAGTCTAAGAAGAACTTAGACTCTGGAAAGGACGTAATGTCTGGATGACTAGCCAGCAAGCTTTGCAGTAGCGTCGTTCCTGAACGTGGACAGCCAACAATGAAAACGCGACCTTGGACAGTTATTGAGGAATGGGCTGGCATCGGCATTCGGGGTGTCATTCGGGGTCAATCAAGATCAAGGCAAGCGGCAGGACGGGCTCAGTGTTCGGGCGTAAGTTTTCGGCCAAATCTTTGTACCACCATTGGCGCTTTCCGTAGCCTAAGCATGGGCGCGGCGGCGAGACCGTGACAGGATGAGGTTTGAAATAGGCCCTGGCATAAATCCGGTCGAAGCCTTGATACAAACTGTCAACAGAAGCCACCACTGCTGGGTGAGCAGCTTAGGGTCGTAGCGTAGGGCCAAGCCAAGGTGGCGGAGAATCTGAAGACTCCGGCGAGGATTAGGCGTTTCTTCGACGCCGCGCAGCATCAAGTAACGGTACAAATGAGCGTAGGTGCGAGGCTTAAGATACTGAAACTGATCCGGCGCTTGCTCAAAGCACCGCTCGATAAACTTAACGGTACGGTGCTCGTGCTCTAGCAGTTTGGAGGTAATCGAGCCGGGTGTGATGCGATAGTAAACCTGAACCTTGGGCACCGTCACAAACGGGTAGCGGGCCGCAATTTTCAGATACAAATCCAAATCTTGAGCGCTAGGGAGTGACTCATCAAAGCCACCTACGTCTTCTAGCACCGATTTGCGAATGAGTGGTGTAGAACCATTCTCCAAGAAATTGGACACCAGTAGTTTGGCGTAGGTGTCCTCTGGCGGCCCCTGAACGATGTCCCGCTTACCAGGGCACATATATTTGCCTTGCTGATCCACGTAGTCGGACCAGCTGTAGGCCAAGGCAGCTTCAGTATGTTCGGACAGGGCCGAGACCTGGTCTGCCAGTTTTTCTGGTGTCCAGTAGTCATCAGCATCCAGCAGTGCGATGAGGTCACCGTTGGCAGCGGCAATCCCCCGATTACGGGCGGCGGGCGCTCCAGCATTGTCAAAGCTGAGTACGCTCAGCCGAGGGTCTTCACAGCGGCTAATGATGTCCAGAGACTGGTCAGTAGAGCCATCATCTACCACGATGACTTCTAAATCGCCCAGCGTTTGGTTCAGGACTGATTCGACGGTCTGCATAATCGTCTCTTCAGCATTGTAAAGGGGGATGACAACAGAAACAGTAGGCATAGGATAGTGTCTTGTACTTGGCGCGTACGCGCTGTATCACCCGTCTGTACTACCGAATAGACTGAGCCAGGTAGTCAAAGGGGCTTTTGAGGTTACCGATGTGAAACGCGAGCTGACAGTCCGCTTCGAGCTGACTACTAAACTGCTGGTGCGATCGCAGGTAGTGGGTCACAATCCGACGTAGGCTCCCAAAAAAGGACTTAGCGAGGACAAGGGGACGCTGCCAAGATGGCGTTTGCAACATCACTAAGCTACAGGTGCGCAGTCCGTACAGGTGGGTCAGCGTCATTAGATAGTTACGCGTCAGTCGAGCAGCCGGAATGAAGTGACCAATTTCCATCGCCGGGTTGTACCAAATCTCCCAGCCGCTATGGGACATACGAATCGAAATTTCGTAGTCGTCCCCAGCGCGGGTGATGTTGGTGAGCTGGGCAGGAATGCAAGCCAGCCAAGCCGCTTTGCGAACGACGAGGCCCGCGCCCGGCGGCAGTTGTACCTGTTCAACCTGAAATTGACGGGGGGTATCGCCGTGGTCGCGGATGGCTAAAAATCGCAGCAGTGGCCTGACCGCATCGTCAGGGGGCTGCTCAAAGATACCCTTGATACGGCTACCGTAAGCCCCCGCTTTGGCATGGGTCCGCCCAAACTCAACGGCGGCTGCAACCCAATCGGGCTCGGGCCAGTTGTCATCATCGAGGAAGCCTACCCATGCTCCGAGGGCATGGTCAATGCCGCACTGCCGGGCAAAGGCCAGCCCTTGCTTAGGCTCAAAGACATACTTCAATGGGACAGCGCTATCCCACTTTGCCTGTAAATCTTGAACGACAGCAGCAGTATGGTCCTGACTATTGTTGTCGACAACGATGACCTCCCACTGCAGGTCGTCGGGGGTGACTTGCGATCTCAGCCGTTCGATCACCTCACCAATTCGTGAGGCTCCGTTGTAGGTCGGAATGATAACCGTGAAATCTAACACGTCAAACTTGCTTAAATGCTGCTTTTTGAATGCCGTTCTGACTCGATCTGTCCCCTAGCCATCGCGACCTAAGGTGGGAACCAACCCCGCAGATCGGCTTGCACCCCATGACAATTGTAGAATGCCCAACCCGCTCCCCCCTGTCACTCAACCAGACAGAATGCTATAAGAATAGGGGCAAATTTTGGCAATGTACCCGGTACGACGTTTTAATACGACCGAATCGTTTGTACAGGTCGTCTCTGTTCCTTCACTAACTGAAATTGGTTGAGCGCTAGCGATGGTTACTATCCAGGAAAAAGGCAACATCAGTATCCATACTGAGAATATCTTTCCCATCATCAAAAAGTGGCTGTATTCCGACCACGAAATCTTCCTGCGTGAGCTGATTTCTAACGGCGTAGACGCCATCAATAAGCTCAACATGGTGTCCCGCTCGGGGGAATTTTCCGGCGAGATGGGCGAACCCAAAATTCAGATTGCCATCGACAAAGAAGCCAAGACCCTCAGCATTTCCGACAACGGCATTGGCATGACCGCCGAGGAAATCAAGCAATACATTAATCAGGTCGCCTTTTCCAGCGCTGAGGAATTCGTCTCCAAATATAAGGACAGCACCGACCAGCAAATCATCGGCCACTTTGGTCTGGGCTTCTACTCGTCGTTCATGGTGTCCAACCAGGTTGAGATTGACACGCTGTCGTATCAAACGGATGCAGTAGCGGCTCACTGGTCCTGCGACGGCACCACCAGTTTTGAGCTGACCGAATCGGAGCGCAGTGATCGTGGTACCACCATCACCCTGCACCTAATGGAGGAAGAGCTAGAGTACCTGGAAACGGCCCGCATTCAGCAGCTGGTCAAAACCTACTGCGACTTCATGCCCGTCCCCATCGAGCTGGACGGCGAAGTCATCAACAAGCAGGACGCCCCCTGGAAAAAGTCCGCTAGTGGTCTGACAGATGAAGACTACCTGGAGCTGTACCGCTACCTCTATCCCTATCAGGAGGAGCCACTGCTTTGGGTTCACCTGAATACGGACTATCCCTTTGTGGTCAATGGCATCCTGTACTTCCCCAAGCTACGACCCGACGTGGATGTGACTAAGGGGCAAATCAAACTGTTCTGCAACCAGGTGTTCGTCAGCGACAACTGCGAGGAAATCATTCCCCAGTTCCTACTGCCGCTACGGGGCGTCGTTGACAGTACCGACATTCCGCTGAATGTGTCTCGTAGCTTTTTGCAGAATGACCGCACCGTGAAGCGGATTGCTAGCTACATTGCCAAGAAAGTCGGTGACCGACTGAAGGAACTCTACCGGAGCGATCGCAGCGCCTACGTCCGCAGCTGGGAAGACCTGGGCACCTTCGTCAAGTTTGGCTCGCTGAACGATGACAAGTTCAAAAGCCAGGTCGAAGACATCTTAATTTTCCGCACCACTGCACAGCTTGGCAGCGACCAGCCCAAGGTAGAGGTCCAAGCCGAAGACGAGGACGCTTGGTCTTCGGTGGATGATACCGAAGGCGGGCACAGCCTAGATGGTAAGACCTACACCACCATCAAGGAATACCTGGAGCGCAACAAAGACAAGCACGAAAACCGTATTTTCTACGCCACTGATGAAGTTTCCCAGGCCACTTATATTGACCTACACCAGCGTCAAGGGCTTGAGGTGCTCTACATGGACTCCTTCATCGACACCCATTTTGTGCCGTTCTTAGAGAGCGAATATAAGGACGTCAAGTTCTCCCGAGTGGACGCCGATCTGGATCAGACACTGATTGATGACGATCAGTCCAGCGAAATCGTTGACCCCACCACCAACAAAACTCGCAGCGAGCAGGTCAAGGCCCTGTTCGAAGAAGCGCTGAATCAGCCGAAGGTGACCATCCGCACCGAGGCGCTCAAGGTGGACGATGCCCAGGCTGCCCCTCCTGCGATCGTGCTGCTCCCCGAAGCCTCTCGCCGTATGCAGGAGATGATGGCGATGATGCAGCAGCAGACCATGCAGTTCCCAGAAGAACACACCCTGCTGGTCAACACCGCTCACCCGCTCATTCAAAACCTGTTAAGCCTCGGACAAAGCACCATCCTGCAAGCAGACGGCAGCCCATCTTCCACCGGCAACATGACCACCATGATTTGCCAGCACGTGTACGACCTAGCGCTAATGGCTCAGAAAGGGTTTGACGCCGACGGCATGAAATCGTTTGTGGAGCGCTCTAATGGTCTGCTGACTCAGTTGACAAATCAGTAGACCTAACTGAGTCGGGCATTGGCAAACCTCCAGTCAAAACGGTAGAATCAAAAGCCGTGTTTGCGAAGCTCGACATCCTGCTTGCGCATTCAGTCTCACAATAATATCTGTGCAAACTTGGAGAAATCCCATGAGCCGCAAGTGCGACCTAACCGGCAAAAAAGCTAATAACGCATTCGCCGTATCCCACTCTCACCGCCGCACCAAGCGCCTGCAAGAGGCCAACCTACAAGACAAGCGCGTTTGGTGGCCCACAGGCAAACGCTGGGTCAGGCTACGTCTATCAACCAAGGCGATTAAAACATTAGAGAAGAAGGGCATTGAGGCGATGGCCCGAGACGCTGGAATTGACCTGAGCCGTTACTAAACTGCTGCGCAGAGACCAACAAGCGATTCACCCAACTCAAGCTGAGCGCACTGCACTCAACCGATGTGCTTAGCGATACAGGGTTTCTTCTATTAAACGAGCGCGGGACGACGGTCCTGCGCTCGTTTTGTGTTTGGTGTGCTTGATTCTGCAAGGGCTCTGAAGAAATTGCCCTTAGGAATAGCTGGTATTAATCGTCAGTATTGAACGTAGCCGCGATCTCAAAGTTTCGCACTACCTTCATATAAAACCTTCCTGATTTGCACGGA
>CAWUKV010000171.1:0-12215 GCA_963923025.1 uncultured bacterium
GTGATAGTACTCTGCATACAGGCGGGTCATACCCAACCCCAGTCGCCAGCCCAGCCCCGTTCCCAGCAGCGACCCCAGCAGCACCACCACCAGCACCAGCTTCAGATAGTGCAGCCCTACCGCCAGGTTGTCGTAGCCAAAGGCCTTCATCACGGCAATCTGGTCACGCTGGGTACTCACCAGGCGGCTCAGCAACAGGTTTAATAAAAAAGCAGCAATGCCGAGAAAAATAGACGGTACCAGTACCGCCTGGGACGATAGCTGGCGAATCTCGTCGGTGATAAACACGTGAGAAATCTGGTCCTCTCGGCCATAGGCCCCCAGTCCACCGTAGATCTCTACCCGCTGGTCCAGCTGAAAAATCACCTCTGCCTCACTCGCCCCCGGCATCAGCGCCAGGCTGACATCGTTGAAGGCCCCCTTCATGTTGAAAGCGGTGCTGAGGGCGTCTTGGGGCATCCAGAAAATACCGAACCGCTGATTATCCGGCACCAGCTCGGTGCCGCGAATCTCGTAGATGTATTCCGGCGACAGAGCCGTGCCCACGATACGCAGCGGCTGCCACCGACCGTTGATGACGGCACCCACGGTGTCATTCAGGTTCAGGTCATTTGCCTTAGCAAAGGCTTCGCTGGCCAGCACCTCATCCCCACGTTGGGGATAGCGCCCCGTGCGAATGAACAGATCGTTCAGCATCGGCTGGGGCTGCTCGGGAATACCAATCAGTCGTCCGACAGCGGGCGCTTCGAGACCAGGAACAGACAGGGTGACCTCTTCGACCACGCGCGATCGCACCGCCCCGACCCCAGGTATCGACTCAATTCTCGTCAGTAAACTATCGGGTGCCCGCTTCAGCTGCACAAACACCTCGGCAAAGCGGTACTGGTCGTAGTAGGCCGCCTGGGTCAGGCTGAGGGAACTGTAGGCACTGCGCATCGTCACCAGACTAGCAATGCCGCAGGCCACAATCAGCACAATCGCCAGCACCTGCCCTCTCATGTGCAGCAGGTCGCGTAACAGTTTTCTATCCAGGGCCTGGAGTCTCATGGCCTACCACTCCAGTTCAGTGGGGGAGACCTTGTGACAGTTGGGGTGAATCCTGCTGATTGCGCCGCTGCGCATGTGAATCACCCGATCGGCCATGGCCGCAATCCCGGCGTTGTGGGTAATCACAGCAGTGGTGGTACCAAACTCTTGATTGACCCGCTCCAGCGTTTCAAGCACTTTGACCCCGGTTTCAAAATCAAGCGCGCCCGTCGGTTCATCACAAAGGAGAACCTCGGGCCGTTTAGCAATGGCCCGGGCAATGGCAACCCGCTGCTGCTCGCCCCCCGACAGCTGCGCCGGAAAGTGATCCAGCCGGTCGGCCAGCCCCACTAGCCCCAATGCCTCCTCCGGTCGCATGGGACGGCGGGCAATATCGGTGACCAGGGCCACATTCTCTCGTGCTGTCAGACTGGGAATCAGGTTGTAAAACTGGAAAACAAACCCAACCGAATGGCGACGAAACTGGGTGAGTGTTCCTTCCCCCGCCTTTGTTAGCGCCCGGTTGTGAAAATACACCTGGCCACCAGAGGGCACATCTAATCCACCAAGAATGTTCAGTAGGGTCGATTTACCACTACCCGATGGCCCCAGTAAAACAACAAATTCACCCTCGTACAGGTCCAGATCAACCGAACGCAGTGCATGGACCTTGACGTCTCCCATGACGTAGGTTTTACTGACCTGCTCGATGTGAAAGACTGCTGGAGATAGGGCTGGAGACCGGGCGGTGCTGACAAGAGAGTTCATCTAGTATCACTTTTCGGTATCAGCCCCTAACTTAACCCGAAAAACTGAGGAAGTTGTGAGCGGCTAGCAGCCCGCTCAGAGCCTTCACTCACCTAGCCTCATGAGATCCTCAACATGTTTGCTTAGGGTATGGGCTGTGGGTATTTCCCCATACAAAATCAACAGCTAGGAGAACGGTATGAACATTGACGAAGAAGCCAGAAAAGCGGTCACTCAATCCCGCCAGTATGTAGAACATTTAGAATCGACCATGCACCACCGAGCGGAAGAGTCGGTCGAATTGCCTTCTACCCAGCGGGTTAGGTCTGAGACACGTAGCCTAACGACGCAGAAGCGTCAGCACGATGAGCATTTAGAAGAAACCATGCTGGAGCGGTCCGTTGAATCAGTCGAAACGTCTGAATTGTCCACCTGAACAGAGAAAAAGCCTGGGTCGGCAATTTCAAGTGGCGTCTAGACAGACAGAAATGAGCAGCTGACATGCTGTAGGCGGATCAGCCTAGGGAGGATCCGCCTACAGCGGTATGTCTCAAGCAGACGATTGGACGGCTGAATAGACGGTATTCAGTAAGTCCTGCAGCGTATATGGCTTGGGCAGAAACTCATCCGCTGCCAGGGTATGTGCTTCAATGCTCAAACCACTAGTAGCGATAATGCTAATGCCAGGAGAAATCTGTCTGATCCCTTCAATTGCAGTAGCTCCGTCTATCAGGGGCATCATCATATCTATGAGTACAGCCTTGATATCATGGCGATGTTCCTGAAACTGAGTAATGGCGGCATGACCCTCTTCGGCAGTGATGACACGATAGTTGTGGGATTCTAACGCTGTTTTAGCCATCTCTCGAATGAGGCTCTCGTCATCGACAACTAAAATCAGCTCACCGCCACCGGTCGGTAAATGGGAAAGCGGTGTCTCTTCTGCCTGCATGCACGTCTGTACAGGTAAGTAGATTTGAAACTGGCTACCCTTACCGACCTCACTATAGACATTCACCAAGCCACCATGATTTTTGATGATGCCCACCACGGTTGATAGCCCCAGTCCGGTACCCCTGCCGATTGCTTTTGTAGTGAAGAAAGGATCAAAGATGCGATCAACAACCTCAGGCGGCATGCCTGTGCCGGTATCGGCAACCGTTGTTAAAACGTAGGTACCCGCTTGAATTTGCGGATGAAGCTTGGCATAGTGTTCATCAACCCGTATGTTCTTTGTGCAGATATCTAAGCTCCCCCCTTTAGGCATAGCATCCCGAGCGTTAACGCACAGATTCATCAGGACTTGGTGAATCTGGGTTGAGTCAACGCTGACAGGCCAGAGGTCATGGGCAGCTTCAATGCGAATCGTAATGTTTTTGGGGAGAGTGCTGCGGAGAATAGGACTCAGTTCGTCCAACAGATCATTAATCTGGAGCTGAGTCCGCTGACCGTCGGTCCCTCGGGCAAAGGATAAGATTTGCTGGACCATGTTGCCTGCCCGTTTAGCACTGCTGTCTAGGGCTTCGAGCAGCTGAGCAGAGTTTTTGTCAATTTGCGGCAACGTTAGCGGCAGCAGTTGAGCCGCCCCGACCACAGGGGTTAGCACATTATTGAGGTCGTGGGCAATGCCGCTGGCCAGCGTACCTAGACTTTCCAGCCGCTGCGCCCTTAGCAGCTGAGTCTCTAACTGTTTGGTTTCGGTGATGTCGGTATCAACTGTCAGAATGGCGACGGGCTCACCCTTGTCGTTGCAAACCAAGGTCCAACGACTATCGGCAACAATTTCTTGTTCAGACCTTGTCCGCTTGATCAGCTCACCTTGCCATTCTCCTTCGGTGAGAACAGTTTGGTAGGCCGTCCGTAGTTCGTCAGATACCGACTTGTTCAGCAACGTCATCGCGTCTTGTCCGATAGCGGCTTCAGCAGACCAGCCATAGATGCGCTCGGCGCCGCGATTCCAAAACTGGATGTGCCCTTCTAAATCACGTACAAAAATAGCATCGGTGGCAATATCTAGCAGGGCCGCCTGTCGTTGTAGCTGCTGATTGGCCGACTCTAGTTCGATCTGGTGATGGCTGAGGGTCTGAACCAGGTGGTCTAGGGACTGGGAAAAGACTGCCAGCTCATCCTTGCCAGTAACGATGGGCATAGACACCCCCGATTCGCCCTGCTGAAGGCGATTGGCGGCGTCGGTCAAGGCCAGAATCGGTTTCACAATTCGTCTGGCATAGAACCAGCTTGCGATCGCACATAGTCCGCCCAGTAAAGCACCCACAGCAAACACCTGCCTTTGCAGCGCCCGTGCCGGAGCAAGGGCAATCTGACTCGACTGACGAACGACCACTTTCCAGCCCAGCCCTGGATAGTCCCGGTAGCCCTGACTGAGGGCAAACCCGGTCAGATACTCATTGTTATCTGACCAGTCAATCAGCTGATGACGGGCGTCCTCAGTCGACCCAAAGTTATCTGCGGGAAAGCGAAGCGTCTGATCCTCTAGACGGTCAGGCCCGAGTAAAACATAGTCGTCTGCCGATAGGATAAGGACTTCGACCTGACTACGCTGCTCTAGCGGGCCAAGCAGAGAGTGCTTGATCTCCTCGGCCCAGGACCAGCTCAGGTGTGCGCCCAAAACACCAGTAAATGCGCCCTGCTCGTCTGTGACAGGAGCAGCCACATCGACAAACCGTAACGGCTCACCCGTATCCGTACCGCCTTGCAGCAGGTCGGCCAGCAGCAGCGCTTCGTGAACGTCTCCGGCAAAGGGTTTAGTGTGGGCTTCCTGAAACCAGGGGCGTTCTGCCGCGCTAACGCCCTCTAGCAGCTGGCCAGTACTCACCAAAACTTGACCGGTTTCATCGGTAAGGCCAATCCAGGCATAGTCTGAGTAGGTATCCTGAAGCTTTTCAATCAAGACCCGCTTGGCATCGATGGGGACATTTGGCTGACGAATGGCATCAAGGCTAGCCAGAATCTGAATATCCCGATAGCGCTCAAACATGCCCCGATCAAGTTTATCGGCCATCTGGTAAGCCAGATTAGCCAGCATTTGCCCCCGGTTTTTGATGATGCGATCGCGACTGATTTGTCCGGCAATGAGGCTAAGCAAAGTCGATAGCAGGAGTGTCGTCCCTACTGTCGCAAAGCCAACCCTGGCTCTAAGGCTGCGATTTGGGTTAAAGCGATCAAGGCGCGATGGCGCTGGCATAGGCGCTTCTCACGGTGACAATAATGATACGTCAATGATAAGTCCTGAGGGGAACGCTGCAAGATAACCTTGCAGCAGCATATTTGCCGCAGCTGTTGCTGCGCCAGCAAATCTCGAGCCATCCTCATCTTTTGCCTATATAGCCGCAGGAGCAAAAACAACTGACCAAATGAGAATTGTCAGCAATAGGGCAGCGACTCCAACAAACAGATCGCGTAGCTCGTTCGGAAACAGCGTATGGTCTCTCATGTGTTTACCTCCCTAGCTCTACTTTTATTCTCCGTCAGATCGCATTGAACCGAGCGAATAAGCAACGAAGTGTGATGGTATTAGCTCAATGGTATTCACTCCGTTGTGAGGGACGATCATATTACTGTATGGTAATATAAAGAAGATCTACCAAACACAAGAACGCCATCGCCTGATATCGTTTGCCTATGCCAGATGCTGCTGTCCGCCTATCCACATCCCCAGAACGGCTACCCGTCCATCAGCTTTCGCCCCAGTCGCTATCGCAGATTGCCGACTTCTTTAAGGTGTTGTCTGAACCCAGCCGACTCCAGATTGTCTGTACGCTAAAATCTGGTCCGCTCAACGTGACCGAAATTATTGAGCAAACAGGGCTAGGTCAGGCCAATACCTCAAAGCACCTGAAGCTGTTAGCCCAGGCCGGTATCGTATCTCGTCAACAGCAGGGGGTTTCGGTTTATTACAAGATTGCTAACCCCAAAATCTTTGAACTGTGCGAAATCGTATGTAAAACACTGTCTATTAGCCTGTAGGCCTTTTCTGCATAGATTTTTTTGCATAGATCTTTCTGGCAAACTTGTTTTGATTTGTTGCTTTGATCTGTTGTTGCGGTAGTTTTTTGCCGCTTATATTACTATATAGTTATAAAGTGATATAATATTTGAAATGCGAGTGATTCTCTAATGGCGGACTTCAATATTGTGACCGCTTTATCGGGCGGTATGCTCATCGGCCTTAGTGCCACGCTACTACTATTATTCAGCGGTCGTATTGCGGGCATTAGCGGTATTGTCAGCGGGGCCCTGTTTGGCCCAGATCGTCGCTGGCGCTGGCTGTTTATTGCCGGTTTGGTACTCGGCGGATGGGTCTACGAAGGCGCAGTTGCAACCCAGCCTACACCCGTCTCTAACTTTTCGCCCTGGGCTATGGTCCTTGGTGGACTGTTGGTGGGAGTTGGCACCCGTCTGGGAAGCGGCTGTACCAGCGGGCACGGCGTCTGCGGCTTAGGCAGGCTGTCTGTTCGATCTCTGGTTGCTGTTGTTTCGTTTCTGATAACGGGCTTTGCCACCGTATTTGTCACTCGTCATGTCCTGATGCTGGCTTAGGGAATGTAAAACCATGAACAAAATGATCAAGCAAGACGGCTTAGCACTGATTGCCGGTATGATTTTTGGTATTGGGTTAGGTCTGTCACAGATGATTGACCACCAGCGGGTTCTCGGCTTTCTGGACGTAACCGGTACGTGGGACCCAACACTGTTGTTTGTGCTGGGCGGTGCCGTCGGCGTGACGGTGATTGCCTTTCGATTTGTCCTCCGTCGCTCCACGCCCATCTTTAACGGCAAGTTCCACCTGCCCACACGCACTGATATCGACGGGCCGCTTGTGCTTGGGGCAGCCTTGTTTGGCATTGGCTGGGGCATTGCGGGCTATTGTCCGGGGCCGGGTATTTCGGCACTGGTTATTGGCAGTTGGAATCCCATTTTGTTTCTTGCTTCAATGGTGGCAGGAATGGCGGTATACCGGGCTTACGCGTCTCGCTTAACCTGATGTTTTTACCCAGTTTTTACCAAAATAGAACAAGTCCAGTCAGATGAAAAAAGCGATGTTCAAGGATTTTCTTTTAGGAGGTTGCCATGCTGTTTCGTCAGCTATTTGACCGAGAATCGAGCACCTACACCTACCTGATTGCTGACCCGGAGACGCACGAAGCGGCCTTGGTCGATCCGGTGCTCGAACAGGTCGATCGCGATCTAAAACTGTTGCGAGAGCTGGGGCTTACCCTGGTTTATTGCCTAGAGACACACATTCACGCCGATCATATTACCGGCACAGGTACGCTGAGAGACCGTACCGGCTGCCAGGGGCTCGTTCCTGAAAATGCCCAAGCCGCCTGTGCTAGCGGCTATGTTAGCCACGGGCAGGTGCTGACCGTGGGCAGCGTCAAGATTCAGGCGATTGAAACCCACGGCCATACGGACAATCACATGGCCTATTGGGTCAATGGCGACCGCGTCCTGACAGGGGACGCGTTGCTAATTCGAGGCTGTGGGCGAACAGACTTCCAATCGGGCGATCCAGGGACACTTTACGACCGGATTACCCAGCAACTGTTTACGCTACCCGATGAGACGCTGGTGTACCCGGCCCACGACTATCGCGGTCACACGGTCTCGACTATTGGAGAAGAAAAGTGGTTCAATCCTCGACTGGTAGATCTCAACCATGCCGGTACGCCATTGCGCAGTCGAGAAGCGTTCATCGAGCTGATGAACGGTCTGGACCTGCCCGATCCGAAGAAAATTATGGAAGCGGTACCGGCAAACGAAAGCTGTGGCAGGCAGGTTGCGGCCATTCTATCTTGATATTGTTAATCCCCCAGAATTTCCATCTGTTAGGGATTGCAAAACTTTAGAGAGCGTAGACGATGATAACAACCCTTATTGGTCACCTGCTAGCCGTCTGCATTGGGCTAAGTCTTGGGCTGATTGGCGGCGGCGGGTCGATTTTGGCGGTGCCGATTCTCGTCTATGTGATGGGTGTGAACAGTCAGATTGCGATCGCAATGAGCCTGTTCATTGTCGGCAGCGTTAGTCTGTTCGGCGTGATTCCCTACGCTTGGCATAGCCAAGTTAGCTGGCGAATTGCCGCGGGCTTTATTCCCACCGCCATGCTGGGTGCTTACCTGGGGACCCAGCTGATTCGTCTGCCAATGATTACTGAAACGGTTCAGCTAGTCAGTTTTGGTCTAGTGATGCTGGCCGCCAGCGTACTGATGATTCGTCGAGGCCGCCGTTCTGTTGAGCCCCAATCGGCCAAGCCCCAGGCTGTTGCAGCCCAGCCCGCCGTGAGCTGGCTAATACTGTTAGAGGGGTTGGGCGTAGGCATCGTCACCGGCTTTGTTGGGGTAGGTGGCGGTTTCTTGATTATTCCGGCCCTGGTTCTGTTGGGCGGCGTTCCGATGAAAACAGCAGTCGGTACCTCGCTGCTGATTATCGCGTTCAATTCTGCTACCGGCTTTCTCGGCTATCTCAACCAGGTCGCGATTGATTGGGGGTTGACCCTGTCGTTTACCCTAGCAGCCGGGCTCGGTACGCTGCTCGGCAGTCGCCTTGCTCGCGTGGTCTCTGCCGAGCAGCTCCAAAAGGGGTTTGGCTACTTTGTACTGGCCGTGGCAATCTTTGTTCTAGTAAAACGCTGATATTGCTTCTCTATTCTTGCGAGGTTGTCCGGGGCGTCAGCGCCAGCACACCCCCTGCAATGGCTAGGCCACTGGCTAACATGCCGCCCATGCCCAAAAACAGATTGAGCACCGCCGTCACTAAAATGGTTGTCCCCAGCGATCGCTGATAGCGAGGAGCCAGGTACAGGAAAATTGCACTCGCGACGATAATGGCACCAGCCAGTAGACCAAACCAGGGCCACCACAGCCCAGAGACAACGCCATGCCGCCACATCATGTGGTGCACGCCTCTGCCGACACCGCCTAGCCCGCGCCCATACATCATTCGCCCCGTCCCCAACATCCACAACCCGCCTAGCAGAGACAGCAAAAACGACGCTATTGATCTTTGACTGGTCATTTCACATTCCTCAATGTAGAAAAACTGTCTTACAGGTCTATTCCTTTTATACGCATACAGTTTGAGGAAACTGTGAGGATAGCTTTGACTACGAAAAGGGCATTAAAGCCGAAATGTCTTTTTAACATAGGTCGGATCGAGTCCCCAGAAAGACGGCATCTGCTCATCAGATCGCGGCAGGATAGACGCGGTCAATGGCTGAGGCAGCCCGTAAGCGGTGTCAGTCACAGCGAGTCGAACCAGCTGAGTCGTCTGGACCCTCAGTGTCAGCTCAATGCCGCCTTTAGGCACGTTAAAGTAGTCAAAGATAAGCTGGTCTCGCGTAGCAGTCGGCAGCTCACCTAAACGCATTGCTGCCCCATTCACGGTGGCGCTCTTAACGATGCCGTCGGCTATGAACTGCACATTTAGATTGGCAGCCCCACGGGGCGAAGTCAGCCGCAACCGCAGAATTCGAGTGACGCTATTGTCAATATCCTGACTGGACATATCCTGACTGGACATATCCTGACTGGACATATCCTGACTGAGCAGGGTGACGCTAGGCGTTTCCAAGGGCTGAGCAGGAGCAGGAGCCGTAAATGCACGAACGGGAACACCGGGAAACAGCTCGTAGATCCGTGGCTCAGTCTGCGCGGGAAAGAACTGAGCGGTCCAGTCATCGAGATGCGTGTCGACGCTCACCCAAGTGGCTTGACCGGTATCGCCATCGAGCGCATAGGCAATGCTGTTGGGTCGGGGCTGCTCGGCATCAAAGCCAGAGGTCAGCGTGGCTAGCGTCAGAACAATAGTGCTAACGATCAGCAACACACTGGGAAGCGTCCCGCGCGATGGCGTGGCCTCTCCTGTGGAGAATCGTACCTGATCCGTCAGCACATCCACATGGGGTACCAGCAACCCCATCAGCAAAACCACAAAAATTGTCGGCAGCGCCAGCAGCGGCACAGGCATAAAGGCTTCCAGGCGAACCATAAAAGCCAGGGTAGGATGCACAACGACAGGCAACAGCAGAATCATGCCGGGTAACGCCGCCAGCAGCAATACTGAAATGTGTAGCCAGGAACCGGAACGGTATCGGGCACTCCGGTACCACCCCAGCAACAGGCAGTAGAACAGTAGCGGCCAGGTAAACAGGTAGCTGATGTAGGGTGACAGCATGCTGGTCAGCCACATCAGCCCTAGCCAGACCAGTCCTACCCCAGCCATGCGATCGCGCAGCCCCAGCCGCCGTAGCCACCCCTGAGCCATTACCATCAGCGCCACCGCAAAAATCGATAGCCCTGCAAAATATTGAAGTGTTCGATAGTGGCCAATGAGATGGACCTGTAGGTTAGGGTTCAGGGTTTTGATGACCCACCAAAGTAGCGTTGTAAAAAGGACTGCTGCAATGGCGGCGGTGAGGAATGCGATCGCACCTATCGCCATCCCCCGTATCGCTAACCGTCCCCGTCTCAAACGCACCACGACTAGAAAGATTAGCGTGACACCCACTGCCAGCGGCATCGCCCAGGCGGTGGAATAGTGAACCCCGACCTGCGGCAAAATGTTGAAATAGACGGCATCTTGAGACGCCTCTAAGTCACCTAAATCTTGATCGCCAAAATACTGCGCCAGCGCTAGCGCGTCGTTACCCTGGTGCTGCAGGCTGCGGCGACTGAGCCGCGCGGCACTGTCCAATCTATTGTGGTAGCCAGTTGTGTTCCCCGTTAGGGCAAAGCCCAAACCAGGAACCCCATGATCCATATACTCTTCTAGATCGCAGCCGATCCGCGTCATCGGCAACCAGCGATCGAACACCGTTGCAAAGGCGTACGCAGCCGGGCGGGGAGACGCCTTGAGAAAGCCCTCGATTATCCGTCGGTTGTTGGGGCTGGTGCTGTACAGCAGATTGGGCCCCCTGTTTCCCGTTGCCTCAAAGTTAATCGCCAGCCGCACGTCTTTGCGCCACGGATGCTGAGTAATAAAGGCATAAGCCCCTAAGTCGCCGTTTTCCTCACCATCGGCAAACACAAATATCACGTCGTTCCGAAGTGCGGCACTAGCGCGCAGTGCCCGCATTGTTTCTAGCAGCGTTGCCACACAGCTGCCGCAGTCAGCTGCCCCCGGTGAATTGGAGCCCGAGTCATAGTGTCCGTCAAGAACAATCGCGCCGGTGCTGTTGGTACCGGGCAGGCGAACGAGAATATTTTCGACACTGCCCACCGAAAACTGGGTTGCCCCAGGCCAGCGTTGCACAACTGTCGTGGCCTGAACCTCTGGCAGTAACCCCAACGCTTCAATTTCTTTCACCAAATACTGTTGCGCGGCCCGGTGCCCCGGTGTCCCCATCGAGCGTGGGGCTTGAGCGAGCGCTTCAACATGCTGTATCGCTCGCCCTGCCGAAAAAACCGTTGCCGGCGCAGTGGTCGGCAGTGGTGTCGGCGGACTCACCTGAGCCAAGGCAACAAAAGAACATAAGCAGAGTAGAACAACCAGTACCAGACGCCGGACAGTTCTGGCGCCAACCCTGGGTAGTCCTGCGGTTCTCTTGAGCGGAATAGCCTCTTTCACCCCAATTGCCTCCTATCAGACCAGCATGATTGCTTAGATTAGGTCACAAATATGGGGAACCTATGGAGGGAAACCTGTGGGGCAAGCTATCGTAGGCTTTTCTTGTTAGGAGGTTGCGGACAGGGGTCTGCGGACGTAATTGGCCGTGGAACGGGGTGATGGTTCGCTGAGTCTGCTGCCCGACAGTTTGTGCGCTGTCTGCTTTTGAATGGTAGGCTGCAGCGTTTCTAAATCAATATAGCGATCTGCCATGTTGATTAGACCATCGCTGGTCATGGTTCGCAGACTGACGATCTCAATGCGCACCCCTCGATAGCTAACAGCATCGACAGCCCGAGCCAAATTACCGTTGCCACTAACTAAAACAGCCGTATCGTAGTGTTCGGCCAGAGTTAGCATATCCACGGCCATCTCTACATCCAGGTTCGTTTTCTTGGAACCATCCGGCATCTGCGACAGTGGCTTTGCAATGACCCGGTAGTTGTTGCGGCGCATCCACATGAGAAAGCCCTGCTGCTTTTCGTTACTGTTATCGACGCCCGTGTAGAAAAAGGCGCGCATGAGCTGAGCCTTGTCTACCAGCGCCGTGAGCAGGCGGCTGTAGTCTAGCTCGATGCCCAGCTGCAGCGCCGCGTAAAACAGGTTAGCCCCGTCAATGAACACGGCAACCCGTCCTCGTATGTCTGGGGGGTCGAAATTGGCAGCTTTTATTCCGGATAATCGGTCATAATCGTTCAACATGGTGAATTCTGTTAAATATCTACGAAGAAGTCTCTCTTTGGCCGTATTGCGCGTTGGAGGTTTGAAGGTGAGGTGAAATGGGATTTAACGGAGATAGGCCCTGGTCGATTGAG
>CAWUKV010000172.1:0-11931 GCA_963923025.1 uncultured bacterium
CACCGTAATGCTCTGACCATGTCCAGCTTTGCGCACTACAACTTCCCAATTTCCAGACAGCTCCGTTGGCATAAACTCAAACACCCCAACCTCATCGGTTATTCCAGTCAGCCAAGGGGTTTGGGCATCGTCTGGACTAAAGACCGCAACCTGCCCCCGCGAAATGGGCTCGCCCGTATCGTACTGGGTCGTAATCCGTACCGTCGTCAGCTGCTCAACGGTCGCCGTAGCACCATGGCCCCAAGCAGGCTCAGCCAGCCAACTGCTGCCTAGCAGTCCGCCTAGGGCGACACTCCAGAACAGCCCCGACTGTGCGATTAAAGCTTTTATGGTCAAAGTCCGCACTGGTGATCAAGCTCCTCTATTGCTATAGCATTTGGGCCTGACAGTGCCCCTCACCCACATGCCCCAGCCCTGCGAAAATGACCTGCAGTTGCTGGTAGTCCTCAGGCGATAGATTGGCCTCCAAATCGGCGGGTGATAGATTCACCTGTCCGTTGTCGGCTAGGGCGGCAAAGGGATCAAAACCTAGAGATTTCTGATTCAGCTCATCATCAGCCGACAGATCAGCATCGCCAAAGAGGTGGTCGAAGTGGAAAGTCGCTTCCACCGTGGCGATATCACCTGGGTCTAAGAATCCCTTGCGATCGTCGCCAATGAAGTCACCGCAGGTAAACTTCAGGGCGGGGTCCATCGCAATGCTAAACGGCACCGGAGTGCCATCTCGTTCAGCTGTCCCCACCATCACTAATGCTGGTTTATCTGTAGCAACCAGCTCCCAGGTTAAGGCATTGTAGCGGCCTGCTGACGTCTCGACCTCACCAATACTGACCGGGTCAGCGGTTTCGTCACCCGCGGCTAGGTCCACCGTTACTGGACCTACAATCTCCGCTGGGGGCTGGGAACTGCTGATCGATTTTGACTGGTCTGGGTCAAACGCGGGCTCTGCCTGATATGCGGCTACATTTGCCACCGTAACGTTGACTTGGTCGAAGGTGACAGCCCAACCGTCCTTAGTGGTAAAGCCCTGACGAACAAAATCCTCTCCATTGGCCTGAATCAGTAGCGTGCCTGCTCCATCTGCCGCACTGGTGTCATCTACTGCGCCAGTATCTGTTGGCGTAGTTTGGCTACAGCCCAGTGCGACTAGGGACAGCGGGACAGCAGCAAACCAACCTTTTGAAATATTTCTAGAACATTTGAAAATCATGTCGCTTGTCCTACTCAACTTGGGTGGAGATGTCCCCAAAGTTAAGCGTCGTGGCTCAGCTCCGTTCAATGCCCCCTAGGGGGAGGATATGCGCTAATTTGCTATCGAGCCACTCAAAAGAGTCTATCTGCGGGCAATTGTGGAATTCGAAAGCGAAAATAAACTCTGCTCATAGCAAAGACCACAGCCATAATGGCCCGTAGTTTGTTTCAAGATGTGTAGCGTTAACCAAGAAGCTAGCTCACACCAAAACGATCTGCGCCCACCAGTCAAGATGACTGATGGGCGCAGATCGTAAATCTGGCTATGAAGGCTAACTCAGCCGCTCAGACCTTACTCAACTGGCACAGTCACTGGGCGAGTAGCCAGCTCCAGCTGTGGCGCAACAAATACCTGAGCAAAGAAGGGCGCGTTACCACTCTCGTCTGCGATGCGGATATTCTGCACCCGGCTAGCGACCTCGGTGCTCTTCACATCGTAGGTTTGCGTTGCTAGCTTTGGATAGAGGCCGATACCGATGATGGGCACCAGCAGGCACAGCGCGATGAAAGACTCGCGCGGACGAATGCCCCAAGCATTCCCAGTGGGTAGTTCAATCTCCCCCTGCGTGCCGTAGAACACGCGACGCAGCATCGATAGCAGATAGATAGGCGACATGATAATGCCCACCGCCGCCAAGATGATAATGGCCGACTTAAAAACAACGCTGTAAGCATCGCTGGTGGCAATGCCCAGGAAGACAGCAATCTCGGCCACGAAGCCGCTCATGCCGGGCAGCGCCAACGAAGCCATTGCCCCAGCTGTAAACAGGGCAAAAGCAACCGGCATGGCTCTGCCTAGGCCGCCCATTTTCTCCATCGATAGGGTGTGTGTGCGCTCATAAGCAACACCCGACAGGAAGAACATGACCGCAGCAATCAGACCGTGGGAAATCATCTGCAGCAGGGCACCGCTGAGGCCCAGGGTTGTAAAGGCCGCTAGACCAATCAACACAAACCCCATGTGCGCAACAGACGAGTAAGCCATGCGCCGCTTTAGATTGTCCTGAGCGAAAGCCGTCAGCGAAGCGTAAACAATATTGATGACGCCGAGGATAGCCAGAACCGGAGCAAAATACACATGGGCATCAGGCAACAGCTCAATGTTCATGCGAATTAGACCGTAACCCGCCATCTTCAGCAGAACGCCCGCCAAAATCATCGAGACCGGTGCAGGTGCTTCGCTGTGGGCATCGGGTAACCAGGTGTGCAGCGGGAAAATCGGCAGCTTAACGCCAAAGGCAATCAGGAAGCAGGTGTAGCACAGTAGCTGGAAAGTGAGCGGAAAGTCCTTTAAGGCTAGATCGCTCAGCATGAAGCTGGTCGTCTCGCCAAAGAACGCCATTGCCAGCGCTGCAACCAGGATGAAAACGGAACCAATCGCAGTGTAAAGAATAAACTTAGTTGCTGCGTACAGCCGTCTGGGGCCACCCCACATGGAAATCAGCAGGTAAACCGGTACCAGCTCCAGCTCCCACATGATGAAGAACATCAGCAGGTCCTGGGACAGGAAAACCCCAAGCTGAGCGCTGTACATCAGCATCAGCATGGAGAAGTAAAGCTGCGGTTCCCGCTTCACGTTCCAGGAGGCCAGCACAGCCAGCGTCGTTACCAGTCCACTAAGCACAACCAACGGCATTGAAAGGCCATCTGCTGCCAGCGTCCAGGTCAGGCCAATTTGGGGTACCCAAGTGAAGCTGTCAATCAGTTGCAGGCCCGAGGCTTGCAAGCTGTAGTACTGGGAAAAGACATAAAGAATTAGCCCAAACTCGGCCACGCTAATGGCCAGGGTGTAATTGCGAATCGCTTCGACCCGTTCTTCGGGAATCAGCGGTATGACGAACGAGGCCAGTATGGGAAACAGAACTAGCGTCGTCAGCCAGGGGAAAGATCCATCTAACATGACACGTTTTTTATCAGCTCAGCAGAAGCGCGCAGAGTTGCTCTGAGAGGTCGTTGTCTAGTTCGAGGAGAATTTAAGCCTTACAACCCAGGTAAAACGCCTGAATCTAAGAGTTATCTTTGTAGCGCTGCCCGGCGGGAATGGCCCCGTGGGCATTGATGACTGATTTCGCGGCGGCCTACCGAAGGTCGGAGGAATCCAGAACGCGCTGCTACTCAAACACGTCGCTAGGCGAACGTACCTGACGGCAATGAGAATTTATACTCATCGTGCGCACGTCCATCAGTATATGAAAATTAATTAACTTTTGATAAGGTACTTTTGCGTAAAAAATGATGATATTTCTCAAAAGGGCCCGTTATGTAAAGGCTTTGGAAACTCAAAAGAAAATCTAACATAAGCAATTCGAATATTAAATGCCCTAGACATCTAACTAAATCTATAGTCAAACCTACCAAAAGATGAGGCTGAAGTCTGCCAGAAGAGGTTTTCCAAAACGGTCAAGCCCAGGGGTATAGGTTGCCTCATTTGAACTGCCGGTATCACGGCGGCTTGGGCACAGGTGTTTTCAAGCTCAGGTTCAAGCCGCATCCGCAACAGTGCCAGTCCGGTCTAGGGCTAGGCAGTGACACTCTACAGCGTGACCCGGCTGCCACTGTGACTGAAGCGCCATCGCCACCCCAGGAGCATCGGTAGCTGGTGCTAGCGCCAGTAGCGTTGGCCCTGCACCACTAATCACCAACCCCCAAGCCCCCTCAGCCAACGCCACAGGACTGGCAGTATCATATTCGTGAATCAGCGATTGCCGATATGGTTGGTGAATGCGAGCGCACAGCGCCCCTCGCAGCCAATCTCCATTCCCCGTCTCTAGCCCCCGCAGCAGTAACCCCACATGGGCGGCATTAAATACAGCATCTTCTCGGCTGTAGTGGGGCGGTAAGACTTGCCGAGCCGCTGCCGTAGACAGCTCAAAGTCGGGAATCGCCACCACTGGCGTAATCGTTGAATGCCAGGGCACATTGCACAACATCCAGGGGCGGTCTGCACCGCCCGCGGCCAGGTAGCAGCCCCCCATCAGTGCCGGCACAACATTGTCGGGGTGACCCTCCAGGTCCGTCGCCAGGGCAGCGATTTCAGCCCGGCTGAGGGGCTCCCCTGCCAAATGATTAGCCCCAACCAGACCACCAATGATGGCCGTCGAAGAGCTTCCTAACCCGCGCGACAGAGGCACCCCCAGCTCAATGTCAAGCCTTACTTTCGGTGGGTCGATGCCCAACTTTTGATACAGCGCGGCGAAGGCTTTGTAGACCAAATTGGTGCGATCGCGGCTAACCCGTCTCGCCTCCAGCCCGGTCACCTCGATCTGCACGGGCAAATCATCTGCCAGTGTGAACCGAAACCGATTGCACAGCGTCAGCGCCGCCCCCAGACAGTCAAACCCAGGGCCGAGATTTGCCGTGGTGGCGGGCACCGTGACCAGAACGGTTGCAGCAGCCATCAAAAATCACCTCAAAAGTCACCATGATGGACCAGCGCTGCCTTCAGACGATCAAGCACCTCGGGCACCGCGATCGCGCCTAAATCTCCCGCACCTCGCGTCCGGATGCTGAGCGTATTCGCCTCGATTTCCTTATCACCAATGACCGACATCAAGGGAATCTTGGCCTTCTCCGCATTGCGAATCATTTTGCCCAGACGCTCACCGCTGTCGTCCACGTGGACCCGCACCCCCGCTTCTAGCATCTGTCCAGCCACCTGGTGGGCAAACTCCGCATGAGCTGCACTCACAGGCAGTAACCGTACCTGCTCCGGGGCCAGCCATAGGGGAAAATCGCCAGCGTATTCTTCAATCAGAATGCCAATCAGCCGCTCCAGGGAGCCAAACGGAGCCCGGTGAATCATTACCGGCCGCTGCCGAGTCCCATCTTCGGCTACGTACTCCAGCTCAAAGCGTTCCGGCAGGTTGTAGTCCACCTGCACGGTGCCCAGCTGCCATTCTCGCCCTAGAGCATCCGTAAAGATAAAGTCCAGCTTAGGCCCGTAGAACGCGGCTTCGCCAATGCCCTCAAAGTGCTCCATGCCCAGCGTTTCAACCGCCCGGCGAATGGCCGTCTGGGACTTCTCCCACACCTCATCGGTGCCGATGTATTTGTCTGAGTCCGGGTCGCGGAAGCTGAGGCGGGCCTTGAAGTTTTTCAGCTGCAGACTCTTGAACACCGCCAGAATCAGGTCCACCACCTTAATGAACTCATCGTTGAGCTGATCGGGGGTGACAAACAGGTGCGCATCGTCCACTGTGAAGCCTCGCACCCGCGTCAACCCCCCGAGTTCGCCCGACTGCTCATAGCGATACACGGTGCCAAATTCCGCTAGGCGCAGTGGCAGGCCACGGTAAGAGCGCAGCTCGTTTTTATAGATCTGAATATGAAACGGGCAGTTCATGGGCTTCATTACAAAGCCCGTCTCACTGGCTCGGTTCTCGTCATCCTCCGCCATCATGGGGAACATGTCTTCTTTGTAGTTCTGCCAGTGCCCCGATATTTTGAACAGATCCACGCGGGCAATGTGGGGGGTGACCACGGGCAAGTAACCCCGCTTCACCTGTTCCTGCTTGAGAAAGTCCTCTAGGGTTGAGCGCAGCAGCGTACCCTTGGGCGTCCACAGCGGCAGGCCCGGCCCCACATCATCAGCAAACAAAAACAGCCCCAGCTCTTTGCCCACCTTGCGGTGGTCTCGTTTCTTGGCTTCTTCCCGTCGTCGCTGGTACTCGGCCAGCTGCTCTGGCGTTTCCCAGGCGGTTCCATAAATGCGCTGGAGCTGGGCCTTGGTCTCATCCCCTCGCCAGTACGCGCCCGCCACGCTTTCGAGCGCAAACGCCTTTGGATTCAGCTCCTTAGTATTGCCCACGTGCGGCCCAGCGCACAGATCCCACCACTGGTCGCCCAGGTGGTACAGCGTAATTGGCTCCTGCAAGTCTTCTAAAATCTCTAACTTGTAGGGTTCACCCAGAGTCTCAATCCGCTGCTTGGCCTCCTCACGGCTGACTTCTTCTCGTTCGACTGGCAGGCCCTTATTGATGATTTTGATCATCTCTTTTCGGATAGCCTTCAGGTCTTTTTCGGTGAAGGGTTCTGGACTGTCAAAGTCGTAATAGAAGCCGTAGTCAATTGTAGGACCAATCGTCACCTGTGCCTTGGGAAATAACCGCTGCACCGCCATCGCCATGACATGAGAAAAGGTATGGCGAATTTGCTTAAGATACTCAGACTCATCGGTTTTGGGCAGATGAATCGGTTGAGACTGACCAGCATCATCAGGGGAAGCAACCATGACAAGGAAAAGAAAGAGATAAACAATACGTCTGTGTCCCACTGGCATGGGACGGCACCCCAAGACGTCAGGGCGCTATTGGGGCACTCGGCGTGCCTCTGACCCAGTGACAGGGCACCAGGCAGTATGCTCAAGTGCTAGGGTCCGGAGCCTATTAGACCACATTATCTTAGAAAAACTTTGACTATCGGTGGGGAGAAACACCCGCCAGCACCGCATCGTTTGGTCTAGAGAATTAAACCTTGACGGGGTTTTGCCGGTATCCCGCACCTGTCATTGCACAACAGCAGCGCTACTGTAAATAGCAACGACACAGCACACTGTTGAGGTGCTAGATTCGGCGTCTTTCAGTGAGTCTCGCCGTTATTTGCAGATGTTTACAGGTGTTTGCAGCATCGGCTGCGGGTTTAAGCGCCCAAGGGCAACCATCGGAATCCATTGGACGTCTGAACTCTGACACCTAACGACTCATCTGGTAGTGCTGACACTGAGCTGAGAGACGCGATCCATCAACGCTTTATAAGTCTTAAGAATGAAACTCCGTCATTTTTGGGCCAAAGCTGACAGGTTGTGCTAATGTGTTGCACTGTGACGTTGGTGACGGCACTCAAAACTGTGCCAGTCCGCAACCAGAGCGGCTTTCCACAGCATTTAAGCTGACTCGCTAGCGGGAACTCCATCGATTCTGATTCGACGAGCAACAAAACTAACAAAACCGAACATTCTTCTATGACTCAAACGATAGTGAAGCCGTTGGTAGAGCATCCAATGGCAAAATTTCAGCGTCAGGTCAAGTCGCTGGTTGATACGCGCGCGGTCAAGCCCAGTGACCACCTGTGGAAAATGGCATTGCTGTTTGGCGATCGCTGGCCCCACTGGAAATCGGAGCTGGAAGCCTTTGATTTTTCTATGCGCGATCCGGTTGGTGAACTGCTGGCAGTGGAAGCCTGGGATGAAGACGAGTAGAGCAAGGCAGAAGCCTGATGAACTGAGCTTCAGCGCGATTACGAATAGTCCTTACTTGCTCCGCCGTCCTAACAATCCAAGACTCCTAACAACCCAAGCCTTAGAGAATAAGTCAGACTTGGAGAATAGACCGCATTTTCCTTTAACCTAGCTGCACCTGTTCCATATTGGGTTTAACCCTGAGCTTAACGGCGACAGCAGTGATGTTGTCATGGCCGTTGATCTCGTTGGCGAGATCGATCAGATCGGCAACGCCTTCTTCTGTGTTTTTGGGACCGCGTAGCAACGGATCGATGTGGCTCTGACAGTGCGTTTCAATCAAGTCATGGTCGCTCAGGCCATCGGAACAGAGCAGCAGTAGTGTGTCCTCGGTGAAGTTCAAGAACGTTACGCTGGGCTCTAGTTCGCTGTTGTCTCTGGGTCCCAAAGCCTGGGTCAGCTGATAGGCATCGGGTCGAGCATAGGCGATCGCGGGCTCAACCCCTCGCTGGATTTCCCGCTGACCTACCTCGTGGTCTACGGTGAGCTGCTGTAGTCCTAAACGACGGGTATAGCGGTACAGACGACTGTCTCCCACATGGGAGATCGCGGCCTGGGTATTGCTCAGCAGCATCAGCACCAACGTCGTACCCATCCGAGCCGCCCCGGTTCTGGATTCTGCCTCGTTCAGATCATAAATAGCCTGATTGGCTTCGTGGATCGCCGCCTTGATCTGATCTTCTGTGGGCAGATCCTGCTGCCAGGTTTGAGTGAAGTAGCTCTGCAACGTTTTGACGGCCAGGTCGCTAGCCACTTCGCCCCCAGCATGGCCACCCATCCCGTCACACAAAACGTAAAGGCACTGGGCGTCTAGCTTTTGCCCCTTGGGACTGTCCTGCTTACGTAGAGCAGACTGGATGAAATAAGCGTCCTCGTTGTGTTCCCGCTGTTGGCCCACGTGGGTCAATCCCGACTCCTCCAGACCAATCAGCTTCATCGGTAGGACCATGGTGGGCATGTCCACCGGCTCACTATCTGGCGGCATAGCTGTATCGGCAATCGCGATCGCGGCCAGCGGATCGGCATCCTCGTCGTCCACTGGCAGATCTGCCACCATACTTGCCGCGATAGCCACATCCGGGCCTGACACGCCATCGGGGTCATCAACAGCAGGATGTAAGTCATCAGCGATTTCAACCAACCGTTCTTTGAGGGGGTCAACCGCGGTGACCTCACCAGCAATAATCTGCTGGTTTAGCATTTGCAGATCTGGCAGTGGCTGCTGCGCAGCACTCAGCAGCGATTGCCATAGCAGACTGAGATCCATCAGTGTCCGCTGACCGCTCGACTGCTCAATTGCGCCCAGGCAAAAAATCTGATCTTCATCCATGTAGAGATTGTCGGGCTTTAGCAGGCTACCCTGACCGTTGACCTCTGCCAAAATCTCCCACAGCTCAGCCATAGCGTAGAGACAGTGGACCTGCTGTACCGCGTTGAACTCAGACAATTTCCACACGTCGAACAGCGGCGTCAGGTCGCTGCGGTCCTCAATCAGCAACACACTCCGCTGTGGCGTCACCCACGCGCCATGAATTTCTGGGATCGCGGGAAAAAATCGTTCTTGCAGTTGCAAGTAGGGCCGAGCCGCCACCGGCAACAAATACGGCACATCAGCATCGGTCCATTGCGCCCGAGGAATCGGTTGCAAAGCATCAGCATCAACGCTTTGTAGCGGTAGCAACGCTGGTTGGTCAGGGAAACAATCTGTCACCAGAACCTGCCCCCGTCCAGCATTCAAGGTTAAGTCGTCCAACAGCCGATAGCGACCTGCCGCATCAAGAACGTCGTCTTGTTTGAGGTTCCCCTGCTTCAGCGTCATCACAGCAGGTGTGCTAGGCACCGAGGACTCCGATTCATCCTCAGTCAAACCATCGGTGAGCCGCAGCGCAGCATCAATCTGCCCATCTACGACAATGGCACGCCATAGCTTAAGCGGTGCGCCACACTGCTGACAAAACCGATGTACAGAAGGGTTTTCAGATTGGCACTGGGAGCAGACGATCATAGGGCGGTAAGAAGCTCAGGTCGGGCAGGGACACCAACAGCAAATGCACACCGTCAAGTCAAGGCTAATCGACAAATACAACGGTAAAAGCTGCTGACGGTGACTACTGAATCATAACGGTCTGATAGAAACGGGTTTGTGGCTTTTTGATTAGGTTGCCCGCTTTTGTCTCAAGAGTTGAGTCAAATTGTAGGTCCAGACTCGTTACCTACCTAGAATACTGACGGTTCGCCGTCTCTAGAGGTGTGATACGGCACTTTTCTCCCTTCTCCCCCTACAAAGACAGCAGATATCGCCGTTCTTTCTTCGACAAATCGCGCCATTCTCCCGGTTTCAGTCCAGAGAGCTGTAGATCCCCGATGGCAACCCGAACCAGCCGCAGCGTGGGAAAGCCGACTGCCGCCGTCATCCGGCGCACCTGACGATTCTTGCCCTCAGTTAAGGTGATGGCTAACCAGGCTGTCGGCACTTGCTTGCGAAACCGTACGGGCGGCTGCCGGGGCGGCAGAGCGGGCGGCTGCTCTAACCGCTGTACCTGAGTGGGCAACGTACGATAGTCTCGCCCCTGGTAACGCAGGATGACGCCCCCCCGCAGCTGGGCCAGGCTGGGCTCGTCAGGCACCCGCTCAACCTGCACCCAGTAGGTACGCGGATGCCGAAATTTGGGATGGGCCAGGCGGTGCTGCACCTGGCCGTTGCTCGTCAGCAGCAGTAACCCTTCACTGTCACGGTCCAGCCGTCCCACCGCGTACACATTGGGTACTGGAATGTATTGCTGCAGCGTGTCGCGCTGCGTTGCATCGGTAAACTGGCTCAACACCCCATAGGGTTTGTAAAACAAGAGGTAGCGATGCGGCATTATTTGCGAAACTAGGCCTGCGAAACAGATCTACAACACTAGAGCTGCGAAACTGACAGAAATCTTTCGAGTTGTTGAGAAGTCGTGCGCCGTATTAAGTAGTCTCGATATGCTGGATAACACCTTAGCCGTTTCACGCATATTCTCACAACGTTTATGGACACTAAACAGCGTTATCGATTTGTTTGCACCCTCAAGTTTGGCGATATCTACGGACAAATTATCGTCTGGCTGCTGGTTTTGTTTGTCAGTCTGGCGGCAGCGCTGGCGCTGATGGGGGCAAGCAAACCTGTTTATGCACTGGCAACCGTGGGCCTGATTTTGGTCCTATCGATTCCTTTCTTGCTGTTTGCCTTTGTCACCACGCTCATTAACCATATTGAGTTTGCTGAGCTAGATGCGGCTAAGACCACCCGCTCTAACGAACCAAACTCGGTTTCTCAAGGGTCTCTAAAGGTGCCAAGTCAGGGCATTGCTTAGTGTTGAGTGACCGCAATCAACCTTAAACAAAAGCGCTGGCCCTGTCATTAAGGCCAGCGCTTTTGGTAGCAGAACCTAAGAACAGAACCCAAAGGCAACTACGGGCGAATGAACTCCGACGGACGGCGGAAGTTTTCCACCGGCTCATTCTTTAGCGCTTGAACCATAAAGCTACGCCATACCGGAGCCGCATAACTACCTCCGGTTGCTCCCCGGGGTAAGCGCGAGTAGTCGTCATTGCCGACCCAAACTGCCACCGACAGCTGGGGCACATACCCCACAAACCAGGTATCCCGCTCAGAATCTGTTGTTCCTGTCTTGCCCGCCGCCGGTCGCCCAATGCTAGCGTTTCGGGCCGTACCCCGCTCAATCACGCCCCGGAGGGTGTCAGTTAAGGAGGCTGTTGCCCAGGGGTCCAGAACCAGCTGCGGCTTAGGCGAATTATCGAGCAACACATTACCCTGACTATCGGTCACCTGGGCAATCAGCGTCGGATCAGAGTGCCAACCATTGCTAGCAAACGTAGCATAGGCTCCGGCCATCTCCATCGGCGTCAGGTCCACCGCTCCCAGCGGCAGCGACGTCACGGCCAGCATGGGGCTTTCGATGCCCAGCGTGCGACAGATTTCGATGACGCGCTCAATGCCCACGGCCTGGCCCAGCTTCACCGCAGGTACATTACGAGAGGTTTCTAATGCGCGACGAATACTGATGCTGCCCATGAACGACCCGTCGTAGTTCTTGGGCGAATAGTAGTTAGAGCCGTCAGGGTAGGTCACCGGCGTATCGCCAATGGCGCTGCTAGGCGTGTAGCGACCTGACGCAAACGCGGCGTAGTACACAAACGGCTTGAAAGACGACCCCGGCTGACGGCGCGACTGCACCGCCCGGTTAAACTGGCTGCTTTCGTGGTCCACCCCGCCAATGATGGCCTTCACATAGTGCGTCCGTGGGTCAATGGCAACTAGCGCCACCTGATCGGCCAAGCGACCGCTGGCAAAGCGGTTGACATGGGCCTGCTTTACCACCTGCTCGCCTAAGCGCTGCATATCCATATCAATGGTAGTCTGCACCCGCATGCCCCCCTTAAGGACATACTCT